>CAYUHJ010000176.1:0-4260 GCA_964444365.1 uncultured Alcaligenaceae bacterium | reverse complement strand
CCTCCGGGTCGAGCGACGGCTCGCGCGCGAGGTATTCCTCCGCCCGGCACGAGCCCGCTGATGAGGGTGTACCGCCAGGGGGCGTGGGCGGACGACTCCGGTGCCGTCGGAATCGCGGGGAAGGACGCGGCGTTCGCGGCCAGCCAGCCGTCCACGACCGTAACGAGTAGCCCGCCCAGGGACGCGGCCGCCAGCGACCAGGTGATGGCCCGCTCCCGCGTCCGCTTGTCCTCGAAGAGTTCGGCGAGCCACGTCACCGCGGCAACGAGTTCGACGCACACCCCGATGAACGTGGTGCAGCGGAACAAGACGAACTGCCAGAGTTCCGTGCTGAACGCGGCGGCCAGCGGGGAAAGCGAGTAGGCCAGGATGCTCAGCACCATGATCCGCTTCCGACCGAACCGGTCGATCATCCACCCGCCGAGCAAGCCGAAGATCCCGCCCGCGAGAGCCGCGATCCACAGAATCCGCCCGATCCACTCGCGGACTTTGGGGTCGTCGGGCGGCACGCCCATCAGGTCGGAGAGGGCACTCGTCCCGATGACCGGGAGCATCAGCAGTTCGTAAGTGTCGAACAGGAATCCGATGGCGGCGACCGCGAGAACCAGGGACCGGGTGACGGGGGACACGTCGGGCGTCTCCGGGGAAAGGAAAGTCGGGCGAGTTCGGCAGTTGCCGCGCGGGCACGGGAGTGTCAGGATATACCCGCCCCACCGTTCGCCTACCGGGGTGTTCGATCCCACCTTTCACGAAGGACACTGTCTATGCGGCTCTCCCGTCTGTTGCCGGCGATCCCGGCGTTGCTGGTCGCGTTCGCCTCGGCCCGAGCGGACGACACCAAGGACTTCCTCGACCCCGCGAACTGGCAGGGCCGCGAAGACCTGTGGAAGCTCGAGGGCGGCTCCGTCATCGGCGAAACGAAGGAAGACCCCAAGTACAACACCTTCTTCTGCAGCAAGAAGAAGTACGGCGACTTCGAGCTCCGCTACAAGGTCCAGCTCCGCGACGGCGTCGGCAACAGCGGCGTCCAGATCCGCAGCGCGATCGTGGACGACAAGAAGTTCGTCGTCGCCGGCCCGCAGGTCGACATCGGCAGCGGCTTCATCGGGGCGCTGTACGGCGAGAAGGTCGGCGGCTACCTGCTGAAGCCCGAGAAGCCGCTCGGGAACATCAAGGAGTTCAACGAGTACGTGGTCATCGCGAAGGGGAACCACGTCACGATCACCGTGGACGGCAAGCCGAGCGTGGACGCGGACTTCCCGGACAACAAGGGCAAGAACCCCGCCCCGGCCGAGGGGATCATCGCGTTCCAGATCCACAGCGGATACCCGAAGATGCGAGTCGAGTTCAAGGACATCGTGTTCAAGGATTTGTCGAAGAAGTAATCACCGACGGTTAGCCGCGAGGCGCAGCCGAGCGCCGGACTCGCACCCGCGCTCGGGTGCGCCTCGCGGCTAACCATTTACTGGTGCGCAATCGCGTCCGTGATCCGCATCCGCACCGCGTGGAGTGCCGGCAACAACCCCGCCAGAGTCGCGACGGTGATCGCCCCCAGGGCGATCGTCGCGGTTTGCCGCCACGGGACGAGCAGGTCGAACACGAAGCCGGACTCTTCCTCCAGCACGACCCGCAGCACGTACCACTCCAGGGGCAGCCCGATCAGGATGCCGAGGACGGTGCCGAAGACGCCCATGAGGACGGCCTCCGCCAGCACGGTCCGGATGACCTGGTTCGGCGTCGCCCCGACCGCGAGCAGGAGCCCGAGTTCCCGGCGGCGTTGCAGCACGGAGATGAGCAGCGACGTGACGACCCCCAGCGCGGCGACGATCCCCACGACGATCTGTTGCAGGAACGCGACGACGTAGACCTTGTCGATGATGTCCGCATAGCCCTTCCGCACGGTCTGCCGGTCGAGCACGAACAGCCCCTTGTCGGAGGCGAACTTCGCGAGCGTCTCGTTGCCGGGGTCGGTGGTGGAGCCGCCGCCGGCGAGGTAGACGTGGCAGATGTCGACGAGTTCGTCCTGGAACAGGCGGGCGTAGACGGAGCGGTCGATGATGACGGTGCCGCGGGCCCAGGTGAAGTCGGTCACGGTCCCGGCGACGTGCAACTTCACCGGACCTTTCGGCCCCGGCAGCGTCAGCGTGTCGCCGGCGCGGACGCCGTGCTTCACCGCGAAGTTTTCCGAGATGAGCGCCCGTTCCGTCCCCGGCAGGGACCGCAGGGCGGCGTACCCGCCCAGCCTGCCGCCGGCCCGCGGCTCGGTACAGTCGGCGTACTCGGCGGCGTCCAGGGCCAGGACGAACACCCGCGTGCCGTTGTATTCCGGCTGGCAGTACCGCACCCCGACGACCCCCTGCACGCCGGGCACCCGGCCGATCTCGCGGACGACGCCGGGGGCCATCGGGGTGGACGAACTCGTCACCTCCGAGATGCTCCCCGCCATGACGAAGCGGTCGGCCTGGATCACCCGCTCGATCCACTCCACGACGGGCTCTTCGTTGCTGCGGCCGACGCCGGCGGTCTGAATCATCACGGCGACGCCGGCCCCGAGGGCCCCGATCACGACGCCGGTCCGGCCCGGCGAGCGGATGAGGTTGTCCGCCGCGAGGCGGGCTTCGATGGGCAGGACGCGCCGGAACAGCGGGTGCGCGAGCCGGACCAGCACCCCGACGATGATCGGCGCGGCGAGCAGCAGCCCGACGAGCGCGATCAGCATCCCGAGGAACGCCCCCATCCGGGGCGGCAGGTCGTGGCGGGTCAGGATCATCGCGACGCCGCCGGCGACGAGGGTGGCACACGTCGCGCGGTGGGCGATCAGCCACGCGCCGCCGGCCACGCCGGGGGTGCGGCGGACCGCGTCGGCGGGGTCTTGGGTCGCCGCCTGAATCGCGGGAATCAGGGCGGCGACGACGGCCGTCGCGATCCCGGCGAACGCCGCGAGGAGCAGGGTGGTCGTCGTGGGCCAGCCGGGGTCGACTTCCGGGTTGATGAACATCCCGCCGAGTTCCGCCCGGAACTGCCCGATGATCACCCGGGCCATCCCGACGCCGAGCGGCAGCCCGAGGACCGCCCCGAGCACGCCGAGGATGAGGGCCGACGCCGCGAACACCAGGACGACCTGCCAGCGGGTCGCGCCGATGGATCGTAGAATCCCGATGTCGTGCCGGCGTTCCGCGACCGTGACGGAGAGCGCGTTGTAGACGAGGAACAGCCCCACCACCATCGCCCCGGCCGAGCACAGGGCGAACCCCGCCTGCATCCCGTCGATGATCTCCTGCGTCGACTTCCCCTGGGTTTCCGGCGTCCGCACGTCCGCCCGGTCGCCGACGAGTTGCTTCACCGCGGCCTGCACGACGGCCGGGTCCGCGGACTTCTCCACCATCACGTCGATCCGGTTGACCCGCGGCGGGTGGGTGATGTCCCACGCGGATTCAATCGCCGATGCCCCGACGAGCGCCGGCGAAGCGGCGGGCGGGGCCGGCCGCATGAACCGGGCGGCCTGACTGATCTCCATGCCGACGACGTTCCGCCCGAGGGCCGCCATCGGCGACTGGTCGTCGTACTCGATGTACCCGATCGGCAGGCAGTCGATCGCCAGCGTGCCGTACTTCACCACGAACGGCGAGTACGGGTCCGCCCGGCGGACGACCCAGTCTTCGTACACCGCCTTCGACAGCACCACGAGCCGCCGGGAAATGCTGTACCGCACGAGCCGCCAGTCTTCTTCGATCGTCTGGTGGAACTCGAACTTCATCGGGTTGTCGGTGCGCTTCTTCAGCAGTTCCAGGGACAGTTCGCCGCCGACGAGGACCGCCCATCGGCCGTCGAGCCCCGGCAGCGTGACGCGGTCGACGACGAGCGGTTGAACCGACTTCACCCCCGGAACGTTCGCGTTGCGGATGTCGTCCGCGACTTCCCGGCGGACGCCGACGCCACCGTTGAGGACGTACAAATCCCCGACCCCGAGCGGGGTCGAGGTCGACGACGCGGCGGACTGCAGGCACTGGTTCAGGATGCGGGACGAGACGAGCGTGGCGACGCCGAGGGCGATGCTGGCGACGATGAGGGCGGCGCGGTCCCACCGGGTGCGAACGTACCGCAGGGCGAGGAGGCGATACAGCGGGGGCATCGTGCAAGCACCAGAGTCGCCCGCTGACCGGGGGCGCGAGTTGGGGTGGGCGGAAGGAGGTCAACCCCTCCCCCCAACCCCCTCCCCGAAGCGGAGAGGGGGAGCAAAACCCTCTTCTCTTCCTCCCC
>CAYUHJ010000175.1:0-13045 GCA_964444365.1 uncultured Alcaligenaceae bacterium | reverse complement strand
AGTGGTATAGAGGCGGAACCCTGAAACGGCTCATCTCGGGGCGTGCGGAGTATAGACGCCGGCAACTCGGCCCGCTTTATCGCCCGGCGGACGTGCGATTCTGATACGCCCGCCGCCGTCGCCGCCTGGGCGACGGTCAGGTACTCCGGGGTGCCGTGCGGACGCGGGGCGAGTCGGCCGAGGGCCTGCTCGATCCGGTCCAGCCGGCGGATCACGTCTCCGAGTTGGTCTGCGATTTCCTCCACGTTGGTGACATCCGACAGGACCAGCCCGGCCCCGCCCCGAGGGCGGGACGGGGATCGTCGGCCACGCGGCCTGTCCGTCCGGTTCGGGCACCCGGCTGGTCGGCTTCGGTCGGGGGATAGGGACCGCAACTCCCCGGCCGTGAATCCACCTTAGCCACCCGCCGGTCCCGTCAAGGAAGCCGGCCGTTTTCTTCGCCGGCCAGGTACTCGTCCACCGCGTCCCAGTCCGCGTCGGCGGGTTCGATGTCGTCCGGGTCCAGCCCGAACACCTGCTCGCCGGTCCCGGTGACGCCCGCCCAGCCGGGGTTGAGCGACGGCACGCAGCCGAGGGTGAGCTTCACCCGCCCGTCCGCCGTGACGCCCGTCCGCACCAGCACCCCGCGAACCCCGGTGGACCGGATGCGGTAGATCAGGAACGGCGGGAAGGACACGGCCACCTCGCGGATCGCCGGCGGCAGGTTGGGGTAGGCGGTGTCGCGGAACCGCCGGGTCGCGGCGTCCAGCTTGCCCTGTTGGTCTGGGGTCAGTTCGTTCACGGTCGATGCCTCCGTTATTAGGGGTGAAGTCGGGGATGGGTCGGGCGACCCACGGGACCACATTAGTCCACGCGATTTTCTGTCAAGGCGGTCGGCCGGCTGGCAGGAGCGACCTCGGCCATGTGGCGTGCAAGTTGTTTCTGCGAAAGGAGATAGAGGCGTCTGTTGGAGGTGGTTAGTAGTCCTTCGCAACGGGGTGCCAGGGCGATTCCTAAGACGGCCGGTGCGTGGCTAAGAACGGGGCCGGGAGGCCGTAACAGAGTGCGAAATGGAGAAACTCGGGGTCGTCTGCCCCACGGCGAGAGGCTCCAGCCACCCCGCCAAGGAACCCCTTCGTCGGTCTTGATTACGGCCGCGTGCTGACGAGTTACTATCCGTCCCCCTCTCACGGCACCTGCTAATAGGGCTTGGGACTCCTGCCCGATTGCTGCGGGCTTCAACCGCCGCCGGCACGCCCCGGCCGAATACGCGGCCGGGCCGACGAGTCTTCAGCGGGAGACGCGGCCCTGCACCGCGTGGTCATCGCTCACGGCCCCGCGACGGCGGGCCGGCCAGGGGGAACGTGCGGCTCACTCGCCAACTGCCGACTTCGTTTGCCCTGCCGCCCGGCGGATGTCGCGGAGGACGAGCGGTAACGACCCCTCGCGGAGGACGTGGCGGTCGTCGCCCCCGTCGAGGTGACGGCAGAACGCCCGGACGGGCCGGTCCCCGAGGTGGTGGTGCAGCAGCCCGACCGTGGCGTGGTACACGTCGTCCGTCTGCCCGTCGTCGGCGTCGAACGCGGCGACGAGCCGGACCAGGCAGTCGAGGACGGACCCGTCGTCGGGGTCCGAATCGTCCGGCTCGGCCGGGTCTTCGTTGACGACCTCCGATGGGGAAAGGAACTGTTCGTCGGTCGTGATCTTGCCCGGCGGGAGGGCGGTCCTGTCGGGGTTCTTCGGCTCACTCATGTCGGTTGCCTCGCGGTGATGAACGGCGGGCAATCGTAAGCCGGGTGGCCGGGGGCGGACCACAGATGTCGCCACTCCCGACCGATCCCGAAGGGAAGGCGACCACGTCATCTCCGCGAGTCGCCCGGACCTGGCGACCGATGTCGGGGGCAAAGGGGTCGGGGTCAGGCCGGACGCCGCTCGACCTGGGCCTCCAGCACCTTCTGCCGGCGGACCTTGCGGACCACCACCCGCACCCCGTCCGCCTCCACGACCTCCCCGGCCCGCACCGGGCGGGCCAGCCGCCGGCCCACCCACTCGCTCAGGTGCCGCACCGGCCCGCCCGGCCCGGCGTCCGGCAACTCGACCCCGGTGGCCTCCCGCAGCCTGTCCGGGGCGATCCCGCCGCCGACCACCCACGCCCGCCCGCTCACGATGGCGTGGGCCGGCAGGTGGTCGTACTCGTCCTCGATCTCCCCGACCAACTCCTCGATGATGTCCTCCAGCGTCACCATGCCGACGACCCGCCCGGCCGGCTCGCGGACCAGGGCGATGTGGACGTGGTCCCGGACCAGCCGCTCCAGGCACGCGGACAACGGGGTGTCGGCCGGGAAACTCGGGATGGCCCGCGTCACCTTGCGGACGTGCGGGCTGTCCGGGGCCAGCCGCATGTGGGCCACGATGTCCTTGAAGTTGACGTACCCGACCACCGCCTGCGGGTCGCCGGCCCGCTCGGTCACCGGGAATCGGGTGTGCATGTCGAGGTGGGCGGCGACCAGGGCGTCGGCCACCGACTGGTCCGCCACCAACATGCTCATGGCGTCCGCCGGGAGCATGGCCTCCCGGATCGGGCGGGCGGTCAGCCCCGCCGCCCCGACGATGATCCGCTCCTCCTGCGGGCCGATCAGCCGGGACGTGCGGGCGATGGCGGCGACCGCCCGCAACTCTTGCAGTTCCGCCCCCTCGGTCGGTCCCATCCCGGCCACCCGCCCCTTCAGCCGCCGCTCGCCCCAGGCCGTCAGCCCGGTCACCACCGCCTCCAGCACCCAGACGACCGGCCACACGGCGGACACGAACCACTTCATCGGCGGGGACAGCTTCAGGCAGACCCACTCCTTGTTCCGCAGGGCGAACACCTTCGGGATCAGTTCCCCGAAGATGATCGTCAGCACGGTCAGCGGGGCGACGACGGCGGCGATGGCAAGGACTTCGGCCAGCCCCGGCGACACCCCGAGCCACGCCTGGACGGTGGGGGCCAGTTGCTCCTCGGCCCCGGCCCCGCCGGTGGCGGCGGCGACCGCCCCGACCAGGGTGATTCCGAGTTGGACCCCGGCCAGGCTCCCCTCCATGTTCTCCTTCATGTACGCCGCCGCCCCGGCCCCCGCCCGGCCATCCCCGGCCAGGACGTGGAGCCGGCCCAGGCCGACCGACGCGAGGGCGATCTCAAACGCCGCGAACACGCTGTTGAACGCGATCATCGCGGCCATCACGACCAGTTCCACGCCCCACATCCGGTAACCCTCGTCGGTTCGGTCCCGCCGTTCACGCCTCAATCGCCCCGCCACCCTCGTACTGTTCCACTGTACCCACCGCCACCGAGGTTCGGCTTTCCCGAGTAGGGACGACGCGACGGTTCACACACGGGGACAATGTCCCTGCCTGTCCTTCGACGCCCGGCCTCGGGGCACGGAGTCAGGGCTTGAGCTTCGGGACGACGAGCGGCGTCGGACGAATCGTCGGCTTGGCGAGCGTCCGAATCCGCTTGATGTGACCAGCCGTCGTCGGGAACGGCATGAACTTCGACAGCCCGCCGGCCGGCGGCTTGATCGACATCAGCCCCTCGCGGATCGCCACATACTCCCGGAACGTGATCATGTGGTATCTACGCTGGAGCCGCCGTTACCGAGTCGGCTCACCGACCGCGTAGAACAGCCTCACGCCCACGTCGAGCGTGTGCGGCGACAGGAGATGTGGCGATGACCGGCACTCGGGTGGGTTACTTCGTCGTGGATGCCTTCACGAACCGCCCGTTCGCGGGCAACCCCGCCGCCGTCGTCCCGTTGCCCCGCTGGAGGGACGACCCGTGGCTCCAGAACGTGGCGATGGAGATGAACCTGTCCGAAACCGCGTTCTTCGTCCCGAACGCCGGCGGGTACGACCTGCGATGGTTCACCCCGAAGACCGAGGTCGATCTGTGCGGCCACGCCACGCTCGCCACGGCGGTCGTTCTCGGCCGACTCGGGAAACTGCCGGACGGTGCGAGCGTGGCCTTCACGACCCGCAGCGGTGTTCTGGGTGCCGAGCGGCACGGCTCCCGCATCCGGCTCGACTTCCCCGCCCTCGGCGTCGAGCCGTGCGACCCGCCGCCCGCCCTTCTGGATTCGTTGAACGTGACGGCCCGCCACGTCGGCCGGGGCACGACCGACTTCCTCGTTGAGGTGGCGTCCGAGGACGTGGTCCGGGCCGTCGCCCCGGACTTCCGGCGGCTGGCGACCGTGGACTGCCGTGGGGTGATCGTCACGGCCCGCAGCGACGACCCGCAGTTCGACTTCGTCTCCCGGTTCTTCGCTCCGGCGGTCGGGGTCGATGAAGACCCGGTGACCGGGTCGGCCCACTGCCTCCTCGCCCCGTTCTGGGGTGTCCGGCTGGGGAAGGCCGAGATGGTCGGCCGTCAGGTGTCCCCACGGGGCGGCACGGTGTACGTCGAGGTCCGGGGCGAGCGGGTGTTCCTGGGCGGGGGACGGGGTCGTGTTCGCCAACGGGGAGTTGACGGCCGAGTGAGGGCTTTCCGGCACGCGGCAGGTCGGGTTCTTTCGTGGTGAGGCGGGGCGGTCACGCTGTCGCAGAGCCTTCAGTCATAATGACCCGGCAGCGGGGGCCGTGTTCCGTCTCCGTCACAACGCCGACGCCCGAGCCACTCTCCCCCAGTCGCACCAGCAAGTCGCCCTGATCAGACCAGATGGAACTGCGACCCGCCGACCGGAGGCCACCAGAAGGACCGCCGAAGTTGGCGAATGCCGTCAGCATGTGGTGCTGCACTGCGTACCGGCTCAACCGCTCGGCGTCCCCGTCGAAGTCGGACGGGATCACGAACATGCCCGCCAGGTAGGTGTCCGCCCCCCGCCCGGCGGCTCGCTCGGGGTGGGCCGGGTTGCCGATGTCGGCACACACAGCGACGGCGGCGACGTGCGTGCCGAGCCGGACGAGCGGGTCGCGGTCGCCGGGCCGGAACACGGTGGCCTCGGCGGGCGGCACGGCCCCGGTGCAACTGTCGCACGCCGCCCCTGGCGGGAACGCCCCGAGGCGGCGTTTCGTGTACAGGTCGGTGGTGCGATCCGGGCGGACGATGAACGCCCCGATGTGAAGGGCGTCACCGAGCCGGACGGGGGCACCGACGACCAGCGTGACGCCGGTCGATGCCGCCGCGTCGAGCAGCGGGGCAAGGCGGTCGTCGCCCTCGGTGAACGCCAGCCCGCCCGCCAGTTCCAGTTCGTACCCGGTCAGCGAGAGTTCGGGGAACACGACCACCCCGGCCCCCTCCGCAGCGGCCATGCGGGCCAAGCGGACATGCTCCCCGATGTTCGCCGGCACGTCCCCCGCCACCGGGCAGGTCTGGGCGACGGCGACCGAACGCGAACTTCCCATACGCCCCTCTTCTGGCAAGACGCGATGCAAGCCCTCTCCCGGTCGAAGACGCCGCAGGGGTTGCGTGCCGAGGTTCAGGCCGGGTTATGCACAGAACGGAGGTCTGCCGCCCGGACCCGCTCCATCAAGGCGACCACGTCGTCCGTCGAAGTGATCGAGTAGAGCGGGACCGCGATCAGCCGGAACCCGGTGAACGCCTTGCCGTCGTCGGTCCACGTCACGGGACCGCCCGTCAGCACCGCCCCGTGGGTCCGCTCCGGGCAGTTGTGGGACAGGAGATACCACACGTCCCACCCGCTCCACACCGCCTCCAGCCCCTGACCCGGATCGAGGGCGTATTCGATCCGCCCGGCGATCAGCACCGGCTCGTCCTTCGCCACCGTCTCCCCGAAGAAGCACAGGCAGACCGCGTCCACCTGCCCGGCCGGCTCCCCCGCCGCCGGGCCGTAGCAGCGGTACGCCCCCTCCGGCATCCACCGCTCCCCGAGGAGTGAGGACAGCCGTTCGGTCCCGGTGTTCCGCCCGCCGCACACTTCCCGCCGCTTTCCGATGGTCCCGTCGCAATCCGACAGCAGTCGGCTGGCGTCGGCGTGGAGTTGCCGCACCGCCCGCAACGCCGTCCCGACCCGCTTCCCGTAGTCGTCGGTCACGTCGCCCATGACGCCCTCCGCGTGGTGATCGGTTCCAGCCCCGGCACCCGGTGCAGCACGCCGGCCGGGGCCGGTTTACCCCGAAAGATCGCCCCGTCACCGTCCGCCAACATCGGCAACCGGCCGTCCCGGCGGAACCCGTCGAAGTACTCCAGCCCGAGCCGGCCGAGGAACGCCGCCACATCGGTCAGGATGGTGCGGGCCGGCTCTGGGGCGGTCCCGGCCGACCGCCGGGCGGCGACCAGCACGTCCTGCCACCGGAGCCGGAACAGCCGGCCCCGGTCCCGGCCGGGGTCGGCGGACTGGGCCAGGCTGTCCTCGACTTCCGCGAGAGCCTCGCGGGGTGTCAGGTAGACGAGGTAGCGGCCGGCCCCCGGCGGCAGGCGAACGCCGACTGCGTCGAGGCCGTCGAGGATGCCGAGGTAGCGGGCCAACTGGTCGTCCTCCCCGGTCCCGCTCTTCCCGGCCCAGAGTTTCGCCTCGATCAGCACGGCCAGGGGCGGTTGCGGCCCGCCCGAGAACAGGAGCAGCAGGTCCGGCTCGCCCAGCGTCGGGTGGAACACCCAGAAGTGGGCGACCAGTCGGTCGTACCGGGCCAGGTCGGTGCCGGCGGCGGTGAGAGTGTGGCCGAGGGACGCCTCGACGCCGTCCGGCCCCGGCACGCCCTTGGCGACGGCGAGGAGGGCGGGCCAGAACAGGTTCGGCGGGACGTACCGGAGGTGGCCGAACACGGCCGAGGTCAGGTAGTCCTCGGTGTTCCGGGCGACCTCCAGCGACTTCCCGTGTATCTCCGCGAGCAGCACCTCGACCTCCTTCAGGAGCCAGCCGGCGGTTCGTCGCCCGCCGACTCGTCGTCAGCCACCGCCCTTCGCGGCTTCCTCGGTCGGGCCACTCCGAGGGCCGAGGCGATCTGTTCAAACCCCACGCGGTTCTTGAACGGCTCGATCTCGGCCGCGAGCTTCCGCAGCTTCACCTTCTGCCAGGTCGTGGTGGCGTCGTGGTGCTGCCGGACGAAGGCGTTCGGCAGCGTGAAGAACTCCGGCTCGGCCTCCCCGTCGTTGCCGCCCATGAACTTCCCGATGTTCAGGAACGCGACGACGAGGAAGTCGAAGGCGTCGAGGGACTCCTCCTTGACCGGGAACCCCCGGTCGCAGTCGGTCGCGTACCGGGACTTGACCTGCACCCGGACCTGCGGGAGTTCGCTCGGGCCGGGGCGGTGCCGGGGGTCCGGGTGGATGCAGATCAGGTCGTACCCCTCGTTCCCCGGCGGGGCCTTGTACGCCAGCACGTTCCGCCGCATCAGGTGGCCCATGACGAGGAACTCGGCCCCGGCCGACACGACCGGCAGGCGGAAGAACTCCCGGCGGCTCATTCGATCACCTCGTCCTCGGGTCACATATAGAACTTGTACCCGGTCTGCACCGCTTCCCCGTCCGGGACGTGCTTCATGATCTCCCCGACCTTGTCGGAAAACGACAGGGTGATCGGCGTCCCGTCCGCGAACGAGCAGTTGTTCACGTTCATCTTGGTCAGGTCCAGCACCTCGCGGAGCAAGTCCCTCGGGGAACTCCCGCCGTGCTTCTCCACCAACTGCCACGGCTCTGGGACGTAGGAGCCGGGGTACGTCTGGAGGTACGGGATGTACCCCATCGCGTACAGGAAGTGGCCGTCGTCCCCGACGCGGGCGTAGGTGCCCCGCAACGGCGGGTACTTCCCCTCCCGGAACAGCTTCACCCCGCTCCGGGCCAGGGCGACGAGGTCTGCGTCAGTCTTCGGGTAGACCTCGCTGATCCCCTCCATGAACCCGTCCACCTCGTTAAACTTGCCGTGGTCCGGCCCCCAGAAGCGGGACGACTTGTGGACCACCACCCGCCTCGGCGGCGTCCCCCGCACCCGGACGTACTCGTCCAGCGTGCTGCGGATCAGCTTCCGGGCCGCGTCTTTCGTCAGGTGCGGGGTGCGGCCGTCCACGTCCTCGTTCCACTCAAACGGGTCGCCCCGCAGCACCAGCCCCTGCCCGAGGTAGTCGAACGCCTGGGCCACGCTCGACCGCATGGTCAGCCGCCCCTTCCCCTGGTGGGCGACGTAGAAGTCGATCCCGACGAAGCACGCCTCCTGTTCAAACGCCAGCGGTCGCCACGGCACGCCCTCGGCCTTGTAGTACAGGGCGGTGCAGAAGTTCCAGGCACGGGTCGCCTTCTCCTGCAACTGCCGGCCCGCCGCCCGCTTCCCGCCTACGGTGGCCGGCTGGACGATCTGGACCGGGACGCCCCACCGCATCGCACGGGCCTTGATCGCCCGCCGCAGGTTGAAGTAGAAGTTCCCGGTCACCCGCACCGAGTGGGCCTGTTCGATCACCTCCTGGGTGAGGGCCAGCAGGACGATGTCCGGGGCCGGCTTCGTCTGGGCCAGGCTCCTGACCTCGCCCTCCAGCAGCTTGACCACCTCCTCGATCCGCTGCCGCTTGTCCGCGACCTCCAGTAGTCGCTTGATTTCCAGCGGCTGGAGCGTCCGCTCCCAGCGGGGGTTGGTCTGGAAGCAGCAGGCGAACGGCGACTCCCGCGAGAATCCGACGAAGTCGCGGTTCAGAATCTTCATCAGCCGGGTGAACGCCGGCTGCGACGGGGGCGGCGGCTGGCCTGGCGTGCCGAACAGTCCGGTGTCGGCCACCGAGGCGGGCCGGCCGGGGATCGTCCGGGCGTTCTCGCTCTCGATGGGCGAGCCGCACTCCTCGACCCACGCCCTGGCCCCGGACACCGTCTCCCGCGTGCCGACGAACCCGAGCTTGATCTCGGACGGGTGCAGACCGGGGACCGCCCGGCCGAACGGGCCGTACTCGGCCAGCCCGGTCTTGGTGTCCTCATGCTCAAAGAAGCTGCCGAACTGGAGCCTCGGCTCGGGCAGGTACTCAACCTCAATCATCCTCGTCGTCCTCCTCGTCCTCGTCGTCCGGCACGTTAGAGAACAGGCCCGGAGGCTCCTCGTCCTTCTCCTCGTACCCGGCCGGGTCGTCCGGGATGCCGAACGCCCCGACCCCGCAGGCAGGCATCTTGTCCGCGACGAGCAGGGTGCGGCCGTCCAGTTTCATCCTGACCTTGTCCTCGCCCTGGGCCAGCACGTCGGCCCAGAAGAGGACGTGGTTCATCACCTGCGGGTTGTGTTCGTTCGCCTTCTGGGACGTGGAGTACGGGCCGACGAGGTCCGAGTCCCACGGCTTGGCCCCGTCCTCGGTGAAGAAGTACTTCGGGGTGACCTGCAAGAACCACGACCCGCCGAAGTGGCGGTACGCCAGTTCGGCCGCGAGGTGCCGCCAGAACCTGTGCCTGCCGTACTCGTACCGCTTCGCCACGATCCGGGCCGGGGCCGTCTTCCCCGTCCGCACGCTCGTCCACGCCCGCCTGAACTCGGCGTCCGTGTCGTTCTGGCGGGGGAAGTAGTTGCGGCCGAAGTCGGGGCTGTACCGCAGCCCGCACCGGCCGGCGTGCTTGCCCAGGAGTTGGTTCAGCAGGTAGACCCACTCCGGGACGCGGCGGTCGTCGGCCAGCCACTCGGCCGCGAGCATCTTGCGGACCTTCGTGCCGCACCACTTCCGCAGCACGCAGTTCTGGTCGAACAGGTTGGACAGGGAGTACAGCTTGCCCTCGGTCACGGTGAACGGGGGGACGAACCCATCGATCTCTCGGCGGATGCCCTGGGCGTCCTTCCGCCGGGTCGGGGCGAAGTACAGGAACTTCGGCAGCTTGGTCACCGGCAGCAGGTTGGAGATCAGCCGCTCCTGCACGCCGAACGTGATCCGGGGCGGGCTGACACGGGCGTGCCCGTGGATGGTGGTCTGGGCGGACGGGGCGAACTCGTCCCTGACCTTGTCGAAGGTGACCCGGTGCGGGGCCTGGAACACGTTCGGGGTGGCGTGCAGGTACTCCTTGACCTCGCGGAAGTAGAGCTTGTCGTCGGCCGGGTGGTAGACGACGTAAAGGACGGGGAAGGTGCAGGTCTGCCAGTACAGGAGGTCGGTTTTCTCGACGGGGGAGGCGAACGAGGTCGGCGTGTCGGAGACGACGTAGCTCATGCCGGCCTTGGCCTGGACCTTGATGATCCCGCCGGTCGTCTCAAACCCGGTGCCGCCGGGCTTCGGCCGGACCACCTCGATCTCGCCGTCGAGGCCGAAGTCGTCCTTCGACAGTTCGCGGAAGATGCAGTTCATGGCGTGGACCACCTGCGAGACGCGGTCCAGCCCCCGCCACTCGGTGAACTTGCTCGCCAGGACGGTCTTGCCCATCTTGCCCTCGGGTGCGGTCGCGGCACGCGGCGGTCGTTGTCGGCCCGGTGCGGGTACGGGCGTGGCTGCGGTCGGACGAGCGGCTTCGGGACGCCGCGTCACCCCGCCCGGACGGCCTCCCGAAGGAGGGACGCCGCGAAGCGGAGGTCGGTCGCGGCCGTGATCCTCGGCCGGGCGAACCAAGAGCTTTGAACCCCGCAGACGAGGGCCTGGATGTCCTTCCCCTCTTGCTGGCGGAAGGCGAACACCGGGCACCCGCTCATCCCTTTGATGTCCAAGTCCGGCCGCGACGGCTCCATGACCCGGAAGTACCGCATCGGGTCGCTGTGGACGGCGTACTCGTCCGGCTTGTCGGGAAGGCTGCTCACCCGCAGGTACACTGGCTGGAAGCCGGCCTCGCCGGGGGTCGTCAATTCCATGTTCTGGAACGGCAGGCCCAGGAGGGCGTAGTCGCTGAACTCGGTCGGCAGCGGCTGGTCCCAGTACCGCTCCTCTACGGCCATGACGCCGTTGAGGGTCAACCGGGACCGCTCGGCGGGAGTGAGCTTGATGGCACCGAAGTCCAGCCCCTCGGGCCGGTCCACGCAGTAGACCGGGTCGCGGTAAGCGAAACGGGTCAGTTCACGGTCGGTGGCGAACGTCCCGAAACCGGAGAAGATCACGAAGTCGTGGATCAGGTCCGGCTGGGTCCGCCGATACTCTGCGATGGCGTTGAGGACGTGGCCGGCCGTGACGAGATACCATTCGCCGCCGACCTCGATCACGAACCCGCTGGTGAAGAACTTGTGTTCCTTCGCCGGCGGGATCAGCCGAGAGGAGACGGACACGCAGCCGAGGCTGACGAGGAAGTGTGAGAGATACCGGACGAACCGGGCGTCGGCGTCGTCTTGCGTCATGTGGGCGGCACCATTTCGTGGGAGAACGGTCGAGCCGGTCGCAACGGTTGTCGGTCGGCCTTCCCTGTCATTCAAATTCCAACAATGATGTGTACCCTGCGTTAGATGGGTTGTACAGGTCGGTAGTAGAATGCCGTCACGGGGTTGCGGCTCGGGACGGGTCTGCGTCGAGTTCGGCAGGGCATCGAACCTGAATGGCCCCGATCTGAGCGACTGTCTTCCTGCTGACCTAGCCGTGAAGGGAGACGTGCGGATAATACCTCGATTAGACCAAGCGGTTCGCCGGGCCATGAAGAAGGCAGATGACGAATCGGTTTCGCACGGGAGGCGTCCCCACCCCTCGGCCCGCGACGGGGCGGGCGGTTCGCCGCCCCGTGCCCGTGGGATGCTCAAGTGTTCAGGAAGTTACCGTGTTCTCATCTAACCCCGATTGAACCCGCACTGGCCGAACGGCCGGCCGTCAGACCGCGTACCCTGGTGCCCGCGTCGGATCGCCCGCACGCCACGGCATCGCACTTCTTCTCAGCGTCACCCGCACCTGCCGCCCTGTCTGTCGCACGAAGTCGCACGATCCGCTGCTGCCGAACGCCGGCCGCATCGACGCGGGGTGTGCGGTTCTGCCGGGCGGTGACGGCCCGACCGACCGGCCGTCCCCGCCCCCCGCGTTTCGGCGTCTCCCCCGTGACCCCGGCCGTCGATAAACGAACCGGCGGGGGTGGCGTATGACGGCGGTCGAACCGAAGCTCCCGGAATCGCTCGGCTTCCGCACGGGCACCACCAGCGTCCACACCAGCCGGACGCTGATGCTGGAGGAGCTTTCGATCCTCCTCGACAAGGTCGCCCCGGACGCCGCCCGTGACGCCTACCCGGCCGCGATCACCGACGACAACGTCCTCGGCAAGCCGACCCGCACCACCCGTCAGCTTACCGCGAAGCGGCTGGCCGAACTGTACGCCCTCGACCCGGCCACCACCCTCTTCCGCCTGCTGCGGCACTTCTGGTCCGCCGACCGTGCCGCCCGCCCGGTGCTGGCGTTCCTGATCGCCGCCGCCCGCGACCCGCTGCTCCGCGAGGCGACCCCGTTCGTCCAGGCGGTCGCCCAGGGCGAGCCAGTCACACCGGACCAGATCGCCAGGTACCTGAACGAAAAGTACCCGGCCCGGTTCAAGGCTTCGACCGCCCTCGCCACCGCCCAGCGGCTCGCGTCGTCGTGGGCACAAGCGGGGTTCCTTCAGGGCAAGGTCAAGAAGAAGCGGTCCCGGCCCGCCGTCACGCCGGTCGCCGCCGCGTTCGCCGTCCTGCTCGGCTACCTGTGCGGGCTTCGCGGCAAGCGGCTGCTCGACTCGCCGTGGACGCGGCTCCTCGACCGCACGCCGGGCGAGGTGACCGACCTCGTCACCGAGGCGTCCCGCCAGGGCTGGCTGACCCACAAAGCGGCCGGGGCGGTGGTCGAGATCACGTTCCCCGGACTGCTCAAGCCGCAGGAGGAGAAAGCCGCCCATGAGCCGGATTGACGCCCTCCGCAAGAACTACCAGCGGGTCTGCGGCCTGCACTGGGACCGGAACGTGGCCGGCCCCCAGCGGGTCTGGCTCGCCGTATACGACAAGGAGGACGAGCGGAAGCTGCGGCTCCGGTTGCCCCTCTTTGAGGAGGCGACCCACCAGGCCGGGCACGGGTGGCACCACCTCGACTTCACGAACGCCTTCGCGGACTGGCTGTGCAGCCCGCCGTACTCGGACTATGCCGAGAGCTACTTCGCCGCCCCGGCCCGGCTCGGGGCGGCACCCCTGGCCGCGTTCAAGAAGTCGGTTGCCGCCCGGCTGACCGACGCCCTAAAAACCGTCGAGCCGGGCGACTCCACGGT
>CAYUHJ010000174.1:0-13060 GCA_964444365.1 uncultured Alcaligenaceae bacterium | reverse complement strand
GGCCGATTCAGTAGGTCACTCGCTCCGCGAGTGACTGCGCTTCCACCCTGAGAAACGAATGGACCCCTCCCGGGACATGAGCCCGCAACTCGCGGAGCGAGTTGCCTACCTTGACGCACTGAGTCGCCCTGGAATCCCGAGCAGGGCTGTTCGGCGAGGCCGTCAGCCCTGGACGACGCGGAGCATCGTCAACAGCACGTCGTCCATCGTCATCTCGGTCGTGTCGAGCCGCACCGCGTCCGGGGCCTGGCAGAGGGGGTCGATCGGGCGGGTTTCGTCCTGGCGGTCGCGCTCGGCGATTTGCCGGACGATGGTGGCGAAGTCGGCCTCTTGATGGAGCGCCCGCAACTGGGCGACCCGGCGGGCGGCCCGGATTTCGGGGGAGGCGTAGAAGAAGAACTTCGCCGGCGCGTCCGGGAACACGGCGGTCCCCTGGTCGCGGCCTTCGCACACGAAGTCGCCCCCGCCCGCGATCCGGCGTTGCTCGGCCTTCAACTTCGCCCGCACTTCGGGGAACGTCCCGACCCGGCTTGCGCCGCGGCCGGCCTCTTCGGAGGCGAGGGCGGCGGTCAGGTCTTCGCCGTTGACGAGCACGTGGTTCGCCGGCATGTCGAAGGACCAGTCCGCGATGAGCCGGGTAACGGCGTCCGCGTCGCGGGTGCCGGCGTAAATGTCGACGCCGTGGCGGGTCAGCAGGTGAGCGGCGGCCCGGTACATGCCGCCGGTGTTGAGCAGCCGGAACCCGAGCGAATCCGCGAGCCGGCGGGCGGCGGTCGTCTTCCCGGACCCGGCGTAACCGTCGATGGTGATGATCATGTGGGTGAACTGCGGAATGGGGAATGCGGAAATCGAACTGAAGCGACTAGGAGCTTCAGTTCGATTTCCGCATTCCGCGTTTCGAATTCGAGGCTTACCGAATCCGCAGCGTCACGGTCTCGGCGTCGCGGACGGTGCTGGTCGTCGGTTGGGAACCGGCGGTCAAGAGTTCGTAGGTGTAGCTGCCGACGGGAACTTCGACGGTCTTCACCTCGCCGGGCGTCATCCGGTGGGACTTGCCGTTGAGGACGATCGACACCTCGACCGGGTAGTCGTTGACCAGCTTCACGAATCCGCGGGTGTTCACCATCGGCTGCGGCGGCTGCGGGGAGAACCCGGACGTGCTCTTCGAGAGCTTGTTGAGTTGCTCTTCGATCCGCGTCAGCGACGATTCGACTTTGCCGAAGCGAGTTTCCAGGTTCGACAGCCGGCCGTAGATCCCGTCAACCGTCTTCCCATCGACCGTCTTCCCGAGCAGAGAGTCCAAGGTATCGTTACGGAAGGATTTCAGCCTCTCGATGTCGGCCTTCAGCGCGGCCAGATCCCTCTTCATGGCTTCGACGTCGGTCGTCTTCACGTCGTCGGCTTCGGCCGCCTTCACGGGGGAAACCGGGGCCGACGCGAGGGCGAACCCGAGCGCGGCGGACATCGCGAGTTGGCGGGGTGCGAGCGTCATGGGGGGATCCTCGGGGAGCGTCGGCGGCGGTGTCGGGGTCGCGGTCAGCGTGACCGGCGGCGGCGTGACGGCCCGCGGTACGGGCGTCACTTCCGGCTTGGCCGGGGCCGACTCAGAGTTGAGCGTAAGACCCTTCGCGGCCGGTCGCAAGGGTGAATCCGCCGGCACCGTGGGAGCTGGCTGGGCCGGTTCCACCGACTTTGCCGGTAACGCAGGCGGGGCAACCACCGGAAGCGGGGGAACCACCGGCTTCGGCGTCGGGGCCGCTTCCAGCTCTTTCAGGATCGGGTGCGGGGCGGGCGCGAGATCGGCGGGCGCGGGAAGCACCGGGGCCGGCGGGATCACCGGCGCGTCGATCATCGGCGGCGCGGTGACGGGCGGGATCACGACCGGCGGCGCAGGCTCAGCCGGGACGACGGCTGCGGGCAACGCGACGGACGGAATCGCGGGAATGGTCACGCCGGCCGGCGCGACTGGCGCTTCGCCGCGCGGCGCGGACACGTTCGACGGGGTCAGCGGTTCCTTGATCGGCTCTGCCGACCCGGTCCCCGCCCCGACCGCCACCCCGATGGCCGACGCCCCCACGGCCGGCCACGTCCACCGTCCAAGAATGCGCGACATGGCCTGCTCCTGCAAAGTAGCTCGGGTGGGTCACTCGCTCCGCGAGTGACCTCCTTCAAATGGCAATGAGGAGTTACTGTCCCAAGAATGCCGACTCGGGTGGGTCACTCGCTCCGCGTGTGACCTCGCTTCAAATGGCAAAGTTGGGGTTTCTTTCCCAAGCTTGCCGACTCGCAGAGCGAGTCGGCCACCCGACCTCGCTTCAGTTGGCAACGAGACGTTTCTGCCCAAGCGTGCCGACTCGCGGAGCGAGTCGGCCACCCTATTCAGTACGCGGCGATGCGGTTCGACGACACTTCGAACGGGTCGCACTCGTCGGCCCCGACGCGGTGCTCCATCTGGAAGGCGTCCTCGCCGCTGTCCTCGTAGTAGTTCCGCAGGACGCGGACCGCCTTGAAGTCCTGGGCGCGGAAGAAGAGTTGGGCGGGCAGGTTCCGCTCGCGGACGGCGAGGGTGATCTTCGTGCGGCGGTGGCTGGACAGCTTGCCGACGAGCTTCGCGACCATCTGCCCGCCGACGCCGAGGCGGCGGTACTGCGGGGCGACGGCGAAGTTCAACACGTGCAGCCGGTTCTTGTGCAGTTCGTAGATCATGAACCCGACGATCCGGTCGTTGTGTTCGGCGACCATGCCGATGCAGTTCCGCTGGCGGAGGCACCGCAGGAAGTCGTCCTCCGTCCAGGCGAACTCGAAGCTCGCCTGCTCGGCGGCGAGTACGTCCGGCATGTCCCGGCGGATCATCCACCGGATGTGGACGCGAACCAGTTCCTTGTGTGCCACACGTCCTGCGTTCATCTGGGCTCCTCCCCCGGGCAGGTTCGGCGGCACGCGGTCGGTCGCCCCCCGACCACCGCAAGGCCGCGAATCCTACCGACTCCCGCGCACCCCCTCAAGGCCATTAACCGACCAAGAACCACCTCACACAAAGGCACAAAGCCACCAAGAAGAATCCAATTCTGCCAGAATCCAATCCACTCGATTTCTTTGTGTCTTTGTGACTTTGTGTGAGAATCTTTTGTTCTCTTACCTCGCGCTCAGTCCTTGTAGAATCGCGTGCTTTCTTCCTTCGTGACCGGCGTCCGGATCTGGTCGCACGACACGCGGACCTTGAACCGCTGGTCGCCGGGCAGCGTGCCCTTGACCCGCACCCGGAAGACCGCGTCCCCCTTGACCCCGAGCGTCGGGATCGGGTCGAACGCGATCTGCTGGCCGCTCGCCCGGCCGGTCGTCGGGCCGGTCGCGCCCAGGGCGCTGGACCCCTCGGGCAGGTCGGCGACGACGACCACGTTGGTACACGGCCCCGTCCCCTGGTTCGCGACGCGGACCTCGTACACGGCTTCCTTGCCAATTTCAACCGGGTCTTCGAGGTCCGACACCTCGAACCGCAACGCCGGAACGCCTTCCGCCTTGACGACGGTTTCCGCCTGCGCGGCCAGCGGCTTCGCCGCGGAGCCGGGCTTGAGACCGGTCTGCACGATCCCGGACGCGGGCACTTCCGGCGGAACCGACTGGGCCATCGTCTTCACGACGCCCTCGGCCGGGCCGGTGGCCCGCAGCTTCATCGTCACGACGCGGTTCGTGTTCGGTTGCAGGCCGGGCAGCTTCCAGCCGATCATCTTGCCGTTCGCGGTGCCGCCTTCCGTGGCGGACACGAACTCGAAGCCTTCGGGAATCGCGGCCCACACGTTGAGCGCGTCGGTGGCGGCGGTGCCGGGGTTCGACAGTTCGATCGCGTACACCGGCTCGCTTCGCACCAGGCACTTCGCCGGACCGTTCTGCTTCACGACGAGCAGCGGCTCGACGAGGTTGACCGCCGCCTTTGCGGTTTCCGACGGCGTCGCGTCGGCCGTGGCGGTGAACGTGCAGCCTTGCGGCCCGGACTTCGCGGCGACGGTTTCGAGCGTCAGCATCTTCGTCTGGCCCGCCGGCAGGTTCGCGAGTTCCGCCTCGATCACGGACCCCGCGGCGTGGGTCAGGCCGCCGGTGAACTCGGCCCGCAACTGAACCTTTGCGGCGGGGCCGGTGCCGGAGTTCGTGAGCTTGATCTGGAATGCGACGGCGTCGCCGACGCGAGCCGACTCGGGGCCGGACACGGCAATCGTGACGCGCGGCCGGGTCACCTTTACGCGGGCGTCCACCGCCGTGGCGAACGTGACCGTCGCCCGGCTGCGGATTTCGCCTTCATCCGCGACTTTTACGGTCGCCTTCACGCGCTTCTCGGCCCCGGCGTCGAGCGTACCGACGGGCCAGGCGAGCCGTTCCCCGGCGGTTTCGGCGGCGGGCTCGGTGCCCACCAGCGTCGAGCGGGCGGGCAGTTCGCCTTCCACGCGGACGTTGTGAACGGCCGAGGAACCCGCGTTCCGCACGACGAATTCCAGCGTGACCGGCGAGCCGACGCTGACCGATTCCGGGGCCAGCACCTCGACCGTCACGTTCGGCGTCTGCTTCGACGGCAGCGGCGTGCCGACGGACACGGTCGGGAAGCTCATCGGAGCCGGCGTCGGCGGCACGACAGCGGTCGGTGCAGGCTGCGGCGTCGTCGGGCTCGGCGGGAAGATTTGACCCGTCGGCGGCACGACCGGGGTCGGCGGCACGAACGGGATCGGCGTCGGCTTCGCTTCCGGAACCGGCGGCGTGACTTCCGTCACCGGCGGCGGCGTGATTGCCAGCGGCTTCGGCGTGGGTTTTGGCTCGACCTTGCCGTCTGGCTGCGTCTCCACCGAGATCGACGGCGGCGGCAACGTCGGCGTGGTCGTCGGTGCCGGGTTCGGGCTCGACGGCAACTTCGGCGGCGGCGGGAGCGGCGAGCCGGACTCGTACCCGACCGGCACGACGCCGTCCGGCCCGGCCATGACGGGCTGCGTGATCCGCGGTTTGCCCTGCGGCTGGAACTGGTTTTGTGGCTGATTCACGGGCCGGGCCGGTTGCGAGCCGTACTGGACGTTCGGGTTCGCGCTCGAGGAGAGCGTCATCGGCTGACCCCGTGTCGGGCTCGACGCGATCCCGGACGGGGCGGGCGACACGGCGGGCGGGTAGTACTTCGCCGCGCCGGGGTCTTGCCCGTGAACGGCAACGACGGCGGTGGCGGCGACGGCCACCCCGACCACGGCAGGCCCTGTCCAGAACGCGAATCGGCTGCGCACGGTCGTCCCCCCTTCACACGAACGGCAAACCCCCGACCCGGCGCGGACCGCCCCCAAACGGTCCGCGCCGGTCCACCGCCGGTCGCGGTAGATTCACCCCGGATTCGCCGGGGCCGGATACTTCACCGCGTTCTTGGCCATCTTGGCCGCGATCGCGTCCGACAAGTCGATGCCGGTGTGGACGCTCAGCAGGAACACGATGTTCGCCACGTCCGCGAGTTCGTCGGCAATCGCCTCGCGGGTCGCCGGGTCGCTGGAGGCGGCGCGGGACTCGTCGGCGGTCAGCCAGCGGAAGACGTCGCACAGCTCCCCGACCTCGCTGGCCAAAGCCATGACGAGGTTCTTCGGGCTGTGGAACGGCTCCCAGCCGCGGGCGTCCGCGAACCGGCGAATGCCGTCCTTCAGCGAGGCCACCGGGGTGGTCGCGTCGGGCATCGGTGTTCCATCAATGGTCGGTGTCCGGGCCCGCCGAGTTTCCCCCAAGGCGGCCCCGAGCGACCCGGCAATAACGACGGTGAGACCGGCTGTCAACGGAATTGAGAAGAAAACGCGGGGAAGTCGCAGCCGCGGGATTGGCAATTCAATGTGTGATCGGAGCCGGGGGCCGGACGGCCGCGAGTGCCGGGTCGACGGGATCGGGTCGGGAAAGGAACCGCCCCCGACTCAGCCCCCGGAGAGCTTGCGTTTGAGTTCTTCGAGTTCACTCCGCAGCCGGTCGTTCTCTGCTTCGGCCCGAAGACGGCGGACGCGCTCCGCTTCGGCACGTTTTTCCTCGGCGGCAACTCGCTCCGATCGCGTCGGTACGAACACCCCCGCTCTCGGGGCGAACAGCCGCAAGTCGTCCTCGACCGCTTCCAGTTCGAGTCCCAACTTCCGGCTGCGGAGTCGGCCGCCGGCCAACTTGATGTCCTTGTACTCGCCGCGAACAAGGCGGTAGCCCTGGAACCGCGGGTTGAGGTAGTCGCCGAACGGGTCGAAGAGGAAGTACTCGGGCACCTTCAGCACGTCCTGGTACAGCTTCCACTTCTTGGTGCGGTCCTCGCGTTTGGTCGTGGCAGAGGTCAGTTCGATCACCACGTCCGGACCCTTGCCCTCGACCCACGTCTTGTAGTGCAACCGCAGGTGTTTGGGCACGCCGAACACGACCATGACGTCCGGCGAGACGTGCCGGCGGCGGTTGCCCTCTTCGTAAAAGAGCAGCAAATTGCCGGACACATAGGTGTCGTCGTCGGCGGCGAAGTGATCGGTCAGCGACTCGATCAACGCCGTCATCAGCAAGCGGTGGTGGTCGGTCTCGGCCATCGGTCTGCCGTCCGAGGTGGGATACCCGTCGGTCGTGATCGGGCCGGTCACGGGTCGGCGGCGGCGCATCGGCGGTTCCGGGTCGGGGTCGCGGGTCACGTGGACAGTTTACCCCACGGGACGGTTCGGCGCATAGAATAAGAGCTTTCTCGCGCCGTAAAGGAACCGCTCGAATGCCTCGCGTGCTCATCGCCGACAAGCTGGAATCCGCCGGGGTCGACCTGCTCACGCGGGCCGGGCTCGAAGTCGACAACCGCCCCGGACTGAAGGGCGAGGAACTGAAGGCCGCGCTGCGGGCCGCCGACGCGGTCATTTGTCGCTCGCAGCCGAAAGTCACCGCGGAGATGCTGGAAGAACCGGGCAAGCTCCGCGCGATCGCCCGGGCCGGCGTCGGCGTCGACACGATCGACGTGGCCGCCGCCACCCGCAAGGGCATCGTCGTGATGAACACCCCGAGTGGGAACACCGTCTCGGCGGCGGAACACACCATCGCGCTGATGTTCGCCCTCGCCCGGCAAATCCCCGCTGCCGACGCCACGATGAAAGCGGGTGGCTGGGACCGCGCGAAGTTCATGGGGACGGAAGTGACCGGGAAGACGCTCGGCGTCATCGGTCTCGGACGCATCGGGCAAGAAGTGGCGAAACGCGCCATCGGGCTCGGGATGAAGGTAGTGGGATGCGATGTGATGATGGCAGCGGATCGGATCGTCGAGCTCGGAATTAAGCCTGCCGCTGATGTCGCCGCACTGCTTCCGCAAGTCGATTTCCTCACGATTCACGTTCCCGGCGGGGCAAACACGAAAGGGTTGATCGGCCCAAAAGAACTCGCCGCGATGAAGGCGACTTCGCGAATCATGAACGTCGCTCGCGGCGGAATCATCGACGAGCAAGCCCTCGCCGATGCGCTCAACGCCGGCACGATCGCCGGGGCCGGGGTGGACGTGTTCTCCGTCGAGCCCGCCACCGCCGACAACCCGTTGCGGAACGCGAAGAACATCGTCCTCACTCCGCACCTCGGGGCGAGCACCGCGGAGGCTCAGGAGAACGTCGCGATCGAGGCGGCGCAGCTCATCGCGGACTTCCTGCTGAAAGGCGTGGTCGCGAACGCGGTCAACATGGCCGCCGTCGACCGGGCCGAACTCGACTCGCTGCGGCTGTACGTCGACCTCGCGCGTCGGCTCGGACTGCTCCAGGCGCAACTCGCGCACGGGGCGGTGAAGAAAGCGTCGCTCACCTACCGGGGCGAACTCGCGTCGAAGAAGACGAAGCTCCTGACGGCCGCCTTCACGGTCGGGTTGCTGGAAGGGGCACTGTCGCAGGGCGTGAACCTCGTCAACGCCGGCGTCGTGGCCCGCGACCGCGGCATCGAGATCGCCGAGTCCGCGAACCCGAAGAAGGGGGACTTCGCGGGCGTGATGCACACCGAAGTCGAGACCGATTCCGGCACGCAGGTCGCTGCGGGCACCCTGTTCGGCGACCAGTACCTGCGGCTCGTCCAGCTCGGGCCGTACCGGCTGGAAAGCTACCTCGACGGCACCCTGTTCGTGTTCAAACACACGGACGCGCCGGGGCTGATCGGGTTCGTCGGCACGATCTTCGGCCAGCACGACGTGAACATCGCCGCGATGAACGTCGGCCGCACCGGCAACGCCCCCGGCGGCGAGGCGATCGGGGTGCTGAACCTCGACGGCCAGCCGTCCGGGGCCGCGGTCGACGCGGTCAAGGCGCACGAGAAGATCGGTTCGGTGACGGTGGTGAAGTTGCCGCCGGCCGGCGAACTGCCGGCGTGGTTGGCGTAAAGACCCGGTTAGCCGCGAGGCGAAGCCGAGCGCGGGACTCGCACCCGCGCTCGGCTTCGCCTCGCGGCTAACCTTGGAATCGCGGAATTCGCCCCCGATGCTCCCCCTCGCCGACACGCACGTCCACCTCCTCGCCGGGCTCGACGACGGGCCGCAGTCGCTCGGCGAGGCGGTCGCGATGTGTCGCAAGCTCGTCGCGGACGGCACCCGGTTCGCCACCGCCCTCGCGCACCAGAACCCCGACTACCCCGAGAACGACGCGGCCCGGTTGCGCGACGCGGCCGCGGTCCTCGTCGCGGAACTCGCGAAGGAAAACGTCCCGCTGACGGTCGTCCCCACCGGGGAAGTCATGCTGACGGAGACGATCCTGGACGACCTCGATTCCGGGAAGGTGCAGACCGTCGGCGGGCACGGGCAGTTCGTGCTGGTCGAGATGCCGCACACCGCGTTCTACGACTTGCGGCCGCTGTCGCAGGAACTCGCGCCGCGGGGGCTGCGGATGATCGTGGCCCACGCGGAACGGTATCCGGAACTCCTGTTCGACGACGCCCTCACGGACTCGTTCATTGCCGCGGGGTGTCTCATCCAGGTGACGGCCGGCGCGATCGCGGACCCGTGGAACGGCAAGGTCGAAGCCGCGATGAGACACGGGATCCGCCGCGGGGCCGTTCACGTGATGGGGTCCGACGGCCACGGCATCGACCGCCGGCGGCCGCGGATGGCGGACGGGTATCACGCGCTGGTGCGGTGGGCCGGCCAGGCGACGGCCGACCGCATCGCGCGCATCTGGAGTACCGCCGTGCTGCAGGGGTTGCCGGTGAACCCGCCGCCGCCCTGCGAACCCCCGACGAGGTCGTGGTTCACTCGCGTGTTCGGGGGCTGACCGCGGACCCGGCCTTCCACTCGTCCGGCAGGTCGCCGACGACCAGCACCGGCACCGACGCATCTCCCGCAAATTCTTTCGTGGCGACGAACACATCCCCCACCCGGTCCGGAAACGCCGTCCGCTTCACCCGCTTCGCGACCGGGTCCGGCGACGTCTCCCACTCCGCTTTCGCGAACGCACCGACGGCGCTCTCGCGCCCCCGGCACCACGCGGCCGCCACGTTCGCAACCTCGCCCACGGGCACGCCGGTCGACCGGCAGAGGTCGCGGTTCAGGTAGACCCACGGCAGTTCGACCCGCTCCACCCACCGGCCCGGTGCCACGTCCCGTTGCCCGAACGCGACGTCGAGCACCTCGCCGAGAGCCGTGAAGTCCGCGGCGGACGCGGGCGTGTCGGTTCCCGCCCGTGCCGCGGTCGCGATCACCGTGAACCGGCCGGGGTGCGACGTTTCGAGGTTCGCGACGAGTTCGCCGATCGTCGCGGACGCTGTTGATCCGTCCGAGAGGCCGAGGCAAAGCAGGTCTGTGTTCCCGCTGCGGCCGAGCTTTTCGGTTTCGATGGCGGCTCTGGCCAGTGCCCACACGCGGGCGTCGGCTGCGTCCCCGGATCGCGCCGCGTTCGCGGCTTCGGCCCACGTGTGCAGGCGGTCGCGGTAGTAGGCGGAGGTGGCGAAGCCGCCGGCGTCGGGGTCGAACCAGTAGCACCCGGCCGGCTGTTTAGCGCCGAGCAGAATCGCGGCGCGGTCCGTCGTGGCGAGCGAAACGACCTTCCCGCCCGCGGCGCGGACGGCGTCGGGAATCGTCGGCGCGACGACGCGGTCCGGGGCGAACCCGCCGCCGTCCGCCGCGCGACCCCGGCCCGCCGGGTTCGCCGGGACGCGGTCGTAGGTCTTGTCCGAGGAGTGGGCCGCGACGAGTTTTTTCTTCCCCCGGTCGAACCAGGAATCGCCGACGATTCCGTGGCTCGCGGGCGACACCCCGGTGACGGCGGTCGCCAGTCCGGGGCTGCGTTGATTGCCCGCAGGGACGTCCGCTAGCCGACGGGCTGAGGGAAGATTCGGAAGCTGATCGGACCGCAGCGAGTCGAACACCACGAGCACGACGAGTTTCCCTGTCGCGGGAGGGGCAGCATCGGGCCGGGTTGCGTACCACGCCCCCGCCGCGACGATGGCCAGGGTCGGCGAGAACAGCGCAACGAGGCGCAAGAGTCGACGGCGGGGCATGGGGGGAATCCTTTCCGTGAACGGTGTGTCGCCGCGACTCGGTCGCGGGGCGCGGGTGGCGGTCCCCGCTCGGCTTTGCTCGCGGCTAACCGCGGGGTCACTTCCCGTCGTCCTTCTGCAACTCCCACTGCTCGCCGAAGAACCCGGCGCGGACGACCTTGCCCGGCCAGCGCGAGTTCGGCGGGGTCGTCACGTCGATCACCGCGTAGTCCGGCAGCTTCGGCACCTGCCGGGCGTTGTTGAGGTAGTCGTACTCGCGGAACGTGAACCCGCTGTTCAGGACGACGTACTTCGCCGGGTTCAGCGGGTTCGGGTAGATCAGCACCGGGACGTGGGTGCCGGCCGGGTACTTCTGGTCGCCGACGGCGACCGCGTCCTTCGTCCACGCAATCGGCAACTTGTCCGCGATGCGGGCGAGGACTTTGTTGCTGCTCGGGTCGCCCCAGAGGATCAGGTTGCTGTCCTTGATGTCCGCGTCGGTCACGTCGGCGTCGTTCTTGGTGCGGGCGTCCCCGCGGAACTGGTTCCGCCAGTGTTCGACGGCGTGCTTCGATTCCGCCGCCACCCAGTCGCCGACGGCGGTGTTGACCGGCGTCCCGGTCGGGTAGACCATCACGAACCGGCTCAGGAAGGCGTGGTCGATCGGGCCGTGCAGGCCGGGTTGCTTCGCGACGGGCGGGATCGGCTTTGCCGCGTGGTTCCAGTGCCCGTTTCCGATGGCCTCATACGCTCGGACCTCCGGTTTCTCGATCGGGGCGTCGACGACCAGTTGCCGGCCGTTGACCGTGACGTTGACCGCCGGGTGAGCGGGAAGGGTCAGGTTGAACCGCGTCACTCCGGTCGTCTTGATATCGAACTTCCCATTCGCAAAGGTGCCGTCGACCGTCGCCTTCGCCCAATGTTTTTCGAGCCCCGTCACTTCGACCCAGGCGCACCGGTTGTACTGCAAGGTGTACGTGACGAACTTGATCTCCTTCGGGAACGGGTCGCGGCCCTTTGCCAGAATCGCGTCGATCTGTTTGTTGATCTCGGCCTTGGCCCCCTTCTCGTAGGAGTGCCCCGTCTTCGGCCCGATGATGTGGTTGAGTTCCAACCCGACTTTCTTCATCTCGCGGGCCATGACGTCGGCGGCTTGCTTCTGCTTGTCATCTGCCCCGCTGTACGCGACCGTCGGCAAGTTGAAGATGTTCTGAGCGTAGTCGGTGGCGTCGTACATCCGCCACAGCCGCTCCTCGTACCACGTCGGCTTGACCTTTTCGTTCTGGAAGCTGCCGAGGAACTCTTTCGTTTCGGCGAAGCCCGCCCCCGGCGCGGCGGCGGCCCACAGCGTGGGGAAGTGCGTCGCGAACTGCCAGCACGCGGCCCCGCCCATGCTGAACCCGCGGGCGGTCAGCCGGAGGTCGTCGATCGCGTAGTGCTTTTTGGCGTGCTCCAGGCACTCGAACGTGTCGACCTCGCCGGCGAACTTGTTGGCGTTGCAGTACCGGCCGTAGGGGTGCAGCACGAAAGCGTTGTCCGGCGCGAACTCGCCGACGGATTTCGACCGGCCGGTGATGAAGTCGACCTCCGTGAGCGTTTCCCCGCGGCCGTGCCACCAGAAGTCGAGCCGGCGCTTTTCGTTCGGGGCTTGGGCGAACGACTTCGGCACGACGATCCCGTAGGGCTGGACCGAGCCGTCGATCTTGGACCGGTAGCCGCGGACGACCGGCCCGGTCGCGGTCGGCCAGGAGGGCTTCCCGTCCTTCAGTTCCTTCGCGCGCTGCAGGCCGGTCTTCAGCACCGCCTTGGTGGCCTTCACGTCGTCCCGGTTGCCCTTCTTGGAATCGACGTAGATCTCGTTAAAGTCGATCGCATACCGCCCGGCCTTGTGGTAGATCTCCACGTCCGGGAGGAGATCGAGCAGTTCGGGTTTGTCCTTCAACACATCCGGCAAGGCGTCCAGCTCGGTCTTCAATTCGGCGAGGGCGGCCCGGATCTCGGCGGCGTCCGCGTCGGACACCTTCGCGCCGGCGGCGGGAATCGGGCGAACTTTTTCAGGCACGTTGTCGGCGGGGCCGTCCGCGACGACGGCGAGCGACACGGCGAGGACGGCAACGAACGACCCGGCGGCGGTCGGCAGCGGGAAAAGACGGCGCACGGTGGGACACTCCGACGAAAGGGAATGATGGCAGTTTATGCCGCACGTCGGGGGCGAGCCAAGGGAATTCGAGCGGCCGCGCCGGTTGCTCAAGCCTCTGATGGAGCGGACAGGCTCACGCCGTGAAGAATTTTGACCGGGATCGCACTTCCCGGCCTCGAAGTGCTTCCCCGCGGCCCGGATTCGCGGTAGCATTCACCCCCACACGACTGGCTCGTGCGCGGACCGAACCTTCCGCCCCCGGCGTCGGAATCGTAACCTATCCTTGTGTGCTCTCCCGCTGCGGACGGCGACCGCTCCGAGGGTTCGTTGTGGCTGCCTCGTGCCCGTACTGCCAGCACCGCATTTCGGTCACGGACCCGAAGCCCGGCCGGTGGCGGGCGAAGTGCCCCCGGTGCGGCAAGCCGGTCGCGCTGGTCATTTCGGCCGACCCGAATACCCCGTGGGAGATCCGGGCCC
>CAYUHJ010000173.1:0-13227 GCA_964444365.1 uncultured Alcaligenaceae bacterium | reverse complement strand
GCTCCAGGCTGAACACCTCGGCCAGCACGTCCCCGGCCTCGACCCGTTGGCCCCGGTCCACGCGGATCGACGAGATCGCTCCGGGCATCCGGGCGGCGGCCACGCTGCGGAGGTCGGGCGGCAGATCGACCGCCCCCGGCACCTCGACCACCGATTCGACGGGGCGGGGCGCGACCGGCTCGACCTTCAGGCCGAAGGTACGGGCCGATTCCGGGGTCAGCCGCAGGACGCCGGGGGCGAAGAAGGTACCGAGTTCGTGCCCCCCTTGCGTCACCACCCGATCCCCGGGGAACAGGTCCGGGGACCGGATTTCCACCGCGTCCGGTGTCTCGCGGACGACAACCACGCTCCTCTTGCGGTACTCCGACACGCCCGCCGCGCTCGCCTCCTCCACCAGCACGAACCGGTCCACGCCGTCGTTGACCAGGGCCGTGAACGGGACCGTCTTGGTGCCCGCGGCGGCGGGGAGTTCGATCCTGGCCTGCCCGGACATGCCCGGCAGCAGCCGGGGTTCCGCCCCGGCCGGGTTGCGGAACTCGACCCACACGTCGTTCAGGTGGGTGGCCGCGTCGAGGGACTGGCCGACGACGGCGACGGTGCCGCGGAACGCCTCGCCGGCGTAGGCGGTCAGCCGGACCTCGACCGGCAGACCGGGGGCGACGCGGGGGATGTCCTTCTCCAACACCCCGACCCTGGCCCAGACCGTCGAGAGGTCGATGACCTCGAACAAGTGCTCGCCCGGTTCGACCACCTTGCCGACCGACAGGTCCGCGTGGATGACGGTGCCGCCGACCGGGCTGCGGATCGGCAGCGTGGGCGTCGGCGCGGCCGTGCCGGCGAGGAGGGCGTCCAGGGTGTCGCGCGGCAGCCCGAGGGCGACCCACTTCGCCCCGGCCAGGTCGAGCGCGTTGCGGGCCTGTTGGAGAGCGACTTCGGCGGCGAGGATGTCGCGGTCGGGGACGGCCCCCGCGGACTCCTTGGTCCCCTTATACACCTGATCGGCGAGCCGGGCCTCGGTGCGGGCGGTCTGGATGTCCAGCCGCAGCGACTCCAACTCCTGGCTCTGCACGTCGGCCAGAACCTGCCCGGCCTGCACACGGTCGCCCGGCCGGGCGTGCAGGGCGACGATCCGACCCGGCAACCGGCTGACCGCGAAGGCGTGCCCCTTCCACGGGGTCACGAGGCTGGCGTAAGCCAGTACCGAGTCCGGCGGCGGGGCGGTGCCGATCTCCGACGCCCGCACGTCGAGGGCCGCGCGGGCGTCGGCGCTCAGCCGGACGAGGCCGCTACCGACATCGACCGTTGCCCCCTTCGACGGCAGCGGTGTGTGCCCTTCGTGGGCGCTCAGGACGCCGATGGCCACGGTGAGCAAGCAGCCTGAGGCGAGGACGGCTGACCGGGTCAGCCGCGAACGGGATCGAGTCGTCGTCGGATTCATGGCCCGGCCCTCCGTCGTGTTCGTTGGCGAGGGTCGGGGCGGGCCAGCGGTCGATACCCGGCCAGCCCCGACGGGGTTATCGACTTACGCCTTGCAGCAGTCGGCGCAGCACTTCTGGCACTCCTTGCACACCTTCGCGCAGGCCGCACACGTCTTGTCGTCCGGGAACTTCTCGCACGCCTTGGCGCACATCTCGCACGCCTTCGCGCACGCCTCGCAACAGACGCCCATCATGGCCCCCTGGCGGCCGCAGATCGTCAGGCAGAGCTTGCAGAACTCGGAGCAGTCCAGGCACGCCTTGGCGCACGCGGCGTGTTCCTTGCTCCCGCCCGCGGCCAGGGCGGCGCAATGGGCGTAACACGCCAGGCACTCGGTCAGGCACTTGGCGCAGGTCTCGTTGCACTTCTTGCAGCAGTCCTTGGCTTCGGCCAGCTTGGCCAGCGGGTCGGCGGCGGCCGCCGCTCCGAACGTACCGAGAGCCGCGACCCCGGCCCCGAGGCCGGCCAACACTTCACGACGGTTCATGCTCAACTCCGGAATGTGTGGGGGAGAATCTTGCGCCGGCTCGGACCCACTTGAGAGCCGGCGCTCACGACCCGGCCGCGATCAGTACACCCGCCGCGGCCGGTCTTGATTCGGTGGGTCGCCCGGCCTTCACGGGACGCGGGCGACGAACGGTACGACCCGCACCTGGCCGCCCCGCTTGAACTGGCCCCAGCCCTTGTACAGTCCCGACGACGGGAACGCGGCTCCGAAGGTCACGACGTTCTTGGCCTCCGACTTCTCGTCCGGGTGGGCGTGGACGTACTGCTTGCCGTCGGCACTCACGACGACCAGGTGTCCCATCGCCCCCATGTACGGCTCCAGGTCGGTCGCGGGCTTGTCGCCGTCGAGTACCTCGAACCGCACCTTCGCCTCCGACCCCGCCTCCGCCCCCTCGACGGAGACTCTGGCGGCGACCTTTTCGCCGGCGAGCAGGCCGGGCACGTCGGCCTTCAACCCGGCGGCGGGGGGCGCGTCGCCGCCAACCTCGACGCGAGCAGTCGCGGTCATTGGCATCCCGCCGGGCTCCTGGTAGTCGGCGAACAGGTGGTACACTCCCCCCTTCGGGAACGTGTACTCGGCGGACAGTTCGCCCGTGGCCGGATCGACATCGGGGTGCAGGTGCGCGAACGTGTCCAGCCCCTGCCGGATCAGGATGAAGTGGACCTTGGCGTCGTGGGCGACGGCGAACGTCTTGACCGGCTTCCCGCCGGCGTCCGGGACGGTGAAGCGGAGCTTCGCCGCGGTTCCGGCCTTCAGCCCGTCGCGGGTCTTGAGGTCGAGGACCGCCAGAGCCGCCTTGTGGCCGGCATGTGCATCGCCGTCGTGAGTGGGACCGCCAGCCCCATCGTGAGGCTTCTCGCCCTTGGCGGCGTGGTCGTCGTGTTTCTGGCCGCATCCGACGACGAGGGCGGCGAGCAGGGCCGCGAGAGTAATCCGCATGGTGAGTCTCCAGGGCGTCATTTCCGAACCTTGGCCGCGTCCACGGCGGTCATCGCGCCGTACCCCGCCCGCCACTTCGCGGCGAACTCGACCTGGCCGCCGAAATCCTCGTCGCCGAGCACGGCCTTCCAGTCCTTGGCCAGCTTCCCGTCGTCATCGAGGTAGACTCGCAGCAGGTACTTGCCCTCGGGTAGCGACGGCTTGCCGGCCCGCCACGCCTTCGCCCGGTCTGATTCCTTCGCGGCGAGCAGCGTCAGGTTGTGCTGCCAGAGCTTCGCCTTGCCGGACACGACCCGGTCCGACACGGCCACGGGGGCGTCGCCCCACGCCTTCTTCTTGTCGTCCCAGGCGAAGACGCGCACCTGGAGGAACTTGTCGCCCCACGCGGGCGGGCAGTTGGTCAGTTTCAGCCACAGGTCGGTGCCGAACCGCTCCGGCCCGGCGTCCCCTGGCGGTAGGTCTTTCGCGGCGGCGTACTTGTCGCCCCGGATCGCGGCCACGTCCTCGATCCAGGTGCGAAACCCCTTGTAGGCGTCGTCCCCGACGACGAACTTCAGACCGCCTTCGTGCTTCTCGCCGAGCGGTTTGCGCAGGAGCAGGCTCTGCTCGGGCTTCGCCGGGTCGATCAGCTTCGAGGCGATCAGGTAATCGAGCGTGGCGGCGGGGCCGTCCTTGTTCACCCACGCCACCCGGTCGCCGTACTCCGTGCGGTACTTATCGTTCTGCGGGGTGCCCTCGGTGTGGCAGTTCATGCACCGGAACCGCCACGCCCAGACGTTCTTCTCGAACGACTCCAGCACGCGGTCCTTCCGGGCGTGCCGGATCACCTCGACCGGGCGGGCCGGCTCCGCGCGTTCCGTCTCGTCCAGCTTCGGCGTACTCTTCAGCTTTGGGTCGGCGGCGCACGCTCTGATCCAGGCCACGAACGCCTCCCGCTCGGCCACACGCAGCTTGGCGTTTACCGCGTTCGGCCCCTTGGCCCCGCCGCCCATGTCGATGAGCTTGACGATCTTCGACTTCTCGGGGGCGGCGAGGTCGATCAGCCCCTGGTCCCGCAAGCTACGGAACGTCTTGTCGGCGTCCGGTAGGATGTAGTCCTTCAGGTCCACCCCCGCGAGGTGGCACTGCACGCAACTCGACGGGTTCGGCGACTTGAAGATCGGGACGATCCGCTTCTCGAACACTTCGGCGGGCGTCGGCTCGGCGGCCCGAACGGGCACCGAGGCCGCGACGCACACAACGACGGCAACCCACGGGGCGGCACGATTGAAGGCTGCTGTTCGTCGGGTCATTTCTCGGACTCCCGGTCCGCCTTCGCCTTTACCTTCAACTCCTCGACCTTGGCCAGCGTCTTGTCGGGGTCGGCCTCGGCCTTCTTCTTGCAGCCCTTGCAACACACGAAGACGGGTTGGCCCTTGATGTCGAGCTTGAGCGGCGGCCCCATCGAGCCGAGCCGTTCGTCGCTGCTGACGACGCACCACTCCTGAGCCTCGACCAGGGCGCGTTCGTCGGGCGCGAGCTTGGACCGCTCGGCGGCCACGTCGTCGGGCTTGGCTTGGCTCGTCGGGGCGGTAGCCTGGGGCTTATGCTTGTTGGCATTGCACCCGGTGATCGCCACGGCGGCGAGCAGGGCGGCGGCGGCGAATCGGTATCGGCTCATGGGTCGTTCGACTCCTCTGACGGTGCTGGAATTCCGCGTGGGCCGGTATACCGGCCCACGCGCCACAAACCTCACTTCACGATGCAGCAGTACCGCTGCGGGCAGCAGGACGGGTTGTTCCGCTTGCAGCAGTCACGCTGGCCGCGGGCCGTGAACGTGCTGGGCTGCACGACCCGCACGGCGGGGCTGGTCACCACGCGCCCGAACGTCGGGGCGGGCTGAACCGACGGGCCGCCCGGGGAGCCCCCGAAGGTCGGCAGGCCGACTGTCACGGGCGCACCGCCCGCCCCCGGCGAGGCGGCGGGGACCGTGTGGTGGCTGTGGTCTTGCGCGACCGCCGGGGCAAACCCCACCGTCAGGGCGACCGCGGCGGCCAAGATCAGGTGCTTCGTCATCACGACCTCCGATTCGGGCCAAGGGAGAGTTCCGCGAGCGCCGGCCCGCCGCGCCCGCGGTGAATCGAACACGGCCCGCCTGTCACTTCTGGCGGTAAAACTCCGGCGGCTTGATCTCGCCAGGCTTCTCTTTGGCGAGGGCGACGAACTCGTCCACGCACGGCGGGCAACAGAACTCGTAGGTTTTGCCGTCGATCACCCACGAGAACTTCGGGTTGGCTTTCGTCAACGTGACGGGGCAAATCTTCTCGCCGGCCTTCGGTTTCAGGTCGTGTTCCGCCTTGTACCCCTTGAACTTCACCGACGCGACGACCCCGCCGTTGGCCTTGATGTCGGCCTCGGTGTACTTGCCGCCGGGGGTCAGGTAGAGCTTCCGTTCGTCGTCGTCGGCCACCTTCGACGGCATCCCGTGTTCGCCGGCATCGGGCACCGACTTGAACGCGACGCGGAACCGCTCGGTGCCGATGCGGATGGCCGGGATCGTGACCTCGACCTTCTTTCCGGCCACGTCTTTCGGCAGGTGGCCGACGAACAGCGAGGTCATGCCGGCCCTGTCGCCGGGCTGCGGTTTCGGGGCCAGGACGAACGACTCCGACTCCCCGCCCTCGGCCTTGACGTACCCGGTGAGCGGCTGGGCCTCGACTTCGAGGACGGCGGCTTCGTTCGCCCCGAGCGTGAACAGCCGCAGGACGCCGCCCTTCTCGAACACGGCCTCGGCGTGGTAGCTGTCGCTGCCGATGGGCACCACGATCCCGCCGTGGGCGGTCGGCTTGTGCCCGTGTTCGCCGTCTCCCTTTGGCGTAGGCATTGCCGCGCCGGGGGCCGTGCTTTTCGGCGGCTGGGGAGCGGGCGGGGCGGTGGCGTTGTTGCAGCCGGCGAGGACGAGAACCACGCCGACGAGGGTAGCAGCGAACGGAACGAAACGCAGGAGACGGACCATGACGGCCCTCCATTCCGGGTATCAGTGCGCGGCGGCGGACGCCAGCGGTCAGGGGCGACCGAGGACGCAGTGGGACCGGCAAGCGTCACGAATGACGCGACGATCCGAGGGACAGAGGACGCAAGCGTGGGGCACGCCGCGAACGGTCAAGAGGCGAGGGAGGACGCCGAAATGGCGTGCGAAGAAGAGTTCAGCAGCGGAGCTGAGAGTAGGCCGCGAGGAGGTCGCGGCCCGCGAGTCGGATGACAGTCTGGAACGTGTCGGTGGTGGCAGAGGTGATCGTACCGAGGTTGAGCGAGTAGGAAAACAGTAGGCCGACGAACAGAGTCTCGATCAGCTTAAGCTGGGCAGCCAGGTCGGAGTTGGTGGTTTCGGCCGGTGGCAGGCTATTGACCTGCTTACCCTTTTCACACGGGCACTTCGACGGACTGCCCGGCTCGTGATTGTGTTTACCGTCCGGGCCGCACGGCGGGGCGTTCTGATCACAGCACGACTTGGCGGAAGTTGCCGAGGACCGGCCGGCCGCATCAGTTGGCATTGCAGAAGCCAACGAGCAGCAGCACACACCCGGCCCGAGCAGGGTCGTGATCGTGAACCAGAAGGTGAGTGCAAGACGCCCCATACTCTCAGTATAGGCATACCGGACTGTCCGGTAAACCCCAACGCGAGCCGAACCGGGGAAGTAACGGGAAGCAACCCCGCTCGGAATCCTCCTCTGGCTCTAGTGAACTGCTTGAAGGCCCGCCGCCTCTGTCGTGTTACCTCGCAGGGGCGGGTTCTTGCGAACCCCTGCGACGAAACACTCCGACGGCGACGGTGATACGCGATTCCCTCCACCGTCCGCGGGCGCTGTCGCGGGATAGAATGTCACTTCCGCAGAGCCGGGATCGAGTGTGAGGAAGACCAACGATGAGCAGGAAGAAAGCGCTCACGGGAAATGAGGACGAAGCCATCGCGCTTCAGGAGCGTATCGGACTCCCGCCGCCCCTGCGCGGGCTGTGGTTCCACAGCAGTAAGGACCGTGTACCGGAGATGGGCGAACAGTCGGAAATGATGTTCTTCACCCGCTCTCCCCACGGCTGGACGGGGTGGGGCGGACACAGATCCGGCGACCCGGTGTTCGCCGTCTACGTCATCGCCCCATTCGACTCGCCCGAGTCACGCCCCGTCGATCCGCACGTCTACCCCGGCGACGCCGACGCATTCGAGGAGAAGCTGCCGCTGCCGAAGTGGTGGCTGGTGGTCGATCCACGGGACGTGGATAAGCTCTTGGTAGTCGAACGGTTCACGCAGAGTGACGTAGTCCGTGTTGCCGAATACTCTGCCCGGCCCGCTTACACGGCGATGCGGCAGGCTGCCATCGAGCGATTGAAACCAGCCGGCCGATAGGTCGAGCCGTGCCTGTTGAACCCGCCTGCTGTAACTGTCCAGAATCAGGATGCCGCCCCGGACACTGCGAGACAACGGAGGCGAGTCGAATGCGTGGACCGAAACGACAGCCCATCGAAGTCCGCTTCGCCGCCTATCTCATGAAGGCCGGTGAGGACGAATGCTGGTCATGGTCAGGCCCGATCACCAACGGCGGCCAACCGACCCTCGGCCGGGGCGGGAAGGGGGGTGGTCAGACCTCGGCACGTATCGTCGCATACCGGCTGGCCACGGGTGGCAACCCCGAGCGCGAAGTCCTGACCATCTGCGACAGCAAGCTCTGCCTCAACCCCCGCCACCTTGTACTGGCCGGTGGCGAAAAATCGAAGGCGACCATGCGGGTACGTTTCGAGGCCCGGGTCGAAAAGGCAGGTGCGGATGAATGCTGGCTATGGAAGCTGAAGCCCAGTTCAGCCGGATACGGCGTGCTGTCGATGGGAAAGGGCAACAATCCCCTGCTCGCCCATCGGGCCGCGTGGCAGTTCGCAAACGGCGACATCCCCGAGGGGCTGTTCGTCAAGCAGCGGTGCGGGAACCGACTCTGCTGCAACCCCGCCCACCTCTACCTGTCGCTGAACCCGATCGATGGCCCCGAGGTGTCGGACCGGGCCGTCGAGGCATGGCTACGCTCCCTGGCCACCTGATTTCCCCTTCGGCTTTTGCTTGCCCTGCTGTCGCCTCGCCGTCTTCCTGTCCGGCCGGTAGCCCGTCTTCGGCGGTTCCGCGCCACGCTCGCCGGGTTTCTCGCCTTTCGCCGGGTTCGCCACGGTGTGGTAATGGTCACCCCGGAGAGCGTCGTTAGCCTGCCTACGCTTGGCCTCGATCGGAGGCTAAATCCGTCCCGCCTCGACCAGCCGGCGGTAGTGTTCGCCGAGTACGGTGAGCTTGCAGGACTTGCTCTGCATGGCCGCGTGCCACAGGTGCGGGGCACCCACCGGCACCACCAGGTTCACGCTCCGGTACTTCTGGAGGATTGCGAACTTCCGAGTGTTGTCCGGGTTCGGTGGCGGCATCTGAGCCGTACGCCCCTCGTTCTCCGGCTCATAAGACGGGTCCAGCGGAAATTCGTGTCCCGGTGTCGGAAAGAACTCGGTGATCCGCTGCAAGTCGGCGAGACCGATAGGCGGGTTCACCTTACGCAGGGAGACAAAGTTCTTGACGTTGGTCTTGAACACCGGTCTCTGGTCCCACGGCCCAAGCGACTGGTCGATGTGGGCGTACACGCTCCCCGGGCTAATGTCACCGACGAGGTTGCAAGCCGCCCCGCTCAGCGCATCCACCAAGAGGTTGGTGAACACACCGCTGCCGTTTTTCTCGGTCGCGTACTGGTCGGCGGTGGAGGCAGTCAGGATGGTCATCCCCTCTGAGAGTTGGGCCTGCTCGCCGGACGGCGGGGTGCCCGCGATCCCCGAATGGCAACTGTCGAGGACGATAATCTTGTTCTTGGCGGCCGACTTGTTGGCTAAGGTGAGGACTTCCGCGAGCGACACCCCGTCGTCTCCACGCTTGGCGTCGCTCGCCAGTATGTACCCGCCGGTCGACTCGATGTGTCCGTGCCCGGCGAAGAAGAACAGGGCAATGTCGCTGTCGCCCTTGAACAACTCCTCGATGGCGTCCTTCAACTGGCCCCGACTAACGGCGTCGGTCGGGCCGGTGCCGGTGAACAGCCTGGGCGAGCCGAAGTTGATGCTGCCGTCGCCGTGCCGCTCCAGGGTTGCCTTGACCGAGTGCGCGTCGTCCACGCAGCCGTACAGGCCGGAGACGTGCTCGTAGTAGTTCACGCCAACGATGAGAGCCTTCCGCACGTCAGTCCCCCTACTGGCTCAAGGCCACCCTGAGTTGCTTGTGGAAGCCGCCGACCTCGGCTGGCCCAACCGCTCCGGCCGCTCGTCACCGACCCGGGCCGACCACCTGCATCGTGTCCGGGTTGATGTAGGTCACAGGCTTGCCCAGGCCGCGAGCGTACCCCACGATGTCGCCTGTGCCGCCCCGACCGGCGGCCTCCTTGCCGTTCCATAGGCACAGGACAAGATCGGCCATGTCTACGACCCGCATTCCCGCAGCAAGGAAGGCGTCCTCCGACGGGTCGGGGTAATCCAGTTCGACCACGCGACTGGCTTGCGCGAGGAGGGCCGCGTAGGCGGCGCGGGCGGCCGGGTTGTCGAACGCCCGCTCGTACCCAGCACACGGCACGACCACCTCGATCCGCAGCCCGGCGGCGAGCGCCGCACGCGAGAAAAGTTGGTCGCCGCCCGCCGCCAGCGAGCTAATCGCCCCTGTCGCAGCCGGGGCAGACGCGGCGAGGGCCAGTTTGAACCGGTCTTCCACCCAACCCCACCGCTCCGGGCAGTCGATCTTCTGGTGGCCGGTGAACCCTACGAGCATCTCGCCGCCTCCCGGGTAGGGGCCGACTACCTCGACCCGCCAACCAGCGCCTTGAGGTTGTCCCACGTCCAGCCGTACATCTTGTCGTTGGCGAGGGCGGTAGTCGGTCTGGTGCAGGTCTTGTCGCTGTACGCCCTGAGTAAGAAGTACTCCTTCTTCCTCTCTTGCGCGATCTCGAGTTCGGCGGCAACGCCCTTGGCAGTGTGCGTGGATTCTCCACACAGCACGACGACCACGTCAACGTTGTCCATCCGGCGGCGAACTTTCTCCTTCCAGTCGCCCGTCAGGTGGTCCTTGACCGAGGCGTCCTTGAAATCGAACGGGCTGTCCTCATGCTTCGCCTGGCCGGCGAGCATGACCTTGGCACCTTCGTCGTTGTCGTAGTCGAAGCTGATGAACACTCGCTTCTTCGCCATGTTACGAGTCTCCGATGGGAATGAAACCGGTCGTCCGCGTGATAGGTTGTCGTTTGGGCTCGTGCCCCTTGTATCCGGTGCACTCCTACCTAGTACTTTACGTTGCTGATCTCGTTAGACCGAGGTCGGTTGTTGGCGGCAGAAATGAGCAGCGTAGAAGGCCGGAGGGACCGGCAACGAAACCCGGCAGCACCGGGTTCGCTGCGGTAGAACCAGGACGGTTACCGCTACTTTCAGCCCTTCTTCCTCCGTTTCTGGCTCTTCCTCCCCGGTCGGTAGCCCTTGTTACCGACCTGCGGGGGCACCGACCGCTCGCCCGGCTCCTCGCCTTTGGCCGGGTTAGCGACCGAATGGTAGTGGTCGTTGCGAGCCGCCGCGTTCGCCTGCTTCCGCCGCGCTTCAATCGCCTCCTTCGGCGGGTTTGCCGGGATCAATCCCTCGCACCCGCCGATCAGGTCGGCCCTTCCGGCCTCGATCAGTGCTTCCCGGACGGTGAAGTAATTCTCAGGCTTAAAAAACTGCATCAGGGCGCGTTGCATCTTGCGGTCGCGGAGGCCACGGGCAACCTTAACTGGTTTCTTGGTAAAGGGATCGGTCCCAGTGTACCAAAGTGTGGTGGCGATGTCGAACGGGGCGGGGATGAAGTCCTGCACCTGATCCGGGCGGTAGCCGTTCCGCTTCAGGTACAGTGCGAGGTCGATCATCTCCGCGAGGGTCGAGCCGGGGTGGCTGGCGATGAAGTACGGGACGATCTGCTGCCTCGGCTTGCCGGCCGCCGCGGACGCTTCCCGGAACTGGTCCGCGAAGACCCCGAAGTTGTCGATGCTCGGCTTCTTCATCAGGGCGAGCACGTCCGGGCTGGTGTGCTCGGGGGCGACCTTCAGCCGGCCGCCGGTGTGGTGGGCGGCGAGTTCTTGCACGTACTCCGGGGAGAGTTGCGCCAGGTCCATCCGGATGCCGGACGAGACGGACACCTTGCGGACGCCCTCCGTCTCGCGGACTTCCTTCATCAGTTCGATCAGCGGGCCGTGGTCGGTGCCGAGCAGCTTGCAGATCGTGGGGTGGACGCACGACAGCCGCTTGCACTTCGCCTCCACTTCGGGCCGGGTGCAGCGCATCGTGTACATGTTCGCGGTCGCGCCGCCGATGTCCGAGATGACGCCCTTGAATTCGGGGTCCTGGGCGAGCTTGTCCACTTCCCGCAGGACGGATTCCTTCGACCGGCTCTGGATGATCCGCCCCTGGTGCGCGGTGATGCTGCAAAACGTGCAGCCGCCGAAGCACCCGCGCATGATCGTGACCGAGTCCTTGATCATCTCGTGCGCGGGGATCGGCTCGGTGTAGCTGGGGTGCGGCCGGCGGGTGTACGGCAGGTCGTAGACGGCGTCGATTTCCTGCTGCGAGAGCGGCAGCGTCGGCGGGTTCTGGACGACGGCCTGCCGGTCGTGGAACTGGACCAGTGTCGCGGCGTTGAACGGGTTCGTGTTCAGGTGGATGAGGCGGGTCGCCTCGGCGAACGCGAGCTTGTCGTCGCGGACGTGCTCGTAGCTGGGGATTTCGACCAACGCGGAATGCGGAACGCGAAATGCGGAATTGAGACCCGAGTCATCATTCCGCGTTCCGCGTTCCGCGTTCCGAATTTCCGAGGATTCCTTCGCGCCCATCGCGTAGGCGATGCCGCGCAAATCCCGGAGGTCGCGGACCGTTTGCCCCGCCGCGAGCCGGTTCGCGATCTCGACGATCGGCGTCTCGCCCATGCCGTACACGACGAGGTCGGCCTTGGAATCGAGCAGGATCGACCGCTTCACCGTTTCGGACCAGTAGTCGTAGTGGGCCAGCCGCCGCAGGCTCGCCTCGACGCCGCCGGCGATGACGGGGACGCCGGGGAACGCCTCGCGGGCGCGCTGGCAGTACGGCAGCGTCGCGCGGTCGGGGCGGAGGCCGATCCGCCCGCCGGGGGAGTAGGCGTCGTCGTTGCGGACCTTCTTGCTCGCCGTGTAGTGGTTGATGAGCGAGTCCATGTTCCCCGCGGAGACGGCGAAGAACAGCCGCGGCCGGCCGAACTGCCGCCACGGGTCGGCGGTCTTCCAGTCGGGTTGAGACAGGATCGCGACGCGGAAGCCCGCCTTTTCCAGCACCCGGTGCAGGATCGCCATCGCGAAGCTGGGGTGGTCGACGTAGGCGTCGCCGGTGACAAACACCACGTCGACGGCGTCCCATCCCCGCTCGCGCATCTCGGCGGCGGTGGTCGGCGCGAACGGGGCGGCGTGGCGGGCGGTCCACACCGGCAGCGACAGACGGGCGGGCATAACGGCTCGGGGGCTCGGGCACGGTCGATACGTGATTTTAGGCCCTGTTGCCGTCGAGACTTGTTGCGACGACACTTTTCTGGTCAATTTCTCCACGCGCGGCAGACCCTCTGAGCCACGGACGCCACCCATCCGTCCCCAGTTCAACGTCCGACGGTGCTCGTCGAGGGTTGCAGCCGGTCCGTGTGAACACCGAGGAGTTCCTGAGGTGAGTGTGCTGGGAACGGGCGCGGACAATGGGCAAGTTGTCGTGCGGGATCTCAGCGACTGACGTTGGCCACGTTGCACGCCGGCCGATTGTGGATACAAAGTATGACATCGCCAGGGGTGCTGGCCCCCGTCGGGCCGGCTGAGATCACACCCTTTGAACCTGTCACGGACGTGGCAGGGAGGCGAAACCCATCCTGTCTGCTCGATAGCTTCCCCCATGACCCAAATCGAATCCGCCCGGAAGGGCACCGTCACGCCCGAGATGCAGTACGTCGCGAACCGCGAGGACCTGTCGCCGGAACTGATCCGGGACGAGGTCGCCCGCGGCCGGATGGTGATCCCCGCGAACACCGTCCACCTGACGAAGCGACTCGAACCGATGGCCATCGGCGTCGCGTCGGCGTGCAAGATCAACGCGAACATCGGCAACTCCGCCGTCACCGGCAAGGTCGAGGACGAGCTCGAAAAACTGCACACCGCCGTCCACCTCGGGGCGGACACCGTCATGGACCTGTCCACCGGCGGCAACATCGACGGCATCCGCCAGGCGATCATCGACGC
>CAYUHJ010000172.1:0-13327 GCA_964444365.1 uncultured Alcaligenaceae bacterium | reverse complement strand
CAGACGGCATCAGCAGCAGGAGGGAGAGCGCAGTAGCAAGTTGCCGGCGAAACATATTGGCCTGCACTGGAAAAGCCAGATCCAGCTTACTGCCCAGTCCGTCCAGAAACAACCCCATTCCAACCATTTGCAACCATTTGCGCCAACAAGATGGATGGCTCGGAGGCCGGTGGGCAGGGCGTGTTTGTTGTCGGTGAAGTGCTCCAGCCTCACGGATCGGACTTTCTGTCCACCACAGCCGTCGGAGTTCTCGTCGCGGGTTCGACGAAACCGATCTTCAGGCCGGGCGTGCTGCTTGAGTTCCGCATTCTGCCGGTGTTCACACAGGCCGAATATCCTGCGCAGAAATCATGGCACCCGACCGTCGCCTTTCATCACGGCCGCAGGGCATCCTCGACGGTGGGAAAGGGCAGATAAAGGTGCAGTGGGTCGTCGAGCAGCGGGGTAAAGCCGTACTTGCGGTAGAATGCCGCCGCCGCGTCGTCCAGTTCGTCCACCTCGACGGCGTAGACGCCGAGGCCGGCAGACAGGTTAAGCGACCGCTGGAGCGCGTCGAGCAATAGCACCTCGCCCAACCCCTTGCCCTGCGCCGATTGATCGACTGCTAGCCGGGCCAGGAGCACAACGGGCACCGGATGCTTCGGCAACTTGCGGGCGGCATCGTCAGGCAACCGCTCAAACGCCACCGCACCGGCCGCAAGCGTGTAGTAGCCGATCACCCGCTTGTCGCCGGGTCCGACAGCGACGAACGACTTTTCGAGGCGTCGCTTCTCGTATTGGCTGACGCGGGCGCGGATGAAGTCGTCGAGCGTGGACCGCCCGCACGCGAAGTGCGACCGTTCGTGGCCTTTGCCGAACGGCTCGATGGTCCACTCAGCTACGGCGGGCGTTGTGGCGAGTGGCCGCCTTCTTGAGGGCCGGGGGGGCGAGCGGTGCTAAGAAGTTGTCGCGGTCGCGGTCGGACAGCGGGGCCGACGATTCTTCGGCGAAGGGTAGCTCGTCTTCGGCGACGACTTTGGCACGGCGGACGCGAACTTCGGAGTCGCTGACCTGCTCGATGATGACGGTGGCGTTGGCGAACGCCTTGGGCAGGACCAACCGCGCCTTCGCGTCGGTAGTACGGGTCTCGGTGTGCGTGGGATCTCCTTCCAGCGAGCAGAACTAAACGCAGTCTACCACGGGGTGGGATGGTTGGTCGAGTGGGACAGTCCCACTTCGGTGGCACACTGCGATGTCGCTGGTTGAATCCGCGTTCGGCTCGTTTCAGGCAATTTTTTGGCGGCACACCGGGTCGCCCTGGCTTGCTGGTTCACCGTCGCCGTCGGAGTGTTTCGTCGCGGGGTTCGCAAGAACCCGCCCCCGCGGCGGAACGCGACAGAGGCGGGGCCTTCGAGTAGTTCACCACAGCCGGAGGAGAATTCCGAGCGGGGGTTCTCAGGTTCTCAGCCACGGCTCAGGATGGGGTTTACCGATCTGCTCGACGTGGGTAGAATGCCATCATGTGGCGTCTTGCACTTACCTTCTGGTTTACGGTCACGACCCTGCTCGGGCCGGGGGTGTGCTGCTGCTCGTTCGCGTCCTCGCCTCATGCGTCCACGTCCGCCTCGGAAGGTGGGCAGGCGGCCCTTGCGGCGACCCCTGTCAAGTCGTGCTGCGATCAGAACTCCCCGCCGTGCTGCCCCGACGGTAAGCACAACCAGGAGCCGGGCAAGCCGTCGAAGTGCCCTTGCGAGAAGGGCAAACAGGTCAACACGCTCCCGCCGGCCGGGAGCACGACTACGGACTTCGCCGCGCAACTGAAGTTGATCGACAGCCTTTTCGTTGGCCTTCTGCTTCCCTACCTGCTCGCCCTCGGTCCGATCACCGCTGCCACCTCCGACACGTCCCAGCCGGTCGTCCGGCTCGCGGGCCGCGACCTCCTCGCGGCCTACTCCATCCTGCGCTGCTGATCTCTCCCTCGGACGCCATTGGGGCGTTCCTCCTCATCTGCCCGACTTTGCGCGGCGTGTCTCACGCTTGCGCTAACCATCCGCTCGGATCGTCGCGCCATTCGTAGCGCGTATCGGTCCCGTTTCGTCCACGGTCGCCCTGACCACCGGCGTCTAGCGCCGCGCACTGATACCCGGAATGGAGGGCCGTCATGGTCCGTCTCCAGCGTTTTGTTCCGTTCACCGCCGCCCTCGTCGGTGCGGCTCTGATCCTGGCCGGCTGCGACAACGCCGCCAACCCGTCCGCTCCACAACCGTCGAAGGTCACGGCCCCTAGTGCAACTGTCCCGACGGCTAAAGGGGACGGCGAACACGGGCACAAGCCGACCGCCCACGGGGGGATCGTGGTGCCCATCGGCAGCGACAGCTACCACGCCGAGGCCGTGTTCGAAAAGGGCGGCGTCCTTCGGCTGTTCACGCTCGGGGCGAACGAGGCCACCGTCCTCGAAGTCGAGGCCCAGCCGCTCACCGGGTACGTCAAGGCCGAGGGCGGGGAGTCGGAGTCGTTCGTCCTGGCCCCGAAACCGCAGCCCGGCGACAGGGCCGGCATGACCTCGCTGTTCGTCGGCCACCTGCCGAAAGACGTGGCCGGAAAGAAGGTCGAGGTCACGATCCCGGCCATCCGCATCGGCACCGAGCGGTTCCGCGTCGCGTTCAAGTCGGTGCCCGATGCCGGCGAACACGGGATGCCGTCGAAGGTGGCCGACGACGACGAACGGAAGCTCTACCTGACCCCCGGCGGCAAGTACACCGAGGCCGACATCAAGGCCAACGGCGGGGTCGTCGCGTCGGTGAAGTTCAAGGGTTTGAAGGCGGAACACGACCTGAAGCCGAAGCAGGGCGACCTGATCTGTCCGGTCACCCTTACCAAAGCCAACCCGAAGTTCTCCTGGGTCGTTGGCGGCAAGACCTACCAGTTCTGCTGCCCGCCGTGCGTGGACGAGTTCGTCGCCCTTGCCAAAGAGAAACCGGACGAGATCAGGCCGCCCGAGGAGTACCGCCAGAAGTAACGGCCCCCGGCGGGCGCGGCCCGCCGTTTCCGTACCCCGAACCGGCCAATGGCCGCCCGGTTCGACGGTAATTCCTACCGAGCGGCCGGACCCAATCGTGGAGTACAGCGTGACGAAGCTCCGTTCCCTGGCCGCCGGTGCGGCCGCCCTTGCCCTCGGGGTCGCCCCGGTGGCGGTCGCCCAGGACCACAGCCACCACCCGGCCCCGGCGGCGGTGCCCGCCCCGGTCGGTGTGCCAGCCGCAGTGGGTCAGCCCGTCGGAATCGGCCAGCCGGTCGCCATCGGCCAACCGCAGGTTGTGTCTTACCCGTTCGTCCAGCCGGCGTACCCGCGCGTGGTTTCGTATCCCCGGCCGGTGGTTTACGGGACTGCGAACTACTCGCCGACACCTTCCTGTTGCAAGTCCGGTCCCCGCAAGTGACGGTCGGACCGGACCCGAGCGTGCTCGACCCCGCCGGCGTGGGCCGCACGGCGGGGACGAAGGTCCGAAGCGGCCCGCCAACCCGAAGGTGTCCGATGACCCTCTCCCGGTATCTGATCGCGGCGGCGTTCGCGGCGGTCCTGGTCGTCTCCTCGACGGCCGTCGCGTCCGCCGGCCAGCGGGACTGCTGCAAGAAGAAAGACCTGTCGTGTTGCCCGACGAAGTGGTGCTGCACGGCGAAGTAGTGTCCTTACCCGCCCCGTCCGGCGAAACCGGATGGGGCATCTCCCGAGGAGAAGACCGAATCATGAACCGAACCCGTTCCGTCGCCGCAACCGCCATACTCGCCGCCGTGGCGTTCACCGGGTGCAACGCTAACCAGGACAAGCCCCACGCCGCCGCCCCGACGAGCCAAGCCAAGCCCGACGACGTGGCCGCCGAGCGGGCCAAGCTCGACCCCGCCGACCGCGCCCTGGTCGAGGCGCAGGAGTGGTGCGTCGTCAGCAGCGACGAACGGCTCGGCTCGATGGGGCTGCCGCTGAAGCTCGACATCAAGGGCCAACCCGTCTTCGTCTGCTGCAAGGGCTGCAAGAGGAAGGCCGAGGCCGACCCGGACAAGACGCTGGCGAAGGTCGAAGAGCTGAAGGCCAAGGCGAAGGCGGAACGGGAGGCCAAGAAATGACCCGACGAATACCAGCCTTCAAGCGTGCCGCACCGTGGATTGCCGTCGTCGGGTGCTTCGCGGCTTCGATGCCCGTTCGGGCCGCCGAGCCGACGCCCGCCGAGGTGTTCGAGAAGCGGATCGTGCCGATCTTCAAGTCGCCGAACCCGTCGAGTTGCGTGCAATGCCACCTCGCGGGCGTGGACCTGAAGGACTACATCCTGCCGGACGCCGACAAGACGTTCCGCAGCCTGCGGGACCAGGGGCTGATCGACCTCGCCGCCCCCGAGAAGTCGAAGATCGTCACGCTCATCGACATGGGCGGCGGGGCCGGGGCCAAGGGACCGAACGCGGTAAACGCCAAGCTGCGTGTGGCCGAGCGGGAGGCGTTCGTGGCGTGGATCAAGGCGTGTGCCGCGGACCCGACGCTGAAGGCCACGCCGAAGCTGGACGAGAAGGAGCGGGCGGAGCCGGCCCGGCCGGTCGAGGTGATCCGTCACGCCCGCAAGGACCGCGTGCTGGAGTCGTTCGAGGCGAACGTGTGGGCGTGGCGGTTCCGGTGCATGAACTGCCACACCGAGGGCACCCCGCAGAACGACAAGTACCGCAAGGAGTACGGCGACCGCGTCGCTTGGGTCAAGAAGGGCGGCCCCGCCGCCACGCTCGACTACCTGATCGCCTCGAAGCTGATCGACCCGGCCAAGCCCGAGCAGAGCCTGCTGCTCCGTAAGCCGCTCGGCGAGAAGCACGAAGGCGGGCTGAAGTTCGTCGTCGGCGACGACGCCTACAAGGGGTTCCGCACCTGGATCGAGGACGTGGCCGCGATCCGCGGGAACAAGTATTTGGCGGCGAAAGACCTACCGCCCGCCGACGCCGGCCCTGAGCGGTTTGGCACCGACCTGTGGCTGAAACTCACCGCCTGCCCGCCGGCGTGGGGGGACAAGTTCCTCCAGGTGCGCGTCTTCGCCTGGGACGACAAGAAGAAGGCGTGGGGCGATACCCCCGTCGCGGTCTCTGACCGGGTCGTGTCCGGCAAGGGGAAGCTCTGGCAGCACAACCTGACGCTGCTCGCCGCGAAGGACTCCGACCGGGCGAAGGCGTGGCGTGGCGGCAAGCCGTCGCTACCCGAGGGCAAGTACCTGCTACGGGTCTACCTCGACGGCGACGGGAAGCTGGCCAAGGACTGGAAGGCCGTCCTCGGCGACGAGGATTTCGGTGGCCAAGTCGAGTTCGCCGCGAAGTGGCGGTCGGGGTACGGCGCGATGACTGCCGTCGATGCGGCCAAGGTTCGGAAATGACACCCAGGAGAATCACCATGCGGATTACTCTCGGGGCCCTGCTCGCCGCCCTTGTCGTCGGATGCGGCCAGAAGCACGACGACCACGCCGCCAAGGGCGAGAAGCCGCACGACGCGGCAGGCGGTCACACGCATGGCGGCGGCGACCACGCCGACCACAAGGCGGCCCTGACCGTTCTCGACCTCCAAACCCGCGACGGGCTGAAGGCCGAAACCGCCGCCAAGCTCCGCTTCACCGTCCCCGACGCCGGTGGGAAGCCGGTCAAGGTGTTTGCCGTCGCCCATGACGCCAAAGTCCACTTCATCCTGATCCGGCAGGGGCTGGACACGTTCGCGCACTTGCACCCCGATGTCGATCCGGCCACGGGCGAACTGTCCGCCGAGTACACGTTTCCGAAGGGGGGCGTGTACCACCTGTTCGCCGACTACCAGGAGCCGGGCGGGATGCCGATGACCGCGACCACCCGCGTCGAGGTGGGCGGCGACGCGCCCCCCGCCGCCGGGTTGAAAGCCGACGTGCCCGACCTGCTCGCCGGCGAAAAGATCGCCGCCAGAGTCTCCCTCGATGGGGCCAAGGCGGGGTCGGAAGCGAAGGTGCGGTTCGAGGTACTCGACGGCGACAAGCCCGCGACCGACCTGGAGCCGTACATGGGGGCGATGGGACACCTGGTCGTCGTGAGTGCCGACGGCAAGCAGTACGTCCACGCCCACCCGGACGAGAAATCGGAGGCCAAGAACGTGGTCACCTTCGGTGCCGCGTTCCCGTCGCCGGGCCTGTACAAGGGCTGGGGCCAGTTCAAGCGTGGCGGTCAGGTCCGGGTCGTTCCGTTCGTTGTGAAGGTCGATTAAAGGCAGCGGTCCGACGTGATACCGCACCGGCGGTCGAATTGAGCAGCAGTATGCACCGCGCCAGGAAGGTGAGCGCAAATAGCGGCCGGCCGACACCCTACAGTGGCGGGTGCTGATTGCGGCGCGCACGCAAGCGTCTGATTTGACGCAAATCACTATTGGTACGTCATTTGCGTTCGCTTCCTGCGGGGACATCGCACGTCGCGGACCCCCTGTTTCACTGGGAGGAGTTGTTATGCGAATGAACATGCTCGTGGGCGTGGCGGCGGCCGCCGTCGCCCTGACCGGGGCCGGCACGGGCCGGGCCGACGACCACCACAAGAAGCACTTCGAGGAGTGCGCGAAGGTCTGCGCCGACTGCCAGGTCGAGTGCGAGAAGAACTTCCACCACTGCTTCAAGATGGTGGAGGCCGGGAAGAAGGAACACGCCAAGGCGATGCACCTGAGCGTGGACTGCGCCGAGTTCTGCACGATCTCGGCCAAGCTGACGGCCCGCCAGAGTGACCTGGCGGTGCCCGCCTGCGAGGCGTGCGCGAAGGCGTGCGACGCCTGCGCCGCCGAGTGCGAGAAGTACCCGGACATGCCCGAGATGAAGGCGTGCGCGGCCAAGTGCCGGGAGTGCGCCAAGTCGTGCCGGGAGATGGTGAAGATGGTCGGCATGTCGAAGTGACGCCGGCCCCGCGAACCAACCGCCGGCCCGCCACTCACCCGGCGGGCCGGCCTCCCCACGTCGCCCTCAACTTGGAGGAACAACGATGAGTCACGAGCGATACCCGTCCTGCATCGACGCCTGCGAGCGGTGCGCGGCGGCGTGCGAACACTGCGCGGACGCCTGCCTCGGCGAGGCGGACGTGAAGATGATGGCCGAGTGCGTCCGGCTCGACCGGGACTGCGCCGACCTGTGCCGGCTGGCGGCGGCGTTCATGAGCCGCGGGTCGCGGTTCGCGGCGGCGGTCTGCCGCGTCTGCGCCGAGGTCTGCGAGGCGTGCGGGGCCGAGTGCGCCAAGCACCAGCACGACCACTGCCAGCAGTGCGCCGAGGCGTGCCGCCGCTGCGCCGAGGCGTGCCGGCGGATGGCCGGGGCCGCGTGAACGCCGGGCGTCCGGGGCGGCAGTTACCGCCCCGGCTCCCACGCAACCGTGTTCGGGCCGGGCAACGACCGTTCCTATCTGGAGTCGAGCGATGGGGAAAGGCCGAGAGAGCGGGATGCCCGACGAGGCGTACTGGGAGTCGTTCTTCAACCCGGACTGCGTCGTCGGCAAGCTCGACTGCTACGGCCCGGCCGACGTGGTCGAGTTCGGCTGCGGGTACGGCCACTTTACCGTCGCCGCCGCCAAGCTGGTAACGGGCACGGTGTACGCCCTGGACATCGACCCGCAGATGGTGGCGGCCACGGCCGCGCGGGCGGCGAACGCGGGTCTCGGGAACGTGGCCGTGATCGAACGGGACTTCATCGCCGACGGGTGCGGACGGCCCGACGCGGGTGCGGGGTACGCCATGCTGTTCAACATCCTGCACGTCGAGGAGCCGGTGGACCTGCTCCGCGAAGCGTACCGGGCGTTGGCCCCCGGCGGCAAGCTCGGCGTCATCCACTGGAAGCACGACGACGCCACCCCGCGCGGCCCGTCCCTGGCGATCCGCCCCCGGCCGGAACAGTGCCGCCGGTGGGCCGAAGAGGCGGGGTTTGAGTACGTCCGCGGCGAAGACTTGTGCTGCTGCTCCTGGCACTGGGGCATGGTCCTGCGACGGCCGGGCGGTCGAGCGTGAAGTCATCGGCGAGCGCACGGGGACATGAGGGAGAGCAATTATGACGGGCATCACGCATTCAACCCGAAGCCGGCGGCTGACCCGCCCCGCCGTCCTCGCGTCCGGCTGCCTGCTCACCGTCGCCGTCGGCGTGCTGATCGCCCACGAGGGGCACACCCCGCTGCCGTCGAAGGGGGCGAAGGTCGATGTCGCCAGCGGCCTCATCACGCTCAGTGCCGACGCCAGGGCGGCCCTCGACGTGCGGGCCACGGAGATCGGCACGACCCCGCCGCCGGCCACCGTGCTGGCCTACGCGACGCTCGCTACCCCGTGGAAGGGGCACGCCTTCGCGGTCAGCCGGCTGCCGGGCCGGATCGTCGCCCTCCACGCCCGGCCGGGCGACCGCGTGGCGGCCGGTCAAGTGCTGGCCGAGGTGCAGAGCCAGGAGTTGGAGGGGCTGCGGCTCGACATCCAGACCGCCCGCACCGAGGCCCGGCTCGCCGATCAGGTTTATCAGGGAGTCAAGAAGTCCGCCGGGGCCGTCCCCGACCGCGACATCATCGCCGCCGAAGTGGAACTCCAACAGGCCCGCAACTCGCTCGACCTGGCCGGGGCCAAGTGGGTCGCCCTCGGCCTGCCGCGCGACGCCCTGGACGCCCTCCTCGCCGGCACGGCCGCGCCGACGCCGACGCTCCCGATCCATAGCCCGGTCGGCGGCACCGTCATCCACGCGGACCTCTCCGTCGGCAAGGTGGTCGAGCCGGGCGAACACCTGTTCGAGGTGATCGACCTCTCGACCGTCTGGGCCAGGGTCGGGGTGCTGGAGAAGGACATCACCCGCATCGCCCCCGGCCGGCCGGTCGAGGTCCGGCTGACCGCCTACCCCGGCGAGGCGTTCCGGGGGACCGTCGCCGTCGTCGGCCAGTCCCTCGACGCGGCCACCCACCTGAACGACGTGTGGGTCGAGTTCCGCAACCCGGCCGGGGCGGAACCCCGGCTGCTGCCGGGCATGTCCGGGCAGGCCCGCATCGAACTCCCCGCCGCCACGGGCACCAAGACGGTCCCGTTCACGGCCCTGGTCAACGACGGGGTGGATCGGTTCGTGCTGGTCGAGGAGGCGAGCGCGGCGGGCGTGTCGGAGTACCGCAAGAAGGGCGTGGTCGTCGTCCGCGAGACGCCGGACGTGGTCGAGGTGCGATCCCCCGACTTGTTCCCCGGCGACCGGGTGGTGACGCGGGGCGGGCACGAACTCGGCACCTTCTTCGCCCCCGGCGTACTGCGTCTCTCCCCGGAGTCGGCCCGCACCATCGGCCTGACGGTCGAGCCGGTCACGCCCCGCTTGGTCGAGACGGTGGTCGAGGTGCCGGGGATGGTCGATCTGCCGCCCGACCGCCGCAGCGTGGCCGCCGCCCGGATGCCCGGAGCGATCTCGTCGATCCGGGCGGACCGGGGCCAGCGGGTGAAGGCCGGGGACGTGCTGGCCGAGGTGTTCAGCCTCGACCTGCTCAACCTTCAACTCGACCTGCTCCGCGAACACCTGGCCGCCGACCTCGCCGGCCAGCAACTCGCCCGGTTGAAGGAGGCGAAGGGTGCCGTCCCCCAACGCCGGATGGTCGAAGCCGAGGCGGCGGCCGCGTCGGCGGCGAACCGCCGCGACAGCACGCGGCGGCGGCTCGAACAGGTCGGGCTGGCCGCCGACCAACTCGACGCCCTGGTGAAGCGGCGGGAAGTCGCCCCGGCCCTCCCGGTGCGGGCGGCGGCGGCGGGAACCGTCGTCTCGTTCGACCGGGTGATCGGCCAGTCGGTGCGGGCCGACGAAGCCTTGTTCGAGGTCCACGACCTCGCCCGGCCGTGGGTCCAAGGGTTCGTGTCCGAGGACGAGTTGGCCCGCGTCCGGGTCGGGATGCCCGTCCGCGTCCGGCTGGTCGGCGGTCCGGGAATGGTGCTGGACGGCAAGGTGGCCCGCAGCGGCCGGACGGTCGGAACCACCCACCGCACCCTCTCCGTATGGGTCGAACTCGACGGCGACCCGCCGACCCCGCTGCGGCACGGCCAAATGGCCCGCCTCACCCTGACCGTAGATGCCCATCCCCCGAGCCTCGCCGTGCCCGTCGGGGCGATCGTCCGCGACGGCACCCGAACGTTCGTCTTCGTGCAAACCGGCGACAAGTTTGATCGGCGTGAAGTCATCCTTGGGCGGATTGACGACCGCTTCGCCGAGGTAAAGGTGGGATTGACAGCGGGCGAACCGGTCGCCGTCACCGCTGCGGACGAGTTGAACACGGCCTGGGCGTCAGTGCGGTAACGGAGAATCCATGCTCGATCGCGTCATCGCCTTTTCCCTGAAGAACCGCTGGCTGGTGCTGCTGGCCGCCCTGGTGCTGGTCGTCGTCGGCACCTACCGCCTCGCGCGCATGCCGGTGGACGTGTTCCCCGACTTAAACCGGCCGACCGTCACCGTCATGACCGAGGCACCCGGCCTCGCCCCGGAAGAGGTCGAGGTGCTGGTCACGCGGCCCCTGGAGTACCAACTGAACGGGGCGACCGGGGTACGACGGGTGCGTTCGGCGTCGGGCATCGGGCTGTCCGTCGTCTGGGTCGAGTTCGACTGGGGCACGGACATTTACCAGGACCGGCAGATCGTCGGCGAGAAGCTGCAACTGGCCCGCGAGCGACTGCCGGCCGACGCCAACGTCACGATGGCCCCGATTTCGTCCATCATGGGCGAGGTCATGATCGTCGCCCTCCGCTCGACCGAGCCGGGCATCACGGCGGAGGGGAAGCTCGACAAGGCCATGCAGCTGCGGACGCTTGGCGAGTTCACCGTCCGCAACCGCCTGCTGGCCGTCGAGGGGGTGTCCCAGGTCACGGTCATGGGCGGGGTGCTGAAGCAGTATCAAGTCGTCACGTCCCCCGACCGGTTGGCCGCACAGGGCGTCACGCTGGAGCAACTGACCAAAGCCGCCGAGAACGCCAACGTGATCGCCGGCGGCGGGGTGATGGAGCGGAAGCAGGAAGAACACCTGATCCGCATCAGCGGCCAGAGTCTTACTCTGGAGGAGATCGGCGAGACGCCGGTGGTGTGGCGGGACAAGCGGGCGGTCCGCGTCCGGGACGTGGCCGACGTGCGGTTCGCCGGCCCGGTCCGGCGGGGCGACGGCGGGGTGCGGGTCCGCGGCCCGGACGGCCTGGCAGGGGGCGACGCGGTCATCCTCGCCATCCAGAAGCAGCCGGGGGCGAACACGCTGGATCTGACGCCGAAGATCGACTCGGCCCTCGACCAGCTCCAGCAAGAACTCCCCCCGGACGTGAAGGTCGAGCGGCAGATTTTCCGCCAGGCCGACTTTATTCAGGCGGCCATCGACAACGTGATCGAGGCGATCCGAGACGGCACCCTGTGGGTGGTGCTGGTCCTCTTCCTGTTCCTGGCTAACTTCCGCACCAGTTTCATCACCCTGACCGCGATTCCCCTTTCGATCCTCGTCACGGTCCTCGTCTTCAACTACCTCGGGATCACCATCAACACGATGACCCTCGGCGGGATCGCGGTGGCCATCGGCGAACTGGTCGATGACGCGGTGGTGGACATCGAGAACATCTACCGCCGGCTGAAGGAGAACAAGCACAAGGTCGCCCCCGACCCGCCGCTCAAGGTCATCTTCAAGGCATCCAGCGAGGTGCGGAACTCCATCGTCTACGCCACGCTCATCGTGTGTTTGGTGGTGCTGCCGCTGTTCGTGCTGTCCGGGCTGGAAGGGCGGATGTTCGCCCCGCTCGCCCTGGCTTATATCGTCTCGCTGGTCGCCTCCCTGGTCGTGTCCCTGACCGTCACACCCGCACTCGCGTCGCTGCTCCTGCCGCGTGCCCGGTTCATGGAGCGGAAGGGCGACCCCATGCTGCTGCGGGGATTGAAGTGGCTCAACGCCAGGGTCATCCGCCGGGCGCTCGGGCACCCGCGGAAGATACTCGTCGTGTCGGCGGTCCTGGCGTTCGGGTCAATGCTCGCCGTCGGGTCGATGGGGTCGGAGTTCCTCCCGCCGTTCAACGAGGGCACGCTGACGGTCAACATCCAGACCCGGCCGGGCACCAGCCTGGAGGAGAGCAAGCGGGTGGCCGAGCGGGCCGAGGCCCAGTTGTGGGAAGTCCCCGAGGTCGTGGCCGTCGCCCGGCGGACGGGCCGGGCCGAGCAGGACGAACACGCCGAGGGGGTGAACACGTCCGAACTCGAAGTGCGACTGACCCCGCACGAACGCCCGAAACCCGGCTTCGGGTACGCCCTCCTGCGGGCGGTGCCGGGGCTGCACGGCCGGGGCGTCGAGACGGCCGGCCGGCCCCACGACCAGGTGCAGGCCGACATCCGCGACCGGATCGCCAAGCTGCCGAACGTGAACGTCAACGTCGGCCAGCCGATCAGCCACCGGCTCGACCACCTGATGAGCGGAGTGCGGGCACAGGTGGCCATCAAGGTATTCGGCGACGACCTGCGGGAACTGGTGACTGCGGCTTACGACATCCGGGACCGGATCAGCAAGATTCCCGGCGTGGTCGATCTCCAAGTGGAACCGCAGGAGAACATCAAGCAGGTGCGGCTCGAAGTGGACCGCAAGGCCGCCGCCGAGTACGGACTGTCCCCCGGCGACGTGGCCCGCCTCCTGGAGACGGCGTACAAGGGCCGGGTCGTCTCGACCGTCCTGGATCGGGACCGCTACTTCGACCTGGTCGTCTGGTACGACGAGGCGTCCCGCGCCGACCGCGCGGTGATCGGCCAGACGATCCTCGACACGCCGTCGGGCCGTAAGGTCGCGCTCTCCCAGGTCGCCCGCGTCCTCGACGCCCGCGGGCCGAACACGATCAACCACGAGCACGTCCAGCGGCGGGTGGTGGTGGCGTTCAACGTCCAGGGCCGCGACCTCGGCCGGGTGGTCGAGGACGTCAAACGGGAAATCCGCCCCGTCGAGGACCGGCTCCGCGCCCAACCGGGCAGCTACCGGGTCGAGGTCGGCGGCCAGTTCGAGGCCCAGCAGCAGGCGAACACCCTCCTTTTCTGGCTGTTCTGGGCGGTGCTGCTCGGGGTGTTCCTGCTCCTCTGGCGGTGCCTCGACTCGTGGGTCGCGGCGGCGATGGTGCTGCTCATCAACATCCCGCTCGCCGCCCTCGGGTCTGTCGTCGCCCTTCTGATCCTCAACCGCCCCGACCACGCGGCGCTCGACGCGGCCCCGTGGTGGCAGTGGCCGCAGGTCTGGGCGTCCGCGACGACCCTTTCCGTGGCCCACTGGGTCGGGTTCATCACGCTCATCGGTATCGTCAGCCGCAACGGGATCATGATGCTCGCCCACTACATCCACCTGATGAAGG
>CAYUHJ010000171.1:0-13769 GCA_964444365.1 uncultured Alcaligenaceae bacterium | reverse complement strand
CGCCGTGACCTGACCGCGTTCCGCACCGTGTTCCGCCGCTGCCGCCCGACCCGTGCCCCGGACCCGAACCTGCTGCTCCGCGTGACGGCCGCCGGCACCTCGCTCCGCTTCCTGAGTTCCACGCCCGACGTGACGCTCGGCTACACCCGCGACAGCGAACACCGCGGCGACGACCTCGACTGGTGCCTGCCCGGTGCCGTGCTCGATGTCGCGGAGCAGACCGCCACCGACACGTTCGAGCTGCACCCGCTCGGCAAGACCCGCGTGCGGGTCCGCTGGCCCGGTGGCGAGCACGAGTTCGAGCTGGCGAAGGCGAACCGCCCCGCGTGGCCGGACGGCCCGGACCGCTGGGGCCAGGCCGACGGCCAGTTGCTGACCGCCCTGCACGAAGCCGGCCGCACGGCCGACCGCACGCCCGGCCGCTGGGCCTCGCACCGGGTCCAGCTCCAGGGGGACGCCGGCCGCGTCGTCGGCACCGACACCAAGCAGGCCCTGATCTGGGACGGGTTCCGCTTCCCGTTCTCGGAGTCGGTGCTGGTGCCGGCGGTGGCGGCGTTCGGCTCGAAGGAGTGGAAGCGGGAGGCGGTTCGCGTCGGCCGCACCAAGTCCCACGTGGTGTTCGCCGTCGGCTCGTGGACGCTCGGGCTGACCGTCGACCCGTCGGGCAAGTTCCCCGACGCCACCGCCATCGTGCCGAAGGCCCAGACGCCCACGGTGGTCCACCTGAGCGAGGACGCCGCCCGACTCGCCCTGTCCCGGCTCGGTGCCGTGCAAGGTGACGACGACGAGACCAACGCCGTCACCCTCGACGCGACGGAAAGCGGCGTGGCGGTACGGTGGCGTCTCGGCGACGACCAACCGCCGAGCGAACTCCGCCTGTCCGGCTCCCGGTCCACCGGGCCGGCGGTGCGGTACGCGTTCGACCGGCGGCACCTGCTCCGCGGCCTCGCCCTCGGGTTCCGCACGCTGCGGGTGTGCGGGGCTCATCGCCCGCTGGCCATGACCGACCGCCACCGCCTGTACCTCGCCGCCGGACACGACCCGTCCACCGCCATCCCGCCCGACGACACCGTCCGCACGATCGGCGATGCGATCTCGCCGATCGTTCTCCGTTCCCAACCCCCGAACCCGGAGCCCCCGATGCCGATTCCCCCGACCCGCACCGGCCCGCCGCCGGACGACGACTCCACCCCCGACCCGCTGGCCGAGGCCGAAGCCGTCCGCGACCTGCTGGCCGAAGCCGCCCAGCGGGCCAACCAGTTGGTGCACCTGTTGAAGGCCAAACGCAAGGCCGACCGGGCCATCACGCAGGCCGTGCGGTCGCTGCGGGCGTTGCCCCTCGGCGGGAGGGCGTAGCCGATGTCCCCCGCCGTCCTGCTGACCGACCACCTGACCCGTCTGACCGATTCACTGACCACCCTCAAGGACCGCGTCCGCGAGGCCGTGGTGGGCGAGCTGAGCCGCATCGCCAGCGACACCCTGAGCGAGGTGATCCGCACGCTCCTCGGCCCCCGTTCGCCCCGTCGCCCCACTCGGAACGACCGCGAGTACGACCCGTGGGACGACGACGAGCACGACGGCGATGACGACGAACCGCCGCCCGCGGCCCTCGCCCCGCAACCCGTCGTTCGCCCGTGGGTGGGCTGGTTGGCCGCCGCCGGCCGCCTGCTGCTCACCTGCGTGACCCGCCGCGGCAAGCCGTGGTGGCCTGCTGTGGTGCTCGCCGGGGCGGGTGTCGCCGCCCTGACCCAGCAGCCGCTCGTGCTGGCCGCCCTGGCCGCCGCCCACACCGCCTTCGACCTGATCGGCCCGTAGTCCGTCGACGATCACCCCGGCCCGTCCCCAGCCCCGGAGTCGCCCTCGCGGGCGACAGCCGCGGCGGCGTGATCGTCCGCACCGACCCGACCGTTTTGCATCACCAACGTCACCAGAACCACCACCACCCACCCGGAGAAGTCCCATGTCCACCGTCTCGATGAACGGCAAGCCGCAGCGGAAGCAGCTCAGCCAGCAGCTCGACCGCATGGACGGCATCATCGACTGCCTCGCCGACGCCCTGCCCGAGGCCGTCGCCGACGCCTGCCGCGACGGGGCCAAGGCGGCCGTGCAGCAGGCCGTCACCGACCTGTTCACCCACCCCGAGTTCCTCGCCCGGTTCGCCGAACTCGCCGCCCGTTCGGCACCGACCGTCGCCCCCGTCGCCCTCGCGGCGTCGCAGCCGGTGCCCGCCCCGGCCACGCACACGCCGCCGGCGAACGCCCGGCCGTCGAGCTGGGAGCGGATGAAGGCCAAGCTGCGGGAGTGGAAAGCGGCGGTGACGGGCGGCGTGCGGACCGCCTGCACCGCCGTCAAGGCCGGCGTGCGGACCGCGGCCGGCACGATCGCCGCCACCGCCCGCACCCTGTCGAACACGCTGCCGGTGCGGCGGATCGTGACCGTGGCCGTCGGCGTCGGGCTGTTCACCGCCGCGGTGTGCTACCTGTGCCCGCACTGGCTGTCGGCCGTCATCGGCGGGGCCGGGGCGGCGTGCACCGCCGCCGCCGTGCAGGTCGGTTCGTGGCTCCGCCGCTCGGTCAGCCTGTTCCGCTTCGGCGGCTGAACCGTACCCGTCGGGAACGAGGCATCAAACGCGTTTGACCCGCTGGCCGGTTTCGCTTCCCCGGAAGCGTCAGCCCGTGCAGCGGTCGACCCGTTCGGCCGTCTCGTTCCCGGCCCACCGCGTTCACACCCACACCGCACCGCACCCGGAGTCCGCCGTGCCGATCCTCGTCATGCTGCTGTGCTTCGTGCTCGCGTTGGGCCTGATCGCCCCGTGACACGACGACTCCCCGCACCCACTCTCACGCCGAGAACGGGTGCGGGGAGCAGATGAAAACGACGCGGCCGACTCCCCGGAGTCGGGCCGCTTTTTCTTACTTGTCAGTACCCGTCGCCGCTGACTCGATACGGCCGCACAGGGCGTTCACTTGCGGATCGTGCATTTCGGCAACGCGGCCTGAAGTGCCGTCATCACGGCGTCCGGGACCGGAGTGTCGGTGAGGTCGAGCGAGGTGAGGTTCGTGAGGGCGGTCAGTTCTCGAACGCCGGTGCCCGTCACCCGGCAGTTGTCGAGCACGAGTGCGGTGACGGATTTCAGCCGGGCCAGTTCCCGCAGGTTGGCGTCGGTAAGCTCGGCACCGGACAGGCGGAGGCGGTTGAGACGCCCTAAAGCGGCGATCCCTTCACCATCGCGTCCCGAAAATCCTGGAGCACCGAGGCCCCGCCGAGGCTCAGGTCGGTCAGCCCGTTCCACCCGGCCAGCTCCCGCACACCGGCTTCCGTCACCCCGGTGCCGACGAGGTTCAACGTCGAGAGTTTCTTGAGCGGAGCGAGTTCCTTGAGCCCGGCGTTCGCAACCTTGGTGTTCGTGAGGTCGAGCCGTTCCAGACTTCCGAGCGATTTCAACTCCGTGAGCCCGGCATCCGTCACCTTGTTGGTTGCCAGCGAGCCGGTGGCGAGGCTGAGGCTCGTGAGCTTCGTCAGGGGAGCGAGGTGCTTCAGCCCGGCGTCCGTCATCATCCGGCCGCCCAACCGGAGGTCCGTCAGATTCGGTAGGCGGGACAACTCGCTCAACCCGGCGTCGGTGATGTCGGTGCCGCTCAGGTCGAGTGCGGTCAGGTTCGTGAGTCCGCCGAGTTCCTTCATTCCGGCATCCGACACCCGACAGTTGCCGAGACGGAGGGTGGTCAAACACTTGAGTCGAGCAACGTCCTTCGCCCCCGCATCGGTCATCCGGTTCTTCGTGTCGAAGGCGTACCCGAGGCTGAGGGTGGTGAGGTGCCGCAGCGGCAGGAGTTCCTTGACCACCTCGTCCGTCACCTCCACGCCTCCCAGATCGACTGCAACGACCGGGTTGCCGGGTGTCGACGCCTCGCGGATGACGCTTCCGCCCCGCTTCCGTATCGCCTCGGCGGCCCGGTCTTGGGCGTCGTCGGCCGGCGTTCGAGACGGCTGGTCGGTCCCAGGAACCGACCGCGGAGCCGGCCCGAGCGGTCGAAGCACCGACACTTCGTCCAGCCGGAGGGTCTGCGAGTCGGGGCGTTGCACGTAGCCGAGCCGGACTCCCAACCCCTTGTACTCCGCGGCGAACGCGGTGCCCGTCGGGTCGGGTTTGCCGAACTTCCGCTCGACCGCATCCGGGCCGTCGTCCCAGGTCAGTCCGTACGGCATCTCGCCCCGGTACGGCTTCGACTTCTGGTCGAGGACGGCGTTCCACATGCTGCCCCCGCCGACAAACGTGGCGGATTCCACCACCCGTTCCTTCCCGAACGCGAGAGTCAGTCCGGCGTCCCACCAGTACAGGGTCAGCCGCCCGTCGTCCGATCGTGCCTCCTTCGGCTTCCCGCCGACGGCCTTCGACAAGTCCGCGATCTCCGGGGCGTCGGCCGATTTCCCGAACGCACGCAGGACGGCGTCCAGAATCGGCCCGCTCCCGACGGGCGGGGGCTGGGGCACCGCCTTGCCATCAACCGACCCTCCTGCCGCGGGTGGTTGCGATGGGCCGGTCGGGGCCGTCGTCGGGCTGTTGAGGAGTTTCTGAATGCCGCTCCCGCTGGGCACGACGACGGGAGGCTTGCTGAAGTTACGGGCGTTCAGCCACTTCACGCCGAAGTACGCCCCGCCCACCAACACGGCTGCCGCGACCCACGCACCGACCTGTGCGATCGGGCGAGAGCGTCGACCGATGATCGGCGGCTCCGTTTCGCCGCTGGAAACGAGTGGCGGGGCCGGCGGGTTCGTGTCGCCCGGAACGGGCGGCACGTCCGAACTGCCGGGAGTCGCCACCGGCCCTACGCCGGCGGTCTGCACCAGTGGTCGCCACGTCGCGTCGGCCGTCCCGACCGGGCACGCGAGCATCTGCCACGTGGCCCGACCCGCCGCCACCTCGGCGTGCACCTGGTCGACGGTGAACGGTCCCGACGGCACCACGCCGGTCATCAACCAGAACTGAGCGGCGGGCGTTGCGGTCATCACATCCTCGTCGGGCGGGCCGGATTGTCACTCATCGTCGATACACTCAAAGTCTACACCGACTTAACGTCGGTGCAATGGCGAAGCGACGGTCCACCCCAGGCATCCAAGAACGGTTCGGCACCGCCGTGAAGTTCCGTCGGGAGGAGCTGGAACTGACGCAGGAAGACCTCGCCGACAAGGCCGGCATCCACCGCACCTATCTGAGCGATGTGGAACGCGGCACCCGCAACCTGTCGCTGGTGAACATCGAGAAGCTGGCCGCCGCCCTGAGCATGAAGCTGTCTGAACTGTTCGTCGCCGTCGAACGGGGGTGAACAACCGACGACGGTGACTGTTGAGTTGCCGGGCGGTGCGGGTGAAGCAATACCTCGCGGCCAGCCGGGTGGCTTGGGCGTCTTCTCAGCGGCAGTCATTACGCTCAGATGGCAGACGGGGTGGCCGTTCGGCAGATGAGTTGGCCCCTTGGGTCACCTGTTGGGTTCCACTGCACGCAGGGACGCTAGCGAGTCCAGAGACTCTGAAGTCCGTATGCAGTACCGCGGAGCGTTGGCAGCACACGCCTGTGTTCGATAGAACTGAGACGGTGGTGGGACGCTGAACGCCTCGGCCAAGTGAAAGGGCGTCGCGGGCTGCTCTGCCCCTGGAACCGAGTTTGCGGGCGACGGCGGCTCCTGTTACTGTCACTTTTCCTACAACCCGGCCTTCCACCACCACTGGCTTCCGGTATTGGGTGAAGCGGGCGGGGCCTCGGCTCTGTAAAATACCGTTGCCGTCCGGGAGATCGCATCTCGTGGGGTGGCACCCGCGGCCCGGAGCAGTTGATGGCGAAAACCCACAAGTACAAGAACCCACCACTCGTGGAGGTGTTCACGGAGTTCTTTTTTCAGCCCCCTGACGGGCAGGAGTGGGACTCATTTATCCTTCCAGCGTTCTACAAGAAGATCGAGAAGGACTTTCCCACGCGTCAGCGGCTGTCGTCGGTGGGCATCGAGTTCCGAGTGGCCGGGGGAGGAGCCGGTCCCGAGTTCCAGCGGTTTGGTCCGCCCACACCCCGACACCGCTTCCTCGCCGAGGACCAGAAAACGCTTGTCCAGATCGGGGACAACCTGTTGGTGGTCAACCAACTCCCCCCCTACTACGGCTGGGAGCGGTACGAGCCGCGGGTCGCGGACTGCTTCGGACAATACTGCCGGTTGTGGAAGCCGGCTCGCGTCGCACGTGCGGCCGTACATTACGTGGATAAAGTCGACCTGCCGGTAGTGGAAGCCGGCCTGGACAGGTACTTCAACCTGCTCCCCGTTCTCCCCGAGTTCCCGCCGCAGGGTGCCACGAACATCTCGCTCGGCTACGAGGTGCCGGGAGCATCCGAGGGCGACGTGCTGGTGGTCACCATGAAGCAACACCCGTCGTCGAGCCCCGACGGGATGACGTTCATGTTCCAGTGGGACTACGTGTCGACGGGCGGTCTGGAGCCCGAAACGCCGGCCGTGCGAGAGTGGTTGGCGAAAGCACACGACTACCTGCACGCCACGTTCGAGAGCACCTTCACGGACGAGTGCCGCGAGCTGTTCAACTGACGGAACAACCATGCCGACAATGTCACTCAAGCCGATCCGCACCACACGCCCCGCCGGGAAGCTCGGCCGCACCCGCGTGACGGCACGCAAGTACGCCGCGGCCCACGCGGCCGGCGGCCTTCCGTATCACGCCGAGCCCCGCGAGCGGATGAGGCCCGCCGTGGCCGCCCTCGGGAGCGACGCCAACGTGGTGCGGTTGCTCGAACTGAGCGAATCCTTCTTCGACCGGCCGGAGGACCTGACGGGGGTATCGTTCTCCCAGTCGGACGGTGTGCGGCTCCTACTGGACCGGGTCGCCGAGCGGGTTCGCACACGGGGTGTGTCGGCGGCCGTCCGCCCGCGACCGATTCACCGGCTCGGCACAGGGGCCGGGAGCTACCCGCTCCGCCGCACGCAACTGGTCTCGTTCAACCACGAGCGTGGCGGCCGCGTGACCGCCGAGTTGAAGCCGGTCGCTCGGTTGCTGGGCATTCGTGGAATCGGCGTCGATCAGGATGCCGCGGTGCGTGATCTCGAACGCCAGTTCGGTGAACTCGTTGCCGCGAAGGTTCGCGTTCCGCCGCACGAGCGGCACCCGAAAGATGATGCGGTTCGAGCGGTGGTCAACCACCTGGTCGATTGGGAGCAGTACGACCGGGAAAACCCCCTTCCCACCATCTTGATCGGGCAAGTGCAGCGGCACACGCCGTTCGGGCCGACCGTCGTCCGCTGGACCCTCGGACCGAACAACAGCCGTGATCAGGAGGGGACCGTCTCGCAGGCGTTGATGACCCCGTACCTGCTGGACGTTCCCGCCAAGGCGTGGTTCCGGGCGGTCGTCCGGGTGTACCCGGACACGGTGGAGTGGATCGAGCCGCCGCACCAGATCCCGCCCCCGACCGATCAGGCGGCCCGCAAGCGGGCGTGGGACGCGATTCCCAAAGTGACGGCCGACGACCGGAACGCCTGGCCGGTGAAGTCGGACTGACTCCCATGAGTACCGCCCTGTACTGCTTGAACGTTGGTCAGGCAAATTGTCTCGTCCTCCTCGTCCCGTCGCCGGGCGGCAAGCCCGGCGACCGTGCTGCCATCGTGATCGATGTCGGTGCGGACGGAGCAGAACTGGCCCGGTGGCTGCGATCGGTGGGCGTCCGGCACCTGCCGCTCGTGCTGATGACCCACAACGATCGGGATCACATCTTCGGACTGGACGCGTTGGTCCAAGGGTTCCGAAAGCAGGTCGGAACCGTCGGCTTCGTTGTCGACCGACACCCGGACGACATTCCGCACTGGCTCCCGGCACAACAGTGGGCTCGCAACAAGGTCGTCGAACGTGTCGAGGAGATCCGTGCCCCCGCCGGAGCCGCCGAGCCCCGTGGGCGGCTGTTGTACGGGGACCAGACCAGCGGCTGCTGGCTCTACTGCGTCTACCCCACGGTCTTTGAGAACCAAGCCGCGGTCGCCGGAGCCAAGACGGTCGGTCCGAAGCCGCGGAAGGGGCACAACGCCACAAGTGCGGTATTCGGCCTCTCGACCTCCGAGAAGCCGCGAAAGTGGCGGGTGCTGTTCGGCGGCGACCTCGACTTGCCGGGATGGCATTCGCTCGCCGACGCCGGGCGGTTGCTCGCCGCCGACGCGTTCGTTGTGCCGCACCACGGCGGCCCTCGTCACGAGACGAACGGGTTCGGGCTGACCGAACTGGCGGCCGCCGTATCGCCGGCCCACGCCCTCATCTCGGTCGGCACGGACCAGCCGTTCGGGCACCCGCTCCCAGCTCTGGTGCAAGCCCTGCGGGACGCCGACGCCGTTGTCATGTGCACGCAGATCACCTCGCAGTGTGTGAAGGCCCCAGACGCACTACCGGACCGCACCGTGGTGCCGCTCGCGTTGCTCACGGACCCGACCCACCTCGCCCCGTCCGGTGTCGCGTGTGCGGGCACGATCACCCTGGTCTTGAACGCGAACAAGCCCCCGACGGTTCTTCGCGTCGATGACCACCAAGCGGCCGTCAACGGACTCCGTACCCGTCCCCGTCCGCTGTGCCGCCGCAGTTGACCCGAAGGGCGACCGAAAGAAGCACACGGCTGGCATGTCGGAATCCCGAATGCTGCCGGGCTGAACCGCTCAACGACCGGGATCACTTCTGCTGTTCCAGGGCCGTGGCGAAGAACTTGACCACCGGGGCCACGTCCTTGAGGCCGTGCGGGTGGTGGTCCTGACCGGGCTTCACCACCCGCTCGACCGGCCCGCCGAGTGCCTTGTAGCGGTCGAACACGAGCTCCGAGTTCTCGGCGTGCGGCACCACCGTGTCCTTGTCGCCGTAGACGAGCAAGAGCGGGATCTTCGCCGTCGCCAGCGGCTTCAGGTTGTCCACCGGGTTCAGCTTGCACGCGGTGGCCTCGGCATCCGACTTGAAGTCGTAGGCCGCGAGCAGCTTCTTCCACTCGGCCTCCGATCCTTTGCCGGTGCCGAGCTTCTTCGGCGTCCCGCCGGGCCAACTCTTGAAGTCGCACACCGCGTTGTCGAGGTACACGGCCAGCGTCTTCTCCGGGTGGGCCGCCGCCCAGTTCATGCAGTACAGCCCGCCGCGGCTCAGCCCGATCAGCCCCGGCTTCGCGTGCAGGCCGTAGGTCACCATCGCCGCGTGGAACGCCTCCCACTGTTTCACGGCCTTGGGGGAGCCGAACAGGTCCGGCACCTTCACGTACGCGAGGTGCCAGCCGGCCTTCACCAAGGCCACGTCGCACTCGGCGAACGCCCCGAAGAACTCGCCCCGCCACACCCACGGCCGCCCCGGCAGCGGCTTCTCCGGCACCACCACCGTGGCGGCCAACTCGCCCACCTTGAAGTCGTGCTTGGCGAACCCGTTCCACTTCGTCGGCGTGCCGGGGAACGCCTTCGGGTCCGCGGCCCGTGCCCCGTATGGCACTCCGAGCGAGACGAACGCGGCGAGAACCAGTGCGGTGCGTACGGTCATACGGTTCCCCGGTGAAGCCGACGGCGGAGCGGGGTATAGTCTACGCACCGCCTGCCCGACCCTCTGCCCCGGTGCCCCGTGAGCCGACGCCTCGCCGCCCTGACCGTGCTGCTCTGTCTCGCCGCCCCGGCCCCGGCCCTGGAGCCGATCCCGGACAAGCTGGTGGTGCTCACGTTCGACGACGCGAGCAAGTCGCACCACAGCGTCGCCCGCCCGCTCCTGCTGAAGCACAAGTTCGGGGCCACCTTCTTCGTCACCGAGGGGTGGGACTTCGCCACCAACAAGAAGGACTACATGACGTGGGCGGAGATCGCCGAGCTGCACACGGACGGGTTCGAGATCGGCAACCACACCATCGACCACAAGGGCGTGACCGACAAGACGGTCCGCGACCTGCCGGCCCAGATCAAGGCGATCAACGCCCGGTGCAAGGAGCACGGCATCCCGCAGCCGGTCAGCTTCGCCTACCCCGGCAATTCGATCACCAAAGAGGCGTTGCCGGTGCTGGCCGACCTGGGCATCAAGTTCGCCCGCCGCGGGGGCAGCCCCGAGCAGCCTTACAAAGAGGGCCGCGGGTTCGCCTACGAGCCCGGCCTCGACCACCCGCTGCTCGTGCCCACCGCCGGCGACGCTCGCCCGACGTGGACGCTCGACGACCTGAAGGCAGCCGTCTCGCAGGCCCGGCACGGGAAGGTCGCGGTGTTGCAGTTCCACGGCGTCCCCGACACCGCCCACGACTGGGTGACCACCAAGAAGGAGCAGTTCGAGGCGTTCGTGAAGTACCTGGCGGACGAGAAGTACACGGTCATCGCCATGCGTGATCTGGCCAAGTACGTCGATCCTTCGGTGGTGCCGTCGGACCCGTTCGGGGTGATCGAGGACCGCAAGAAGCTGGTCGAGGCGAAACGCGACGGCGGCAACGCCCGCCCGGCGAAGGGCGACGACGAGCTGCGGTACTGGCTGGGCAACGCCCTCGTGCGGCACCGCTTCACTCCGACCGAGACCGGGGCGGCACTGGGCCTAACGGCCGATGAGGTGACCGCGGCGGCGAAGCGGCTCGGCGTCGACGCGACAAAGCCACCAAAGCGAGAGGCCGGCGATCCGATCCAAGTGCTGCCGTATCCGGGCGGGCGGCATCCGCGGACCGGGTTCCGCGACGGGGCCATCCGCCCGCAGCGGGAGACGAAGGCGAGTGTGTTCGCCCCGTGGACCGGCGGCGGGTACGCGGTGGCCGACGTGCCCGAGGCGGTGTGGTTCGAGCCGGCCCCGAAGAAGCCGGAATTGTTGTACCTGGCCCACACGCACGTGCCGACGGCGTGGGACCGGCAGAAGGTGACGCTCGACCCGCTGGAGTGGACGCGGAACAAGGACGGCTCGCTCACGCTGGAACGCACGCTGCCGAACAAGGTGACGCTGACTTCAAAAGTTGTGCCGGGCAAGGACGGCGTGCGGATGGAGTTTAAGGTCACCAACGGCACGGACCAGAAGCTGACCGGGCTGCGGGTGCAGATGTGCGTGATGCTCGCCGGGCTGACCGGGTTCGAGAAGCTCACGAACGAGAACAAGGTGCTCGCGTCCCCGTTCGCCGCGTGCAAGGACGCGACCGGGAAGCGTTGGGTCATCACCGGCTGGGAGCGGTGCGGGCGGGCGTGGGGCAACCCGCCGTGCCCGTGCCTGCACGCCGACCCGGTGGTCGAGGACTGCCCGCCGGGCGAGACGCGATCCGTCCGCGGCTGGCTCTCCTTCTACGAGGGCACCGACATCGACGCCGAGCTGAAGCGATTGAAAGCCGTCGCGTTCGAGTGACGGGGCGTTTGCAATCGCGTCCCAACCGCACGACACGAAAGGTGCGACTCCCGCATCGCGTTCGGTTGAGTCGCTGCCGGTTTCGGGCTGGAACCGGCAGCGACCGCCAGACTCACTCGGGCCACCCGTGACCGCACCAGTTCTCCACCCGGATCACGTTGATCGGGGCGTGCCCCGGCATCGTCCTCGCCACCCGCCGCCGGAACGCCGCGATCGAGGGCACCGCGTCGAACCGGACCAGGTGGGCGTCGGCCGACGGGTTGACGTTGCCGCCGAACCGGGCCGCCGGGCACGTCGCCCCCGGCAGGCCGACCAGCAGGTCCGCCCAGTCGAACTCGACGTGCCGCCGCTCGTGCGTCCACCACACGGCGGCCGGCGTGCACCGCGGCTTCAGCCAATCGATGTTCCGCTTGAGTGGACTGTTGGCTCCGATGGTCATTGATGGGGCTCTCAATGGTGATCTCTTCACCGCCTATGTCCGGACGCCATTGGCCCCGCAACTGCGATCGGGCGACATCTTGGTGTTGGGGATCCAACGGTGAGGGTTCGGTAAGAGGTGCCCGGCCCTTCGCACGGTGCCGGGTGCTTCGGAAGGACGGGGCCGGGGTCGTGGCTCACCGTGAGCCGCCCTGCGGGCCGCCGTCTCTTCACTCTCCCGGCCGCACGGGACCGGGCACGTCAGGGCGGGACGGTGCGTCCCGCCGTCGATCGGTGTCGACTGTCATCGGTCGGAGCCGGGTCGCAACCCGACACGGCCCCGCCCTCGCTCACCCCCTCAACACAGGGCCATCACGCCTTCGAGTTGCTTCCGCAACTCGTCGCGTTCCTCTTCCTCCGCCCGCCAGCGTTCGTCGTCCAGCACCCCGACGATGTGTTCCAGCACCTCCTCCGATGGTGCCTCCCGGCGGAGCCACGCCAGTTCCGCCTCGAACCGCTCGAAGTCCAACCGCTCACCGTTCGGTGAGCACGCACGAACGGCCCACATCCAGTGGCCGAGGAGAAGGGGCCGGCCGTTGCCCATAGGGGCCGCCACGGCCGCAGCGAAGTAGGGCCAGAGCTCGTCGTTACAGTAGCTGAACCAAGCCAGCCACGCTGCCCGGCCGACGTTCCCCAGTTCCGGCACCCGCGACGCGAGTTCCGCCATCCGGTTGGGGCCGTACGTTAACTCGCACTCCCTCACCCGCTGAATCTCGCGGCCGGCAGCGAGGTAGGCGGCGAGCCGCTCTTCCGGGGTCATGGTCTCCGAACCGACGAACAGGGCCGCGATCTTTTTCGCCGCCGTGTCGGTGGCCCGTCGCCACTTTTTCTCGTCCTTTTCGGCCTCCTTCTTCTGCTCCCTGTCGAGCCACTTCCTGTGACTCTCCATCCGCTTCGTGAAGCGATCGATCCGCTTCTGGTACCCCTTCTCGTCGCTCCCCGCCCGTTTCCTGTCCCCCTTCCTCTTCAGCTGCTGAGTTCGGACTGCGGCCGACGTTGCGGGCTCCTTGATCCGGGCCGTGCCGGGGGCGTCTTCGTTGTCGAGCGTCAGGTCGTTGGGCTTCTTCGCTTTGGCCATTCGGTCCTCACGAATCGTGTGAGCACGAGCCCCCCGCGGGGGTGCTCGTGCATTCGACCGGCAGGCGGTGGGCACCAACTGGAACGGTGCCAACGCCGGGTTCCGCCCTTGGCGGAGCCGGTCAGATCTTCAAATCGTCAAGTGGAAATCGCCCAAGGGCGAACGGCCCTTGGGTGGTGCGGCAGATCCTGGGGCCGCGGTCGGGGCAGATGCCCGACGGATGAGATGGGTCTACTCAGGGCAGCAATCAGGCCGTCGTGGCCTGTTAGGGTGCCCCCATCTTTCTTCTCGACCAGAGCAGCAGTCAGTCGTGGTCGGTGTCGAGACCACACCGGCGAGGGCACTGCCCGTCGTCGGTAAAAAGACTATACCCGAGTGCCGCGACGGATCAGAAAATTCTGGCGGAGGTCGTCAACACCGATGACAGCCCATGCGGATCGAGCTTCAGTTCCGTGACGGTGGCACCCGCCCGAGTCGACGACACGAAGCAACGGTGCCCGTTCGCGGTCGGCAAACCGGGATCGCCTCTCCCTCCAGTTGCGGGTCACAGTCGAAAGGAACAACCGCCACGTCGGAGACGCGACGCTCGGGAGTGCTGCCCTGAAGCACCACGATCAGCCCGCACTCCCGTCCGTGTCCCAGCCGTCGAAGAGTGACGGCGTCGGAGGTGGGGCGGGGCGTTTTGGCGTCTTCGGTCGAACCGTCTGTTCCTTTTTCCGCGACCCGTGTTTCAGGTAGACCGCCGCCGTGGCCGCCTTCGCCGCGGCCGACTTGCGGATCGCGTAGAGGGCGTCGGTCATCTGTTTGGCCCGCTCGGCGAATGGCACCACCGGCGGCGGGTAGCCCGGCAGGTCGTCGCCGC
>CAYUHJ010000170.1:0-13795 GCA_964444365.1 uncultured Alcaligenaceae bacterium | reverse complement strand
CGGTGGCGTAGCGGACCGAGGATCGGCCTTCGACGCGGCCCGGCGACGCACGGGCCGCTTTGTCGCTTCCGTCGGAAAACAAACACTGTCGAGGTCCGCGACGGCTCCCCGCGGGGACGCGAACGGACTCCCGCCGGGAGGGACCCGTGCGTCTTCCCCTCACCTTCCCGCAATTACGCGCCGATCACGAGCCGATCCCCGGAAAACCCCGTCATCAACCCGCAGGTGGACATGGTCGTCGTGGTCATGTTTACCCACGCCGGCAAGAACATCACCCGCATGACCCGCATCGCCCGCAACCGGTCGACGGCCTGCGGGTGATGCGGGCGATGCGGGTGATGGTTCGGCCCGTGCGGGGAAACGTCCCCCGCGGCGGCGCGGCCCGGTGCGGCGGGTGGTGCCCGGCGGCGGGCCGAGAGCGGAATCGGCGGCGAATGAGGGACACCCGCCGAGATGCGGCAAGCCGTCGGGCGGGTCCGGAGGGTCCGCGGGGTCCGCGGTCCCCCCATTGCACCCGCAGGGCGCGACGGCCGTGAAGGACTCCTCTGCGCCACGGTTTCGCCCCGTGCGTGCAATGGCGGGTCCGCGGACCCTGCGGACCCCGCGGACCCGACCCGGCCGACGACGCGACGCAGGTGGTGGCGGACGCGGGGACGGGGAGGTCGGTAGCGGAAGCTAAAAACTGTTTCGTCGCCCGAACCCGTTGGGGTGTGCGGCCATCGGACACGCCCCCGGCGAAAGTTGGGCGGCGATCCCGGAATTCGGTTGGCCGCGGGCCGGGGAATCGTCACTATCACCCCTGTTCGCACGACCCATGCGTTCGTTCGTCTCCTCTCCCCGTCGCGAGGTCGCCCCCGATGCGCTCCCGTCCCCGCACGCTCGCCGCCCGGTCCTGGGACTCCGTGTCCGGTCTGTTCCGCCTCCGCGACGCCCGCACCGCCCCGGCCGCGAAGACCCGGCTCGACCTGGAACGCCTCGAACCCCGCGAGGTGCCGGCGGCCCGGCTGCCCATCAGTCTGTTCGACACCGGCACCGCGGCGAACGGCTACCTCCTCGGCGACAACGCGACCGACCCGCACTACCGGCTGATCGACGCCGACGGCGCGGGGCTGATGCCGGGGGCCACTCGCACCATCGTCGCCGACGGGTATCCCATCGGGCCGTGGGTCGGCAACGGCACCGCGTCCCGGTGGATCGTGCCCGCGGGGACCGACGCCGACGGGAACGCCGCGGCCGGCGTCTTCGTCTACCGGACGACTTTCGACCTGTCCCAAATCGACCCCGCGTCCGCGACCGTGTCGGGTCGGTGGGCGGCCGACGACTACGCGGAAGTCTACCTCAACGGGGTCGCGACCGGCGTCACCGTCACGGCGGGCACGTTCGGCTCGCTGGCCGCGTTCACCCTGACGGCCGGGTTCCGGCCGGGGTCGAACGACCTCGACTTCGTCGTCCACAACGGCGGCGGACCGACCGGCCTCCGGGTGGACGGGCTGACCGGCTCGGGGCTGCCGGGGGCGCGGGTGGCGGTGCCGCGGGCGGCCTTCAACACCGGGGTCGACGCGCTCGGGCAGCGGCTGCCCGACTCGTCCGTGCCGAAGGTCACGGGGCTGAACGCGACCGGGGCCGGGTTGGGCGATCTGGCGAGCGACGGGAACTTCGCGGTGACTTCCGCCCCGAGCGGGTACGCCGGCGGGACGAAGGTGCGGACGGCCGTCGGCGGGTTCCCGATCCCGCCGTGGGCCGGCGACACGCCCGGCTCGGCGTGGCTGATCCCGGCCGCCGCCGACTCCCAGGGCAACGCCCCGCCGGGCGTCTACTCGTTCGCCACGACCGTGACCGTCACCGACCCGACGGACCTGGTGCTGTCCGGGCGGTGGGCGGCGGACAACGCGGCCCGCATCTACGTGAACGGCACGGACACCGGCGTCGTCCTCGCGGGGCCGGAGGCGTTCCGGGACATGACCCCGTTCGTGCTGAGCGGGTCGTACCTGGTGGCCGGCGCGAACGCGGTCGAGTTCCGGGTGACGAACCTGGGGGCGGGCGACAACCCGGTCGGGGTGCGGGTCGAGTGGGACCCGGTGGCGACCCGGATCGACCCGCACTTCGCGGTCGTGTCCGCGCCCGATCCGTCGCTGGTGGGGCCGGCGAAGGTGGTGCCGGCGGGCGGGTACCCGCTGCCGCCGTGGGTGGCGAACGACGCGAACTCGCGGTGGGTCGCGCCGCTGCGGTCGGCCGCGGACGCCTCGGCCCCGCCGGGCGTGTACGCGTTCGAGACGAAGATCGACCTGACGGGCTACGTCGCGTCGACCGCCGTGCTGACCGGGCGGTGGTCGGCGGACAACGAGGGGGTGAACGGCTACCTGAACGGGACGGCGTTGAACCTGCACCGGACCGGGCCGAACCCCGGCTCGGGGGTGGAGGGGTTCCGGGCGTACTCGGACTTGGCGATCGCGGGCGGGTGGGTGGCGGGGGTGAACACGCTGCGGTTCGAGGTCCGCAACGACCCGCTCGCGTCCGGGAGCACGACCCCGAACCCGGTCGGCCTGCGGGTGGACGACGTGCAACTGTACGCGGTGCCGGTCCCCGCGGTGGCGGTCGCCGCGTCCGGGCGATTCACCAGCGAGACCGGCGAGCCGGTCGCGTTCGTCTTCACCCGGACCGGGGACCCGAGCGACGCGCTCACCGTGAGCTATCTGGTCGAGGGCACGGCGATTCCGGGCGTCGACTTCGCCGGGCCGACCGGCACCGTGACGTTCGAGCCGGGTCAGTCCTCGGTGGTGGTGCCGCTCGTCGTGACAAGCGACGGCGCATCGGAGTCCGCCGAGTCCGTGTTCGTCGAACTGATCCCAGGGGCGGGGTACACGTTTCAGTCCGACGACTCCAACTGGGCAATGGTCACGATCACGGACGAGCCGCTCGTGTGGGACGAAGACGGGCCGGATGTGGACCTGGACGGGGACGGCGACATTGACGGCGTGGACGTTGACACCGACGGCGACGGACTCTTCGAGTCGGTCGACCTCGGGGGTAACGGCAGCATCGACGGCCTCGGGGTCGATCTGGATTTGGACGGCGAGTTCGACGGGGTCGGGCTCGACACGGACGCCGACGGCCGGATCGACGCCGTGGACACGAACGGCGACGGTTTGGCGGACGCCGAGACGTTCGACATCGACGGCGACGACTCCGTCGACGGGATCGGCGTGGACGCGGACGGCGACAGCGAGACGGACCTGATCGACCTGGACGGGGACGGGATTCCCGACGGGGTGCTCGTCGACCTGGACGGGGACGGCACCCCGGACGCGGTGGGGCTGGATACGGACGGGGACGGGTGGATCGACGACCTGGACCCCTTCGGAGGTCCGGTGGAGTACATCTCCGCGCCGAACCGGAGTGGGGTCACGCTTGACGAATCGGACATCGAAAAACTCTACAACGAACTCATCAAGCTGGGTCGTGAGGACGTTGCGTTCTGGTACGCGACCGACATTCGAGTGTCAAAGTACTACGAGACCAGTACGTGGGGGCACTGGTTGACCACGCCCCCGATGGTGCGGTACGAACAGCCCGACGGAAAAATCCTGCTCGAGTTCCGATCACACAACGGGGCGAAACCGATCGCCGATTGGGCGGCGGCGCTCGTCGATCTCGCCGACAGTGGCGACCTGAAGGAATTCAATGCATATTACTACAACTTCGTCCTGGAAGACCCCAACCTCGACGCGGGAACTCTGACTCCGGGAAGTCGCATTCCGCAACAGTCCAAGGACTGGCTGAAGGCGACGATGGCAGCGGCACCGGGGTTGATGGTTGGGGCGGCGTTTCGACTCGCTCTCGATGTCGCGCCGACGAACGGAGCGGGTAAAGTCTTGTATGCGTTGGCCCACAAGGGGCTTTCCTTCGCGAAACTCGGCGGCAAGTGGGCCCTGAGGACCGGCGATGCCGTGGTCAATGAAACTGTACTCGGCAAGATTGTCGCCAAAATCACCCCGGCCGGTACGCTGAAGTACGCCGAGAGCGAAGCGGTCGAGTGGGTCGGGCGGTTCTGCTTCCCGCCGGACACGCCGGTCCACACCGACCGTGGACTCGTCCCCATCGGCCGGGTGAATGCCGGGGACAAGGTGTGGGCGTTCCGGTTCGCGACCGCTGACTGGGCGGTGCAAACAGTGGCGGCCCGTAAAACGAGCACCTACCACGGGACGCTGGTGTCGCTGGTGACGGGGGCGGGGTTCGTCGAGGCGACGGACGCGCACCCGGTGTGGATCGTGCGGGGGTTGAATCTGCGGGACCGGCCGGCGTGCCCGTCCATCGTCGCCGGGGAGGACGAGTTCCGGGACTTGGACGGGCGGTGGGTCGCGGCGCGAGACGTTCTGGCGGGCGACGTGATGTACACCCGCGACGGGATGCAGTGCGAGGTGTTGCAGGTCATCACGCGGGAGTCGACGACGGAGGTGTGTTCGCTGGCCGTGGAGGGGCACCCGAACTTCGCGGTCGGCGTGGACGGGTTGCTGGTCCACAACGACACGTGCTGGAAGGACTTGATTACGCAGTTGACGGGCCGCGCGGTGCCGGCGGCGTTGAAGACACCGGCTTTGATCGGCAAGGTTCACGGTCACCACATTGTACAGAAGACTATTCCGAAAGACCCGAAAAACTCCATGTACCCTTGGATCAAGGGTGCTCATGGCATCTTGGACAAGTACAACATCCCGATCTTGGCGTCAAAGGAAGAAGCGAAAGCGTACGCAAAAGTCAATAATGGGGTCCTGCACAATTTGTGCTACGCGGCGAACAACTATGATCAGATTCACTCCGAGGCATATGTCAAGGCGGTATACGATCGACTCGTGGCTGCAGAGGCAAAGGGGCTCAATAAGGCTGGCAAAGCCGACGAAGTCAAGAAGGAACTCGCTGCAATAGCAGCAGATCTGGAAGGGGCAAACAAGTTTTGGTAGCGGGTGTCGTTTCGATGCTGTCCAACCGTAAACACGACTTGCTCTGCTGTCCGTTTGGTTAACCTTGCTCACACACTAATCGATGTCAAGCCATGAATCACGAAGAGTCCATCACCCCACTACAGCAGATGATCAGTTATCTGAGGCAAGGCAAGGCTCAAGATGCCATCGATTATTTAGAAAGTCATCCTGAGCAATTACACTACTCGGACGCAGCTACAAAGAGCTGGTTACATGAGGCGGCCGATTCCGGTTTGCTTAGTCTTGTGGATTATCTCCTTCGTGTTGGACTTGACATCAATTACGCCGCCGGAATCGAACAATCAACACCTCTCGAGAAGGCGGTACGCGCCGACGAGAATCCTAACCGCCCAGATTTCATCCGCGAGTTATTGCGACGTGGTGCAGACCCCAACATTAGCCGCCCGCTCATCTCAGCACTCCTTCCCCGCCGGGGCAACGAAGACGTGAGCCTGGAACTGGTCCGCATTCTCGTCGAGGAAGGCGGCGCGGACGTGAACCGTATCTACGACATCTACGGCGACAAAAACAACACCTTCACCGCACTGGAGTGGGCTGAGGCTCACGACCGACCGAAGATCGCCGCGTACCTCCGCTCGAAGGGGGCGGTCGACCGCCCGCCCCGGCCCGCTCCTCCACCGCCGCCGGCCAAGAAGAAGCGGAAGTAAAGCGTCCGAGTCGGCGACGCCGACGACAAGACGACCGTGTACGGCTACGGCCCGGCGGGGATGACCTCCCTCACCGCGCTCGTGACCGGCGGCGGCGGGCAGACGACCGAGTACGTGTACGGCGTCTCGCCTGCGACGGGTTCGACGATCACCTCCCACGACATCCTCGGCGCGACGAGGTGGCCCGACCCGACGACGGGTTCCGCCAGTAGCAGCGAACAGGAAACGTCGACCGTCAACGCGCTGGGGCAGACGCTCGCCGCGACGGACCGCAACGGCAACATCCACACGCTGACCTACGACGTGCTGGGGCGGCTCGTGAGCGACGCTGTCACGACGCTGGGTTCGGGCGTGGACGGCTCGGTTCGCCGGATTGACTACGCTTACGACGGTCAGGGCAACCAATTCCTTGTCACCAGTTATGATGCGGTTTCCGGCGGCAGCATCGTGAACCAAGTGAAGCGCGAGTTCAACGGGCTGGGCCAACTGATCGCCGTGTGGCAATCGCATCTCGGCGCGGTGACCTCTTCAACGCCGAAGGTCGGGTACACGTACTCGGAAATGTCTGGCGAGGTGAATCACTCGCGGCTGACGGGCATGACGTACCCGAGCGGGTATGCGGTTGCCGTCAACTACGCGAGTGGTTTGGACGATTCGATCTCACGGCTGAGTTCGTATTCGGACACGAGCGGCACATTGGTCGATTACTCGTACCTCGGACTCGGCACGGTGGTCATCGAAGACCGCCCGCAGCCCGACTTCGCCCTGTCGCACGTGCTGCGGGTGCCGGAAGCCCTCGGGGACGCCGGGGACATTTACACCGGGCTCGACCGGTTCGGGCGGGTGGAGCGGACGCGGTGGCTGACGGGGTCGGGGGCGGTCGCGGACGGGGAGGCGTACACCCACGACCGCGGCGGCAACCGGCTGACGGCGGCGAACCTCGTCAACGCGGCGTTCGACGAGACGTACACCTACGACGCGCTGAACCAGTTGCTGTCGTTCGCGCGGGGGACGCGGTCGCAGGTGTGGGACTACGACGCGCAGGGGAACTTCGAGAGCGTGACCACGAACGGCGTCACCGAGGCGCGGACGCACAACCGCCAGAACGAAGTGACGAGCGTCGGGGCGGGTTCGCTGACGTTCGACGCGAACGGCAACATGACCACCGACGAGACGGGTCGGCAGTTCGTTTACGACGCCTGGAACCGGCTCGTCGCGGTGAAGGATTCGGGCGGTGCGACGCTCAAGACGTTCGGGTACGATGGTCAGGGGTGGCGGGTCACCGAAACGGTCGGCACGACGACCCGCGACTTCTACTTCACGGCGGGGTGGCAAGTGGCCGAGGAGACCGTCACGACCGGCAGCACGACGAAGTTGAACGCCCGGTACGTCTGGGGTGGCGGGTACGTCGATGACCTCGTCTACCGCCAACGGGACACCGACAACGACGGTGTCCTCGACGAGCGGCTGTGGGCGACGCATGACGCCAACTTCAACATCACGGCGCTGGTGAACGACCTCGGCACGGTGGTCGAGCGGTACGCCTACGACGCCTACGGCGTGCGGACGGTGCTGGACGCGGGCTGGAATGCGTTGGGGGCGAGTGCGTATGGGTTCGTCCACGGCTTCCAGGGGTTGAGGTTCGATGAAGTGGCGGGGCTGTCGGATGCGAGGAACCGGTGGTATTCGACGACTCTGGGAAGGTTCGTGACTGTGGATCCTATCCGGTTCAAGGCTGGGGATGTGAATTTGTACCGGTTCGTGGGGAACTCGCCTGGGATGGGGGTTGATCCGTGGGGGTTGGCCGTTTACGAGGCTAAAGATGCTCCACAAACTGAAGTGTTTATGGATGAGGTTTACGGCTATACTTATTCCAAAGAAAGGGATATTCTTGAATCCGTCGGCGATAGCAAAAAGACGATGGATATACTGCTTAAGCTGAGAAAGCTGGCCGCAGAGCCATCAGGGAACGTAATCGTGCGAGTCCGCTATATCACGAATAGCAGCGACATGCCAATCCAGTTTCTAAAAGACGTATCAAAGAGACACTACGACAACAAGGGCTGCGAGCCTGGTTCAATCAATATCTATTTCGGACATGGCACCGCCGATGGCAAGAATCCTGACCGCAACTCACTGTTGGGCGTTGATCGCGAGTTTAGAGATAAGAAATGGCACGGAGAAATGAAGAATGGCATTGACGAACTTAGATCGGACGATGCTCCACTAGTGTCATTTGTTTGCTGCTACGGCGGTCTCTACAACGGACGGGTGCCTAAATCTGAAAGGCCCGCATGGAACTCTTCGATAGTTGGTTCTATGACTGAGAAGGGGGCTATTTCAAACCGAACGGCACTTATGTATGCGTCAAGTCTATTTGCTGAGATCGATAAAAAGCTTGTAGCCGCAGAGAAGGATAGCAACAAGCTCTTCATTAACTTGTATTTCGGAGAGGATAAAAACGATAGAACTGCCGAAGGATTAGAAAAAAGGTACGGCACAACTCCGACGTACCGGTTTTTACAATGGAACAAGACGCTTCAATAGGAGTATCGCTAGCGTCGGCCATTTTCAGGTTTTTATCTTTGTTTCCACAAGGTGTCTCATGATTTGGATAATTGCCTTGAATGCAGCCTTCCTATCAGAATTTTATCTGGCTCATCTTAAGTGCGTGAGTGAGCCGGAAGATAAGCTAGTAGTTGTAGTTGACAAACTAGGCGGCATGGCATTACGCGGGAAGGATTCCGATGGACGCTCGGACGTGTGGGTTTTTCTTGATTCCACCAAAGTTGGTGACTCTGATCTGCTTGATATTACTCCGCTCATGCCAGATGCCACAATGCTAGTTCTTGGTTCAAACATTACAGATGCTGGACTTAAGAATCTTTCGACCCTTAAGATGCTTGCCCACTTGGATGTTCGTGATTCGCGTGTGACAGACGAAGGACTCAAAGAAATTGCGAAGCTTAAGACTCTTACTCACCTTGACCTCAATAATGCATTCATGACTGACGAGGGACTAAAGTCTATCGCAAAACTTCCGCATCTCACAACTCTAACCGTATTCGGACCAAAGGTTACAAAGGACACCGCTGACCAACTCCGCAAGCTTCTGCCGAAATGCCAAATTCATGTTTGCAAGAAACCTGACGGTAGGTAACTGGTCGATATGACTGCATCATTCTGACAACAGTTTGTCTTCTTCTTGTCGGTTGATTCGATTTCGCTAATGCTAGTAGACCACCACTACTCGATTGCGGGGTAAAGCCGCTTGAGCTTGATCCGGGCGTCGGCTGTCGTGAACCGCCAATTCACGCCGACCGCCCGGTCGTTCCGCTCGGCCTCCCACGGCTCCAGTTGCTCGAGCAACGCCTCCACGGATTCGATCCGCCGGTCCAGGCACTGGCGGGCCAGCACGCTCAGCTCGATCTCGGCCACGTTCAGCCCGCTCCCGTGCTTCGGGGTGTGGTTGACTTCGACCCGCTCGGCGATCCGCCTCGCCTGCTCGGGCGGGAATGCCTCGTCGAAGGCGTGTGCCCATCAGGAGTCAGCGGTGGCGTGCTACTGTTGATGCCACCCCGCCGCGACGAGAGCCGCCCCCCACCGCCGCGTTGATCCCTGCCAGCCACGTCCGTAACTTCGCCGCGATCCTCTCCGGCCGCTCGGCGTTCGCCTTGCGGTCCTCGATGCCGACGAGCCGGTGATTTGTCATCGCCCGCTCGAACGCCGCGATCGAGGCGGTCGCTTTCCCGCCTCCGCCGTACCGCTTCTCGACCCGGTCCCCGACCCGCATCGAGCGGTGGGACCGCGGACCCTGCGGACCCACCATTGCACCCGTCGCTATCGGATGCGTAATTACTTGGAAGTTGATCAGGGTGGAACTGTCGCGTCGACCATCGCGAGCACAGCTCGCCGAATCGCATCGGGCAGCGTCGGCCACGCGGCGACCACCCGAGTGAGGTCGGCATCATCACTGCATCCGGCACTACACCCGCTTCCGGGCGGTGTCGCAACTTGTTGTCCTCCCATGATGTTGCGGCGCGTATTCGACGGACTGTCGATCCGGAGGTTGCGGGTTCGAGTCCCGTCGCCCTCGCTGATGACCCCCGATGACTGACGGTGTCGGATCGTGACCAACCCCCTGTTTCACAGGGGGTTGTGTCGTTTCCGGGGTGAGGGGGTCGGACCCCCTCTTCCGGCCAGCGACTGACCGGGAATGACCCGACGGGCACGGCGTCCGTGCAAACGGTGTGCAAACAGAATCGCACGGCTTCACTCCCGAAGTCACGTTCGGGAACCGTCCGATCGCTTCCGCCAGATCGTTCAGCCGCCGGTGCGAGTAGCGGGCCGTCAGTTCCGGCTTCGAGTGCCCGGCGAGCTCCTGCAGCGTCCGCAGGTCGATTCCGGCCAGGCCGCCCAGCGTCAGGTAGGTGTGACGCAGCGAGTGGAAGTCCGCGTACTCGAACCCGCCGGAACCGGGCGTCCGGTACGGGATGCCGGCCGCGGACAGGTCGCCGCCCCACCGGCAGGAACGGTCACAGCTCCCACAGGGCCGGGGCGGACAGGAACAGCACGGTCCGCTCGCCCGGTGCTCGGCCACCACCGCCGCCAGCCGTCGGCCACCGCCTGGGTCACGCTGCGGTCGCCCTCGGCCGAGCCCGCCGGCACCGGGAACCGTAGCAACCCGGCCGCCCACCCGGTTGAGCAGGTCCTGGATCTTGTCGATGAAGGCGGCGTGGCGAATCGGCGTGAAGTAGCAGCCCCCCTGCGGCCGGATCGGGAACAGGTCCGCCGGGCAGGAGGAGGAACGGCGGGGTCGCGTCCGGATTCGAGCGTGGCATATGCTCCTTCAGGGCACAGTTCGGCGGCTCGCGGAGTTCATCTGTTCAAACGGGTTCTCCTCGACATCCGGGTGTAGCTCTGGGGCCGCGACCGCGGGCGCGACCGGCACGGGGTGCGCGGCGGGGATGAGCTTGGCCACGGGCAAGGTCGGGATCGGGTCGGGCGTCGGCGGGTCGACGGCATCCCAGTCGTCCGAGGGAGGAACGGCTTCGGGTCCGACGACTTTCGCCCGCAACAGAACGGGCGCGTCGACCGGCGGCGGGGCGACCCCGAGACGGCTCGCCTCCGCCCGGCAGTGGTCGGCTTCGGCCTTCCGCCCCAGCTTTTCGAGCACCGTCGCCCGGTCGTGGAGCACTTCCGTCGCGTCGGGCCACCGGGCGAGGGCGGTGTCGTAGTCCTCCAGCGCTTCCGCGAACCGGCCGGACCGGGCGTGGGCGCGGCCGCGTTCCACCCGTGCGGCGAGGGAGTCGGACCTCGCGTGCAGGGCCAGCGAGCAGGCCGTTACCGCCTGGTCGAACCGCCCGCACCGGCCGCACGCCACCCCGAGTTCAAAGTTCACGCGGTAGATCTCGTCGCTGTCGGCGAACTGCTCATTCGAGAATGCGAGCGACACTTGCGTCAAATCCCGGGCGGCGTCGTCGTACCGGCCGAGTTTCGAGTAAGCCATCGCCCGGGCGAACCGGGCTTCGCGGGAGTCGGGCACGTCCCGCAGGGCGGCCGTCAGGTCGGACGCGGCGGCGGCGTAGGCCCCCCGGCTCATCTGAAGCATCGCCCGGTCGTAGTACGCCTGCGGGTGATCCACCCGCCGCAGGATCCGGGACAGTTCCTGGATCAGCACGTCGTGGATCGCGCCGACGCGGTCGGCCTCTTGCCGGACCGAGTCTTCGAGTTCGCGGCTCACGTCGGCGGCCAGCAGGTCGTCGCCGTCCCCCGCCCACACGGACTCCGGACGGGTCGGGCGGGGGTTCGGGTCGACCACCGCGGCCAGGGTGAACCGTTCCCGCGGGCTCGGGTGCGACTGCATCCGGTCGGACGGGCGGTTCAGTTCGGCCTGGATCATCGACTCGATCTGCTCCCGATGCAGGATCGGCCGGTGCGCCGCGGGGACGTGCAGCGCGCAGACCGGCCGGCCGGACTGGACCGCGTTGCGAACCGCGTCGGACAGCGACCACTCGAACTCGAACGACCGGCGGATCGCGTGGGTCAGTCCCTCCTCGAAGGCCGCCCGGCCGTAAGCCTTCACGGCGACTTGATCGGCCAGCACCTCTTGCAGCCGCCGCGAGCCGAACGACAGCCGCATGAACGTCGTGTGGTACGCTTGCAGGAAGTGGACGGCGAGGTCCCACCACCGGACCTTCCCCCGGCGAACGATCGCCTCCGCGAACCGCCGCATCGCCGCGTCGACCTGGAGGGACAGCCGCCCGCCGGCGGTGTCGCGGTTCAGGAAGTGGCCGTACTCGTGGGCCAGCACCGCGAGGAAGGCGTCGCGCTTCATCTCGTGCAACGCCGCTAGGCCGAGGATCAGCACGCGCCTGCCGCGGTCCCGCATCCGGGCGACCGCGGAGCCCCGTTCGACGACGGCGATGTCCGCGGTCGGCAGCAGGCGGATCTCGTCCACGCACCGGGTGCCGACCGCGGCCGCGGCTTCCCGGGCACACGCCCAGATGTCCGGGAACTCGTCCGGCTCCAGCACCCGGCCCAGTTCCTTCGGCCGCACGACGGTCATCGCCGCCCGGATGCCGCTGACCGCCGTCACGATCCCGCCAAACCCGAACACGAAGACCAGCAGGATGAGCCAGAGGCTCAGGAACGGGACCAGGAGGAGACCGTAGGCCAGGGTGAGCGGCAGCGCGACCGAGACGAGCAGCAGCATCGGGAGCGACAGGTAGTAGTACACCCCGGCCGCCGCGATCACCAGCCCGTACGCGCGCCGAAGGAAGCCGCCGTTTCGGACGGCGTCCGGATCCTCGTGCGCCCGGTCGATCGCCCGCACCGTCGCCGCCGAGAGCGCCCGCCCGGAGAGGTACAACACCAGCAGCCCGAGTACCCACGCGGCGGTCAGCCCGCCGACGATCCCCGCGTACTCCCATACCCACTTTTGAGCGTAGATGGTGGCCCGGAGCATGTCGGAAATGTCTTCTTCCGGCATCCCGAGTTCGCGGGCGCGGTTGAGGGACTCTTCCGCCCCCCGGTAGTCGCCGTCTTCCATCTGACGGACCGCGTAGTAGTAGTGCGCGTGCTTGTCGTTCGGGTGGTCGCGGACCAGGGTGGACGTGACCTGCCGGAACTCCTCCCGGTTCCCCGCGTCGTACGATAGGGCCGCGAGGGCCACCCAGGGGGCTGCGGTTTTGTTGCCGTTCGTGATCTCTTGCTGGGCCAACCGGCGGGTCCGCGTCGTCAGATCGCCGGTCACGTCCCGGCCGAGCCCCGCGCGGCGGGATTCGGACATGACCCCGAGCATCCCGTCGAGTGTGGGGTTCTTCGCGACCTGCGCGTCGATGATCGCCCTGGCCTGGGCCGTTTGCCCGGTGGTCGCGTAGGTCTGAGCCTGCTGCCAGTGGCCGGGCAGCGGCCCGGCGTGGGGGGCCGACGCACCCCCCGACGGAACGTACACGACCCGCGGTTGGTAGGTCGCCGGCGGCCGCGTGGAAAACGGGTTGGTGACGGAGTACTGACCGGGGGCGTACGACGGGGGATAGTACCCGCCGCCGGGTGCCGGCCCGGGGATGCCCGGCTGGGGCGGCCCCTGGTAGGCGGGGCGGTTGCCGCCACCGATGAAGCCTCCGCCTCCGGGCGAAGGGGTTCCCGGCCGACTGCCGCCGCCCCCGCCGTAGACGCCGCTCCCGCCCGAGACCCCGCCGCCGCCTCCGAACCCGCCACCGGGGCGACCGCCGCCAATTCCACCCCCGCCGACACCTCCCCCGCCGGGTCGTCCGCCCCCACCGCCTCCCCCGAAGCCACCCCCGCCCCCGCCTCCGCCGGGGCGGCCCTGTCCCTGTGCGTGGGAGACGAGGGCCAGGCCTACCATCAGGCTTGTCACGCCGATTCGTCTGCGAGGGGTACCAAACATACCTCACCTCGGGCGAGAAGGATGGGAGTGGCGCAATCTGTGAGTTCGGCTTACGGAAGTCCCACCGTTTGGCCATCTGCGCGACGGTGACCCGTGACGACGTCTTCGATCACTCGCGCCGGCCGAGCCGACCGCAGGTCAGCCCGGCCTGTTCTGCATCGGCAAGAATGAAGTGACCCCGTGTAGCCGCGACGCGCCGCGGAGCGCGGGCGCTTCACCGGTGGAGTAGACTGCCC
>CAYUHJ010000169.1:0-13852 GCA_964444365.1 uncultured Alcaligenaceae bacterium | reverse complement strand
GGAAAACAAACACTGTCCAGGTCCGGACCCGTTCTCTGTGAGGTCGCGGACAGAATCCCGTCAGGAAGGACCCGCGGAGAGCGCGACCAGCAATTTTGCTCGTTGATCCGGAGTCAGAGTCGAAACGAATTTGGCGAACTGTTCTGCTTCGGTCACTGCACCGGATTTTGCATCGCTCGGTGTGATTGATTCTCTAATTTCCCTATCTTTCGTGGATAAATCGTCTTTCGGTTCAAATCCTGTATCGCCCACTCTCATTGCCGGCTGCTCCGAAATCGGATCGGATGCCAAGTTGTGCGGTCGGGAAATCGGTCTGACGAATCCCGCAATTCACCTTGCCATTGCTGACCCCGCCGGGTGGACCCGAGCGGGGTTTCTGGTTTCCTGCTTCGGTCGTGCCCCCTGATTGTTACCGCCCGCATCCCCCACCCGAGCAACCAGAGGGGCCGTCATCTGCCATCGGCAGGCCCAGTTTCAGTTTCTCCCACTGTCCGCCGCTGCCGACCCGAGCCTGCGGGTCACTCTGCGCCAGATCCCAGACGCCTTTCGTCAGAACGTACCAGTACTGCCTTCCACTTCTCGTTTGCTGGAACGTGCTGCGTGGGGCCATTTTAGGTCGATCTCCAGCCGTGCCCGATCTGCGATCCAGCGGCGGTTGCCACCTTTCTTAGCCTGGGCCTGGTTCCGCTCCCAGCGAACCGCGACTGTGACCCCTAAGCGGTTCAGCAACGCTCTTAGGCTGTCCCGGTCGAACGCCCTCATCTCGATGTCGAGGGGCAGCATCTTAGGACCGTCCAACCTCGGGGGGTTTTCGACCACTTCGCGGTCCACGTTCGGGAAGCTCACGCGGGTGCCTACACCGGCCTCGGTTTCATACCGCTCGGTGACGGCGAGCAGCACCGCGTCCTTGTGTTTCGACCACCAGTCTGCAAAGTTGTGTGCCCCATCCTGGGATTCGACCGCTTGTGCTTTCCTGACCGCATCCTCGGCCTCTCCTAGCTCCAACTTCAGCCGCTTCAGGTCGGCTTTCAGTTCGACGGCCAGGTCGGCGTCGTCCTCGCTGAGATACCGCTCCTTCGCCCGCTGGTATCGCTTCCTGAGTGCCTCGGCGTGCTGCTCCAGCAGGGTGAGGCGGTCGGCGTCCAGTGCGAAGTTGTCCGGCCCGTCGAGAGCCTTGAGGAGTTCGGCGTCCACTTCCCCGACCATCGTGGGCCGCGACCCGCATCTTCTTGCGGTCGTCGTCCGTGAAACGCCCCCTGCTCACCAGCAGGTCGATGATCCGGCTCATCAGCCGGAACACGCCGAGGGAGTGGGCGAACCGGGTGTGTGTGGCGTTCGGGTAGACGAGGGACGCCAGCCCTAGTTGCTTGAGGTGCCGCAACCGCTGGAACGACGGGGTGTCGATCAGCCGCTGCTCCAGCCGGCTGATAGGAATCTCCCCGTGGATCGGGTCGCAGACGATCTTGAAGCGGTAATCTTCGGCCACCACGCCTCCGGGGTCAGGCAAGTGCCTTGGCCGCGATCAGGCCGAACTCGTCAAGCCGGTCCCACGCCTTCCGCACGTCCGGCTTGCGGTCCTTGAATTGCGGCTTCGCGGCGACCAGGGCCGCGAACACCGCGTCGAAATCCTTCACGTTGCCCTTCGGGAAGTACGCGATGTGCTTCAGGTAGTGGACGGACGCCAGCAGTTCCAGCCACTGGTCGCGGGACACGGTCAGGCCGCTCGGGGATGCCCACAGCTTCTCGGCCTTCTCGACCGTCTGGATGGCCTCGTCGGACAGGCGGAACTGTTCGTGGTCGGTGTCACCGGCCGCGAGTGCCGGCGGCGGCAGGATGACGGCGACCCCGAGCAGTTCCGGCGGCTTTTCCGACAGGTGCCGCTCTTGCTCGATCTCCTCCAGCCGGTCCTTCATCCGCTGCGAAAGCTCGTCCCGGCGGGACACCTCTTTCGCCCGGTTCCCGAGGATCGGCAGGCGGGCCTGGTCGTCTTCCGCCTTGATCTGCCGCAGTTGGGCGTCGTAACCGCCGATCTTTCGGGTGGACTCGCTGATCAGGAACTGGAGCGACTTGCGGACGTACTTCTCCTTGATGCCGAGTTCGCGGGTGCGGCGTTCCGACACCTCGCGGAAGTACGGGGCCACCACCTCGTCCAGGGACCAGTTGATCACGGCGTCCTCGTCGGCGGCGACCTGCCTCAGGTCCGCCGGCAGGGCCGGCACCCGCTCGGGGTCTTCCTGGTCCAGCAGGGCGTAGGGCTGGCTCTTGCGGAACTCGTCCCCAGTGCGGTGGACCGCGTGGAGTCGTTCGCCCGCCGGCTGGCCCCGCCCCTCCTCGATCCCGCTCTTGAGCAGCCACAGCACGGTCGGTTCCGTGGCCTCGGCGTTGTAGAACACCGCCCCCTGTCGCAGGGACGGCCCGAACTCCCGGACGACCCGCTCGACCACGCCTTCAAAGAGCGGGTGGCCGTACACCGCGTCGAGTTGGTGCGGGAGCGGGTCCACCTGGGAGACGGACACGGCGAAGTGCGGGTCGTACTGGTAGGCCAGCCGGATGCGGTGGGCCTCCGACGCCAGGCGGAAGTGCTTGGGGTTGCCGTCCAGCACGGCCGGCTGTCCGGTCTGTGTGATCTTGATGGCCTGGAAGTCGTCCTCCTTGAGGAGCTTCGTCCACAGCCGCTTCGTGTGCAGCCCGACCGCCTGGACCTCGACGCGGGTGGCCCGCAGCTTGGCCGTCAGCACCTTGACCGGCTCGGTCCAGTGCGGCCCGTCGAGGACCACCCCCTCGGCCAGTTGCCCCATCACCTGCTCGATGCTCATGGCCGCACCCCCGCCAGCGACGGGTCGAGGACGATTTGATCGACCAGCGGGGAGTACACCCTCTCCCGCCCCCGCCGCTCACGCCGAAGGAGCCGCTTGCCGTGCAGGTCTTTGAGCCGGTTATTCCACGCCGTCGCCCCGATCCGCTCCCCGCCCCGCCGCTCCAGTTCGGCCCCGGTCACCGGCCCGAGGTCGAGGACCGCTTCCAGGGTCGCCCGCTGGGCGTGGTCGAGCGACCCGACGAGGATGGCCCGCCGGGCCGGCTCCGGCCCCTCGGATGCGAGGAAGCAGCAGTGTGTCCATTCGGCTACCAGGGCAAGCTCCTCAAGCACGTCCGGGCGGGCGTTGCAGACGAGGGGGAACAGGTCGTTCCTCGCGTCCGCCGCCCACCGCACAAGCGGCACAAACGCGGCATTCAACCATGACCCGGTGACCAAGTCGATGTCGGTGAAGTCGAGGTGGACGGTGGTGCCGAGCGTGGTGTCGCACAGCAGGTCGCAGAGCCTGGCGAAATCCCTTCTGCCGGGGGATTTGCCCCGCAGGGAAGGGCCGAAGTGCCGGGCCATGTCGATCAGCATCGCGTGCCTCATCACCCGCACGCCTTCAAGGTGAGGTTTTACTGCCATTCTGAGTCCGGTTCAAGTAATTTATCCAGCACGGGCGAGGCCGGAAAACCTCGCGTGCCGGAGAACCGGCAGAACCGGACCTGATTCCTTTCCGTCCTACTCCACTCGGTCATCCCGTTGGCGAGAAGGAGTCCCAGGAGTCCCAAACACAAATCTGAACGGGGTTACCCGAATGGGGGCAGGATGAGACTCATCCCCAGGGGAAATGCATCGCTAATTCGGAGTTCTTAGGATTGCATCCTGAGATCGGCCGAAACGGCGACTGGAGTTTGGCGGCAAGTTCGTCGTTGATAGCGACCAGATGCGAGTAATAAGCCGGCCTGACACCCCTATTAGCCCCGCTCCAACGCGGCTCCAACGTGGCGACTTTAGTTGTTTGGCAACAACACCTTGGGTGAAACACGGCCGAGGGTGCCCGCTCCGGTGCTGGGTGGCCCTGTACGCGGGGCGGCGACCCAGGGTTTGTTAGCGACCGCAGCCTCCACCCGAGCAACCAGAGGGGCCGTCATCTGCCATCGGCAGGCCCAGTTTCAGCTTCTCCCACTGTCCACCGTTGCCGACCCGATCCTTAGGATCACTCCGCGTCTGATCCCAAACACCTTTTGCGAGGACGAACCAGCAGAAGTAGCAGTGGTTCGACGTTGCCCCTGGCAGGGCGGTCGGGTCGGCGGCGAGGATCTCGGCGCGGACGGCGGTCAGGCCGTCGCGGAAGACCTTGCCGACGTAGGGGTGCTCGCGGCCGCGGCGGATCACGGCCGCGGCGGAATCGCGGTAGATGTTGCCGATCGTCAGCTGGTCCAGGTCGGAAGCGAACCCGCAACACGGCTTCACGTCGCCCCGCGGGTTCACGATGAGGGCCTGGCCGGGGCCCTCGCAGTAGTCCTCCTCGAACCAGACGCCGTCCCACGGGTTGCCCGGCAGTTTCTCGGCGCGTTCGACCTGCGCGAGGTGGTTCCAGTTCAGCGTCATCGTCAGGTCGTCGGACACGAGCAGGTGCCGGTTCAGCACGTCGGACCACTCGACGACCCCGTCGAGCTCCGCGGCGAGGCGGTGGATCGGCTCCTGGCCCTTGTCCGGCGAGCGGCTGGCGTAGCTCAGGGACAGAATCGTGTCCCTGGCGAAGACCCGCCGGGCGGTGCGGCAGAACTCCGCGAGTTTGCCGATTTCCATGCCGTGAAACTTGTCGACGCTCAGGCCGAGCTTGCCCGAAAACCCGGCGTCGCGGAGGGCAGCCAGCACGGTTTCCAGGCGGGTCACGTCCGGGAACCAGACTCCGTTCGTCATGAGTTTGTCGAACCGAAACCCGAGCTCGGCCCCGCGGCGGGTCAGTGCGACGAGGAATTCCGGGAACAGGAACGGTTCCCCGCCCGTGAACCCGAGCCGTTCGATGCCGGCGGCGCGGGCTTCGTCGAGGAACCGCAGGGCGGTCGGAATGTCGAGGCGGTCCGTCCATTCGATGGGAACGCAGCAGTGCGGGCAGGCGAGGTTGCACTGGAAGGTGCCGGCGAACGCGACGTAGTTCGGCCGGAAGTCGCGCGATTCCCGCGACCTCTCGTCAGGAGAGGCGGGACGTTCGCGGGTGGCACTGATCGCCGTCGGAGCGTTCATCTCGGATTCCGTTCCGGTCCCCGCCAAACCTTTCGGCCGGTCTTTCGTCTGTAACATGAACTCCTCGGCGTTAGGTTTGCAGGTTCGGTGCGTCTGTCTTGATTGATCCCCCGCCCGACCCGTCCGGTTTTCGACCGGGTCCGGCGGTTGGTCCGGGTGTCACAAGCTGTAACGCCCGTCCCGTTTGTGCTTGTGCCGCCCCGCGGCCGTCCGCGACAATCTTATCCGTCCCTGACGACCGGCGACCCGCCCGAATCGGAAGACGAATCCTATGCGATCCCACCACCGCGGCTTGCGTCTGACCTCCCTGGCCGTCCTCGGCGTTTGCCTGGCGGCGATTCCGGGGGTGTCCGCCCAGAAGGCGGTCCCCTTCCCGGGCGGCAAAGACCCCAAGAACCCGGACCAGAAGGAGACGCTGGAGACGCTGAACCTTCCGGAGGACCGCGACGCCAAGCTCAAGTTCAAGGCGGTGCTCGATTACATCGCGGAGCGCAAGGAGGAGGCGGTCGACTGGGAGCGGGTCACCGGCACGGCCCAGTCCCTGCTCGACATGCGGAGCGACTCGTTCTACCCGCTCGAGGAGAAGAAGGGCGGCAAGGTCGAGAAGCGGTACCTGAGCATCAAGGACCAGACGAACAGGACCATCGGCGAGTTCCCGAAACTCGGCCGGCAGTTCTACCAGACCACGTTCGGACCGCTCGCCGACGCCCTCGTGAAGGAGTCCGTCGAGGACGGGTACGACAAGCTCAAGCTCGCGGAGGCGTCCCAGCGATACTTCCACACGAAGGGGGGCGGCCTCGCCACGCTGCTGCTCGCGTCCTTGAACCTGGAAGCCGGCAACTACGCGGAGGCCGCCTACGGGTTCGACCGGCTCCGCCAGCGGCCCGATTCGGACGACCTGCTCACCGCGCGGACGCTGTTCAAGACCGTCATCGCCTTCAAGCGGTCCGGCGACCCCCGGTACGCCGCGGAGGCGGAGAAGGTCTGGGGCGAACTCGACAGGAAGCTCCCGGCGGGCGGGCTCGTCCTCGGCAAGCGGGCGTTCAGCGTCGACGACCTCAAGCAAGAGATGGACCGGCCCGTCGAGATGCTGTTCGGCAAGCTGTCCGACGAGTACGTCGCCGGGCGGTACGGCAACGCCTCGCACACCGGCGTCGGGGACGGCGGCACCCCGTTCCTGGACCCGGCGTTTTCCGTCAAGATGCGGTACAACCTCGAATCCACCCAGCGCGACGGGGCGGACTGGGTCAAGGAGCAGGTGATCTACGCGGTGAACAGCCTGAAGCCGGACCGCGGCCAGGTCGCCCTGCCCGGGTTCTTCCCCGTGACCGCCCCGAACCTGATCCTGTACCGCGGCTTCGACGGCGTGTACGCGGTGGTCAGCAAGGACGGGTTCGTGGCCCACGGCCGCACCCACCGGGCCGGCGAACTCTTCTGGTTCACCCCGGCGATGGGCGGGGCGCAGTCGCTCATGAGCAGCGACGACCGCGAAACGGTCCGGTCGTGGTGGATGAACTACTGGCAGCGGACGATGCCGACGCTGGTGTTCGAGAACGCCCAGGTCGGGTCGCTGTCGCACGACGGCAAGCTGGTCTACTTCGTGGACGACATCGCGATCCCGCCGCAGCCGCAGATGTTCAACCAGTGGGGCGGGATGCAGCCCCCCGGCATGAGCATGGGCCTGCGGGGCATGACCGACTACAGCCGGCTGGTCGCCATCGACATCGAGACCGGCCGCAAGATGTGGCACCTCGGCGGGCTGGCCGCGGCCGTGATGACCGAACAGGAGGAAGAGAAGTCCACGAACGCCCAACTGTTGACCGAGAACGCCATCTTCCTCGGGCCGCCCCTGCCGCACAACGGCCGGTTGTACGTCCTGTACGAGCGGAACAACACGATCAAGCTCGGGTGCTTCGACCCGCACAAGCTGATCCTCCAGCCGGCCGCCAACGGCAAGCGGGCGGAGCGGTGTCCCGAACTCATCTGGGTCCAGAACCTCGGCACCCCGAACACCAAGCTCAGCCAGGACTCGCTGCGGCGGATCCAGCCGGCGTACCTGACCTACTCGGACGGCGTCATCATCTGCCCGACCAACAGCGGAGCCGTCATCGCCGTCGACCTGAACGCCCGCAGCCTGAAGTGGGCGAAGCCGTACATCACCACCGCCGTCGCGAACCAGGGGATGGGGGACCCGAACAACCCGTTCGGCCGCCCCATCCGCCGGTTCCCCGGCGACCAGATGGGCGGCGTGCAGCCGCTGCCGAACGACCGGTGGCGGGCGTCCGCCCCGATCATCTCCGGCGGCAAGGTCGTGTTCACCGCCCACGACGCCGACCGGATCATCTGCTTCGACCTCCGCACCGGCGACGAGCTCTGGTCCGCCCCGCGGGAGAAAGACGACCTGTACGTCGGGGGGGTGATCAACGGCAAGGTGCTCGTGGTCGGGAAGAAGACCGCACGGGCGTACACCCTCGCCGGCGACGGCGGGAAGGCCGCCGTCGCGTGGCAGGGGTTGGCCATCGGCGAGCCCTGCGGCCACGGGGTCGCCAGCAAGGACGGGCTGTACTTCGTCCCGCTCACGTCCGACCCGGACAAGCCCGCCGAGAAAGCCCCGCAGGTCTGGGCGATCGACGTGGACCGCGGCCAGGTCAAGTCCAAGACCGCGTTCCGCAAGGACAACCTCGGCCTCGACCCGGACTACCAGCAGAACCAGCGGAAGGAACTCGGCCACCGGCTCGCCCTCGGGAACCTCGTGTTCCACGACGGCATGATGTTCTCCCAGTCGGCGTCCCACGTCTCCGCGTTCCCGCTGATCGAGCTCAAGAAGCGGGAGATGGACCGGCTGCTCGCCCAGAACCCGAAGGACCCGGTCGGCCTGTTCTCGCGCGGCGAACTGCTGCTCGACAACGGCAAGATCAAGGACGCCGTCGCCGACTTCAAGGAAGCCGAGAAGAACAACCCGTCCGACGACATCCGCCGCGGCATCCGGAACAAGCTCTACATCGCGTACACGGAAATGCTGCGGAACGACTTCAACGCCGGCGAGCCGATCCTCGCGGAGTACAAGGGCCTGTGCGAGATTGCGATCGACAGCGAGGACCCGATCCAGCGGCAACAGCTGCTCGACGAACAGGTCCGGCGGATGGGCCTGTACCTGTCCCTCGTCGCCAAGGGGCGCGAACGGCAAGGCAAGCTGACCGACGCCTTCGACCACTACCGCCAGTTCGCGGCCCTCGGCGACAACAAGCAACTGGTGCCGATCTTCGACGAGCCGAACAACATGACCCGCCCGGACGTGTGGGCCCGCGGGAAGATCGACACGATGATCCGCACCGCGAAGGACCCGGCCGTCCGCAAGCCGCTCGAGGACCGGGTGGTCGCGGACTGGGCCGCCGTCAAGGCCGCCAACGACCTCGGCCGGCTCCGCGAGTTCGTGAAGGTGTTCGGCCCGTACTTCGAGGCCGGCCGCGAGGCCCAGCTGCTCCTGGCGGAGAAGCTGCTGACCACCAACAACGACGAGGACATCCGCGAGGCCCAGGTCCAGCTCATGCAGCTCTGGGCCACCGCCGACGACCTGCCGACGGCCGCCCGCGCGGTCGAGAGCCTGGCCCGGGTGATGACCCGCCGCGGGCTGCTCGAAGACGCGGTCGGGCTGTACTCGCAGCTCGGCACGAAGTACGCCGACGTCGTCGTCCGCGACGGCCGCACCGGGGCGGACATCTACGGCGACCTCATCACCGACAAGCGGCTCCTGCCGTACCTCGAGCCGGCCCGCGGGGCGGCCCTGTCCCGGTACAAGGTCGAACAGTCGACCGGGCCGTCCAACCGCATGATCGTGAACGTCTTCGCCGTCGAAGCCGAGGGCGACCTGCTCCCGCTGCTCCGCCGGCTCCGGATGAACCTGGAGCACAACCCGAACGACAACTCCTTCACCCTCCGGGTGACGGACCGCACCACCGGCGAGGAGTGGTGCAAGTTCGGCGGCCTCCAGTCCATCCTGTACATGAACATGTACAACCAGAACCAGGGGGGCATGAACTACCGCATCGCCCAGGTCAGCGGGCACGTGGTGCTGCTCCACCTCGGCCAGTACGCCTACTGCTTCGACCTCGCCGAGAAGCGGAAGCTGTGGGACTACAACCTGTTCGGCAACAACCCCATCCCGTTCGTCAACGGCCCGCAGATCAACGCCGAGGGCGAAGAACTCGTGGTCTCCTACGAGGACAACTACAAGCTCCGGCTCGGCCGGTCGGCCGTCCTCCAGCCGAACTACGCCTGCCTGCTGACCCGCGACGGGCTCGTCGCCCTCGACCCGCAGACGGGCCAGAAGTTGTGGGCGCGGTCCAACGTGTCCACGAACGCCCGCGTGTTCGGCGACGCCCGGCACGTCCTGCTCGTCGAAGGCGGCGCGGGCGGCGGCACCTCCAAGGTGCTCCGCGCGGTCGACGGCTCGGCGGTCGAGTCCGCCCCGGACTTCGCGGCCCTCGTCACCAGCCCGAGCCGGCTGGCCCTCCTCGGCCGCATGATCCTGGTCGGGGAAGGGGGCAACGGGTCCGCCCGCGTGCTCCGGCTCGTCGACCCGACCACCGGCCGGGACGTCTGGAAGCAGGAGGCCCCCGCGACCTCGCTCGTCCTCAAGACCCTCGACCCAGAGCTGTGCGGGTTCCTGAACCAGGACGGCACCTTCGAGGTGTTCGAGTCCCGGACCGGGAAGTCCCTCCTGAAAGCCGGCGTGGACGCCGACCGGGTCGACGCCCACCTGAAGGACGAGACCGGCAAGTTCGCGGTGACCAAGCCCCTGCTGCTCGCGGACGGCGAGCGGTTCTACCTGTTCCTGAACCGCGACCCGAAGCCGAACAACAACGTCCCGTTCTACGGCGGGGTTTCCATCATCCGCAGCCAGCCCGTCAACGGGGTCGCCTACGGGTTCGACCGCGCCACCGGCAAGCGGCTGTGGTTCACCGAGCGGCTGTTCGAGGCGCAGACCCTCCTCGTCGAGCGGATGGACGAACTCCCGGTTCTGATCGCGGCCGGCACCGTCCTGGACGAGCAAACCCGCACCCCGACCTACCGCGTCGCGGTCCTCGACAAGCAGGCCGGCAAGCTCAAGTACTTCAAGGGCCACAACCCGCAGCAGGGCCTCTTCCAGACGATGATTTACGACGCGAAGACGAAGGGCATCGAGCTGTTCAACTACAACGTGCGGGTGCGAATCGTCCCCGACGACGAGCCGAAATAGCCCCTCCGATCGGCGTGCCGGCCCTCTCCATCCCCGGGCAAACCGTGCCCGGGGGTGTGAATTTTCCGACCACTCCTCGTCTTTCTCGCAGAGAACCCTCGCACCCAGAGGTCGTGCCATGTTCCGCCTGCTGCCCCGAACCGCCGTGGTCGGCCTCGCCGCCCTGCTCGTCGCCGCCCCCGCGTCGGCCCAGGAGAAGGGCGGGAAGGACACCGAGGCCGTCATCGAGAAGGGCCTGGAGTGGCTGAAGAAGAACCAGGCCGGGGACGGGCACTGGGAGTCGCAAGGCGGGGCCTACCCGACCGCGATGACCGCCCTCGCCGGGATGGCCCTCCTGATGGAAGGCAGCACCCTCCGCGAAGGGAAGTACTCGGACAACCTCATCAAGGCCGTGGACTGGTTCCTCAAGCGGTCGTCCGCGAACGGCCTGCTCGGGAACGTCAACAACCCGATGGAACAGGGCCACTACATCTACGGCCACGGGTTCGGCATGATGTTCCTCGCGTCCGTTTACGGCGAGGAAGAGGACGAGGGCCGGCGGAAGAAGCTCGAAGCCGTGCTGAAGAAGGCGGTCGAGTTCTCCGGCAAGGCCCAGACCGACCAGGGCGGGTGGGGGTACGTCTCCGCGAAGGACGGCGGCGGGTTCGACGAGGGCTCGACCACGATCACCCAGCTCCAGGGCCTGCGGGCGGCCCGGAACGCGGGCATCCCCGTGCCGAAGGAGATCATCGACAAGGCGAAGAAGTACCTTCGGGACGCGACCACCTCCCGCGGCGGCGTGGTCTACAACCTCCAGCGCGGGGGCGGCCAGCCCCCGGCCGGCGGCGAGCGGCCGGCCATCACCGCCGCCGCCGTCGCGTGTGCGTTCAGCACCGGCCAGTACAACGACGAGTACGCCAAGAAGTGGATCAAGTTCTGCAAGGACAACATCCCCTTCGGCAAGGGCCGGATGGGCCACGACGAGTACCAGACCTACTACTTCGCCCAGGCCGTCTACGTCCTCGGCGACGACCGGTACGGCGACCTGTTCCCGAAGGAGCCGAAGGACAGCTGGATCACCTGGACCAAGTTCAAGAACAGCATGTTCGACCAGATCAAGTCGTCGCAGCAGTCCGACGGGAGCTGGGGCGGCCAGAGCGTCGGGGCGGTGTACTCGACCGCGATCAACCTGACGATCCTGCAGCTGGACAAGAACGTGCTGCCGATCTACCACCGGTAACCGCGGCGAACCACCGGGCCGCCCCCGGAGCTGTTCCGGGGGCGGTTTCGTTTTTTGTGGCCAGATCGCGGCGCGGCGTGGTGAGGATTTGGGCAGTCCCGCGTCTGCTTTGTAACGGCACCACCCTGTATCGTCCTTCGTAGACCGACTTTCACCCCTGTGAGTCCCGCATGAGCACCCCCGCCCCCGAACTGGCCGCCTCGGACATGGAGTCGATCGAGAAGCTGAAGGGCGCGTTCGACCAGGTCCGGTCGCAACTCGCGAAGGTGATCGTCGGGCAGGAAGACGTCATCGAGCAACTGCTGATCGCGATGTTCGCCCGGGCGCACTGCATCCTGGAAGGGGTGCCGGGGCTCGCGAAGACGTTGATGATCTCGACGCTGTCGCAGACGCTGTCGCTGAACTTCAGCCGGATCCAGTTCACCCCGGACCTCATGCCGGCGGACATCACCGGGACGGAGGTCATCGAGGAGAACAAGAGCACCGGCCACCGGGAGTTCAAGTTCCTCCCCGGCCCGCTGTTCGCGAACGTGGTCCTCGCGGACGAAATCAACCGGACCCCGCCGAAGACGCAAGCCGCGCTCCTCGAAGCCATGCAGGAGCGGCAAGTCACCGTCGGCCGAACCCGCCACAAGCTGCAGAGCCCGTTCTTCGTCCTCGCGACGATGAACCCGATCGAGCAGGAAGGGACGTACAACCTGCCGGAAGCCCAGCAGGACCGGTTCATGTTCAAGGTGTTCGTGAAGTACCCGAGCTACAAGGACGAGTTCGAGATCGCCCGCCGGACCACCGGGTTGCAGTCCGAGGAACTGAAGCCGGTGCTGACCGGGGACCAGATCCTGGACCTGCAAACCCTGGTGCGAAAGGTGCCGGTCACGGACCACGTCATCCGGTACTGCCTCGCCATCGTCCGCCAGACCCGCATCGGCGAACCGGGGGCACCGAAGTTCATCAAGGACTGGCTCAGCTGGGGGGCCGGCCCGCGGGCGGTGCAGAACCTCGTGCTGGCGGCCAAGGCCCGTGCCCTGCTCTACAACCGGGCGTTCGCCACCACGGACGACGTGAAGGCCCTCGCGCTGCCGGTCATGCGGCACCGGATCGCGACGAACTTCACGGCGGCGTCCGAGGGCGTGACGACCGACACGGTGGTGGAAAAGATCCTGGCCGAGACGCCGAGTAAGGAAGGCGAACTCGAAAAGGACGAGCGGTTCAAGAAGATCTTCGCGTAAACCCGTGTAGCCGCGACGCGCTAGCGGAGCGCGACGACCGTCACACGCTCCGCTAGCGCGTCGCGGCTACACGATTCTGAACCCCCGCACCACCGGAACACCCCAACATGGTCGCAGCAGCGAAGGCGGACCCCAACGACCCGAAGCGGTTCCTCCACCCGGAGACGATCGCCAAGATCGCCGGGCTGGACCTGCGGGCCCGGCAGGTCGTCGAGGGCATGATGGTCGGGATGCACAAGTCCCCGTTCTTCGGCCAGTCGGTCGAGTTCGCCCAGCACCGCGAGTACGCCACCGGCGACGACATCCGCCACCTCGACTGGAAGGTCTGGTCCAAGACCGACAAGTTCTACATCAAGCAGTTCGAGGCCGAGACGAACCTGCGGGCGAACCTCGTGGTCGACACGTCCGAGTCGATGCTGTACGGCACCGGCCCGATGAACAAGTACGAGTACGCCTGCACCGCGGCGGCGTGCCTGGCCTACACGATCGTCAAGCAGCAGGACTCGTGCGGGCTGTTCAGCTTCGGGTGGGACGTGAAGTCCGTCCTCACCCCGAAGAGTTCGACCCGGCACGTCAACGCCATCGCGAAGGCCCTCGACCTGTCCCGGCCCGGCGAGAAGACGGACATCTTCAAGGTGCTCACCCGTGTCGCCGAGGCCACCACGAGCCGCGGGCTGACGATCATCTTCTCCGACCTGCTGACCGACCGCGAGCCCATCTTCAAGGGGCTGGAGATGCTCCGGCACCGGCGGCAGGACGTGATGGTGTTCCACATCCTCGACGACGACGAACTCAACTTCCCGTTCGCGGGCATGACCAAGTTCGAGGGGATGGAAGACCTCCCGCACCTGTTCTGCGACCCGAAGGCGCTCCGCCACGGCTACCTGGAAGCCCTGGAGGAGTACCTCGTCGAAGTCCGCCGCGGGCTGACCCGGATCGGGGTCGACTACTCGCTGATCCGCACCAGCGACTACCTGGACGCGGTCCTGTCCCGGTTCCTGTACCAGCGCCTGGCGGCCCGCGGGAAGGCGACCGCGAAGCGCTGAGTTCGTTCCGAGCTGCATTGGTTCCCCTCTCCCCGCTGGGGAGAGGGGTTAGGGGTGAGGGGTTTGACT
>CAYUHJ010000168.1:6034-13894 GCA_964444365.1 uncultured Alcaligenaceae bacterium | reverse complement strand
GCTTCGATGCTCTTCCTAAGTATCTGGTTAATGGAAAACATGTCAGCAGTAGTATGGCGGATCGGGTCCGTGTCGGGCGACGGCAGTTCGCGGAAGATTCCCGCTTATTTCCCCGGCGAATCCGGTTGTCCGGGGGCTGTGGAAAACCTGTCAATAACCCGTCGAAGAAGTGGCGCGCCGTGCAGCTGGGATCGGGCGGTTCCGACAGTTGCCGGCAGGGGGTCGAGTGCGCGCCGGCCAGCTCCACTTCGTCGACGGGTTGTTGACGGGTTTTCCACAGGGTTGTCGCAAAGCGATTTCCAACGGTTAGCCGCGAGGCGCAGCCGAGCGCGGGCACTTCCGCCCAGGGATCAGCGCCTCGAATGGAGGAAGCGCCCGCGCTCGGCTCCGCCTCGCGGCTAAACGGTCGGGTTCTTGCGCGCCGCCAGCATGTTGCAGAAGAGCGCCCCCTGGCCCTTCGCGTCGTCGAGGGCCACGTGCGTGTGCGGCAGGTCGTCGAACCACGCCCGCGGCATGTTCCGCTTGACCGACGCCCGGTACTCGGTGCCGAGCACGGCCATCGCGTAGGTCTTGATGTCCAGGGCCGAGTGCGAGAACGGGCTCTCGCCGGCGAACCGGATGAGGTACCAGTACACGAACAGGAAGTCGTACGCCGCCGGGTACCCCACGAAGACCGGCTTGCCGGGCAGCGACTTCACCCACCGGACGTACTCCGGCATGACGGCGGCGGGGTCGCGGGGGTCGGACCGGCACGCCGCCCACGCCTCCGGTTGGGTTTGCCACCAGTTCATCGTCTTCGGGTCGCCGACCGCCCCCGGCAGCACCTCCAGGTTCGCCTCGAACGTGCCGACCAGCGTCTTGTCGGCGAGGTACGCGGCCGACGCGAAACTGAGCATCGAGTGCGGGCCGGGGATCGGGCCGTCCGCCTCCACGTCCGTGCTGACGTAGACCTCTGCCATTAGCGTTCCCTCGGGCGTGCCTATGAACTGCGAAGTCCAGCGTTACGCTGATACAGTCGGGCAAATTTTCCGAATCAAACTCACGAGAGTCTCACGAGTCATCGTGATCTCGTCTGAAGTAATCTTGACGATCATGGCAACTCACCGGGTCGGTTTTGTAGGGTGGGTCAAGCGTTTCGCGCAGACCCACCGGTCCGGGCTGGTGGTCGTTGCCGTTTCGGTGGGTCAGCGCCGCAAAGCCGGCTCGACCCACCCTACACAATTCGCAGTTCTTCACCCCAGCTCCGCCCGCAGTTCGCGCACGGTGCGCTTCAGCTTCGCGTCCGCCTTCAGGTCCGCCTCGATCTTGCGGACGGCGTGGAGCACCGTCGAATGGTCACGGCCGAAGGCGGTGCCGATCTGGGGGTAGGACAGCTTCGCGATCAGCCGGGACAGGTACATCGCGACGTGCCGGGGGAGCAACACCTCGCGTTGCCGGCACGTACCGAGCACGTCCTTCGGTTTCACGCCGTAGACGGTCGAGACCCGTGCGACGATGCGCTCGACGGGGTTTTCGGGCGTGTCGCCGTCGGACAGGAGCTTCTGAACCGCCGCGAGGTCCAGCGTGCCGGCGAAGTCGCGGGTCAGGTGGTGGAGGCGCTCGATCACCCCGGCGAGGGGTCGGGCTCCACCGCCGGTGGATTGCGACGCCAGCCAGTCGAGTGCGTCCGGGGTCAGCGGCAGGTTGCGCTTCCCGGCGAGCCGGTCGAGCAGCGTTCGCCGGGCGAGCGGGGTCAGCGGTTCCAGTTGCACGACGAGCCCGGCCGCGAGGCGGGACGTGAGCCGGTGCGGGAGCTTGGTCAGCCCCGCGGGTCCGGCCGACGCCGTCACGACGGTCGGCTTCCGGCGGGACGCCCGCGCGTCCAGCAGCCGGCACGCGCGGTCGGCGGCCTTCGCGGGGAGGTGTTGCAGGTCCTCGATCGCGAGCAGGTCCACGTCGCGGAGCTCGGCGAAGTCGTCGTCCTCGGGGGTTTCCCAGGCGGCCCGGTTCAGGTCGCGGGCGGCCACGACCCGGGCGGTGACGGCGTCCGGGCTGTCGACGACGGCGTAGATCAGGTTCTGAACGAGGTGCGACTTCCCGGTCCCCGGCCGGCCGTGAATGACCAGCGGGCTCGGCGGCAGCGCGAACCCCCGCTGGGTGACGGCTCGTGCCAGTCGCCGGGCGGCCCGCACCGCGGAGTCGTTTTCCGGCAACGACACGAACTCGCCCCAGACCGCGGGCGAGGCACCGACCCCGGACTCGGAAGGGGGTGGAGGCATCGTCGGAATGATATCGGAACGTGGGGCACGGGAGAAGGCCGCCCCCGGACCCGGCCGCGGGAGCCGGGGGACTCGGACGATTTGGCGATGACATAAGCCTTAATTCGATCACAATTGACGTGGGGTGCATGGTGTCGCGTCGGTCGCCGGTGTAGAACGCCAGAGGAGCAGACTCGGCCGCACCCCCCACCGAGGATCGTGGATGTCCGCGCTGAAGGAACTGACGCTCGCCCGGTTCCGGGAGTTCTTCCGGGAGCCGGCGGCGGTCTTCTGGGTGTACGGGTTCCCGCTCATCCTGGCCCTCGTCCTCGGGCTCGCGTTCAAGAACCGGCCGGTCGAACAGGTCCGCGTCGACGTCCGCACCGACGGCCCCGGCGGGGTGGAGGCCGCGGACACGGTCCGGGCCGCGCTGGAGGGAGACGACCGCGTCCGCGTCACCCTCGGGACCGAAGCCGCCGCGCGGGACCGGCTGCGGACCGCGAAGACGGACCTCGTCGTCACGCCGGGGTCGCCGCCGGACTACCTGTTCGAGCCGAACCGCCCGGAGAGCGTGCTCGCCCGGTCGGCCGCGGACAACGCGCTGCTCCGTGCCCGGACGGACGTGCCGAAGCCGAAGGAGTCGACGCTCGACGAGCCGGGCGGCCGGTACATCGACTTCCTGATTCCGGGGCTGATCGGCACGAACCTGATGGGCGGCGGGCTGTGGGGGGTCGGGTTCGTCACCGTCGACATGCGGGTGCGCAAGCTGCTGAAGCGGTTCCTGGCCACGCCGATGCGCCGCCGGGACTTCCTGCTCAGCCTGCTGCTCAGCCGGCTCGCGTTCACGCTGATCGAGATCGCCATCCTGCTGACGTTCGCGGCCCTGTTCTTCGGCATCCGCATCCGCGGCGACGGGACCGCGTTCCTGGCCCTGAACCTCGCCGGCGGGGCGTGCTTCGCCGGGGTCGGGCTGCTGGTCGCGTGCCGGGCGAAGACGATCGAGACCGTGTCCGGGCTGATGAACGCGGTGATGCTGCCGATGTACCTCGTGTCCGGGGTGTTCTTCGCCTACGACCGGTTCCCGGCGGAGGTGCTGCCGGTCATCAAGGTGCTGCCGCTGACGGTGCTCATCGACGGGCTGCGGGCGGTGATGAACGACGGGGCCGGGTGGGAGTCGGCCGCCGGCCCGGTGCTGATCCTGACGGCGTGGGGCGTGACGTGCTTCACCCTCGCCCTCCGGTGGTTCCGCTGGCAGTGAGGCGGACTGGCGTGGATTGGTGATTTCGTTCTCCCCTCTCCCCCAAGGGGAGAGGGTCGGATCGCTCTCAGACCATTTGCACTTGAGGGTGAGGAATCAACCCGATTCCGTATGAGGCCCCATGACCCCGTTCCCCTGGCAGTGCCGCCGCCACCGCTTCGCGATCGGCCCCCGCCTGCTCGTCCTCGGCATCGTCAACGTCACGCCGGACAGTTTTTCCGACGGCGGCCGGTTCGTCGACCCGTCCGTCGCCGTCGACCACGGGCTGAAACTCGTCGCCGAGGGGGCGGACCTGCTCGACGTCGGCGGCGAATCGACACGGCCGGGGTCGGACGAGGTGCCCGCGGACGAGGAACTTCGCCGGGTGCTGCCCGTGGTTCGCGAACTGGCGAAGCGGACGGCCGTGCCCGTCTCCGTGGACACGAAGAAGGCCGCCGTCGCGGAAGCGTGCCTCGACGCGGGGGCGGCGGTCGTCAACGACGTGTCCGGGCTGACGGCGGATGCGCGGATGCCGGCCGTGTGCGCGAACGCGGCCGCCGGCGTGATTGTCATGCACATGCAGGGAACGCCGAAGACGATGCAGGCCGACCCGCGGTATGATGACGTGGTCCGCGAGGTCGGCGACTTCTTCGCGGAGCGGCTGCGGACTTTGGCCGAGGCGGGCATCCCGCCGGAATCCGTGTGCCTCGACCCCGGCATCGGCTTCGGCAAGACGCAGCCGCACAACTTCGCGCTACTGGCGAACCTGCGGGCGTTCCAGCGGTTCGGCCGGCCGGTGTGCCTCGGCGTCTCCCGGAAGGGCGTGATCGGCACCGTCTGCGGCCGCCCGCGGGACGAGCGAATGCCCGGTTCCCTGGCGGTGGCGTGCTTCGCGGTCGCGGCCGGAGCGGCGCAGGTGCTGCGGGTCCACGACGTGGCCCCGCACCGCGACGCGGCGGTGTTGTGGGAAGCGATCACACGAGAGGGAACGCGATGAGCCCGACGATGAAGGCCCTCGGCATCGACAAACTGTCCGCGTCCGAGCGGATCGAGCTGGCCCTGGAAATCTGGGAGAGTCTGGAAGACGAGCGGCCCGTGGAGCCGCTGTCCGACGAACAATACGCCGAAATCCTTCGCCGCGACGCGGAAATGGACGTGAACCCCGGAATCGTGATGACATGGGCCGAGGCGAGGGCGAAGATCGAGGGGAAGCGAACAGCTGAAAGCTAAGAGCTAACAGCTAATATCAGCCAAATTGACTTATCGCTTGTTCTGCTAAACCCCAGTATTCTTTTTCCAGAACTGAGGCGAGATTCGTGTGGAAACGACCGATTCCTCTTTGCCCGTTCACCGAACGGCCCAGGCTGTTGCGAAACGTATTCTCGCTCTGATCGCAGTTGTCGATAAAGCTCACGATCCAACGTCTCCTCAACTCGAAAGTTGGGTTTCGCAACATGGGATTTCGGACTACTTCTCCTCCGGAGAATCTGCTTTCATAGGCGTATGCTCGCCTTCACAAGAATCGAAAGAACGGTTCAGTTGGCATGCAGAGTGTCTTGCTCCGCTCTTCTGGGCCCTCAATCAACTTCAAGAAATGCCCCCGTTGAATGTACAAATCGAGTGGCATTCTATCGCAAGCCTGCGTGAGATCTTGAAGGATCCCAACGCATTTGTCGCACAGGCGATTCTGAGAAGCGCATCTGAAATTGATGCGGCAGAGGCAGACCTGTATCACCAACACTGGCGAGTAAGAGATGCGCAACTCTTCGGCAAACCAATGCCATTAGAACTCGACCCCGCGATCGTTTACTATCGCCGATACGCCGCCAGTTGGTTAGTTGGCTGGGGCAAGAATTGGGACACGGTTCCAACTGATACGTGACTTCAACCATGAAACTTGAAACACCCCTCCCTGAACTCTGCCTCTCCCTCGCGAAGCGAGCCAAGGCCGCGGAGTCGCTGCTCGTTTCCGCGAACACCGCCGCGAAAAATGCGTGGCTCGTCGCGGCGGCGGACCTGCTCGAAGCGCGGGCGGACGAACTGCTCGCCGCGAACGCGCTCGACGTGAAAGCCGCGCCGGGGTTCGGGCTGACGGCCGCGTCGGTCGACCGGCTCACGCTCACGCCGGCCCGGATTCGCGGGATGGCCGAGGGGTTGCGGCAGGTCGCGGCGCTGCCCGATCCCGTGGGCGAGGTTCGCGAAGGCGGCACCCGGCCGAACGGGTTGCAGGTGCTCAAGGTCGGCGTCCCGCTCGGCGTAATCTTCTTCCTGTACGAGTCCCGGCCGAACGTCACCGCGGACGCCGCCGCCCTCGCCGTGAAGAGCGGCAACGCCGTCATCCTGCGGGGCGGCAAGGAGGCGGCCCACTCCAACGCCGCGATCCACGCACTGCTCGCCGGGGAACTGCCGAACCACGGCCTGCCCGCCGACGCGGTCCAACTTGTCCCCACCGCCGACCGAGAGGCCGTCGGGCACCTGCTGAAGCTGAACGACTTCATCGACCTGACCATCCCCCGCGGCGGCGAGTCGCTGATTCGCCGGGTGGCCGCGGAAGCGACGATGCCGGTGCTCAAGCACTACCAGGGGAACTGCCACGTCTACGTGGACGCATCGGCGGACCTGGACGCGGCGGAACGCATCGTCGTGAACGCGAAGTGCCACCGCGTCGGGGTGTGCAACGCGGCGGAAAGCCTGCTGGTTCACGCAGGAATTGCCGAGGCGTTCTTCCCCCGCATCGGCCGTGCCTTCCGCGAACGGGGCGTCGAGGTCCGCGGCTGCGAGCGGACCCGGCACTTTCTTTCGGAAGCGAAACTCGCTACCGACGCCGACCACGCCGCGGAGTTTCTCGACCTGATTATCTCCGCGAAGGTCGTGCCGAGTCTGGACGCCGCGGTCGAACACATCAACCGGTTCGGATCGAAACACACCGACGCGATCGTGACCCGGGACATTTCTGCGTCGCGGAAATTCGTGCAACTCGTCGATTCGGCCGCCGTCATGGTGAACGCGAGCACCCGGTTCAACGACGGGTTCGAGCTCGGCCTCGGGGCGGAGATCGGGATCAGCACGGACAAGTTCCACGCCCGCGGCCCGTGCGGGCTGCGGGAGCTGTGTACGTACAAGTACGTCGTCACGGGGGACGGCCACGTCCGCGGGTGACACCGGCCTGTCACACGAGGCTGAGCGTGCCGCGGGTGACGCCGAGTTGGTTCACGGCGCGCAGTTGCTTCCACGTCAGTTTGCCGTCGTCCCGGCCGGCGATCACGCGGGCGTACTGCTCGACCAGCCGCACCGCGTCGGCGGGCCTCTCGCGGAGCAGGTCGACGCGGAACGTCCGGACCCCGAGGTCGCGCATCTTCCCGACGTACTCCGCCGCGGACTGCGGCACGCTGTTGAACACGGTGTTCCGGCAGCCCGTGTCCGGGTGGACGGGGAAGTTCGCCCCGACGCGGTCCCGCAGTTCGACCCGGTGCGCGTCGCACGGCCGTCCGCAGTCGCGGTGGTCCTTCCCGGTGCTCAGGAACGCCGCGAACGCGCAGTGCTCCATGTGGAACATCGGCATGTGTTGATGGATCACCGGCTCGAACCGCGCCCGGTCGGACCGGCGGAGCAGGCTCGCGAACTGGTCCCAGTTCAGGTCGTAGCTGGGGACGAGGCGGTCGAGGCCGGCGCGGATCAAAACGTCGGCGGTCAGTTCGTTCGCGACGTTGAGCGAAAAATCGCCGACGAGCTCGGCACTGGGTAAGTGCTCCGCGAAATAGCCGATGGACGCGAGGTTCCGCACCAGGACGAGGTCCGGGGCGGCCCGCACGATCGGGGACTGGAAGCCGTCCTCGCCGGGCTTCAGGACGCGGAGCGTGGCGAGGCCGACGGGGATGCCGGCCGCCCTCGCGCGGGGGACGGCGTCCTTGTACCGGCGCACGTCCTCGAAGTCGCAGTACACCGCCGCGGGGCGGGGCGAGCCGTCGGGCGGGGTCCAGCCCAGGACCGCGTCGAGCTGGTCGAGGGTGCGGACGAGAACGGTCAAGCGCGGAGCGGGGAGCGCGGAGCGGGGAGCGGTCGAAAACTCGGCTCGAAGCGATTCCAGGGCGTTCGCGTCGGCGACGGCGTGGGCGGGCGACCGCGCGGCGGCGAGGTCGCTGGCGGCGCGGCGGCGGAGGTCGTTGAGGACGCTTTTCGGGACCAACGCGCCGGGGGGCACGTCCACCGCGACCGCCGCGAGGGCGAACGGCGTGTCCCCGAGGCGGCCGAGTTGGTCGCGGATTTCGTCGGGGGACGTGGCGCGGTTCGCGGCGACTTCCACCGGGCCGGGCCACGCGGCGACGGCCGTGCGCGTCGCGTCGTCGGTCAGCGTCAGCGCGAGCGGGCCGCCGATCGTGCCGGAAA
>CAYUHJ010000168.1:0-6024 GCA_964444365.1 uncultured Alcaligenaceae bacterium | reverse complement strand
TTGCGCGCAAACGGGGACGCGGCGGGCGGGTTTGTCTTGCGCGTAAGTTTGTTCGAGCCGCTTCCGCAACTTGGGGTCGTCGGTCTTCCACACGTCGCACCCGACGGGAACCGCGGCGAAGTCGACGGTGCCGCGGTCGAAGAACAGATCAACAGTGGAATCGCCGGTGGCGGTGCGGAGCACCCGGCCGCCGGGCTCCTTTTCCTCGGGCGTGCCCAGGTCGAACATCACGCCGTCGCCGGGTTTCACGAGGTCGGGAAGGGATTCCGACAGTTCGACGCGAACGCCGTCGCGTAACTTCTCGACGACGGTGCCGACCCGCACGCCGCGGCTCTTGGGGAACCGGCCGCGGACGAGCGTCTGGTGGTTGACGCCGTCGAGAAACCCCGGCGTGAGCCCCCGGCTGAACGTCTGGGCGAGGTCGAGCTGCTCCCGCCGCGGCAGCGAAAAGTCCCGTTGTTCCAGGGCGGTGTCGATGGCCTTGCGGTACGTCTGGCACGTCGCGGCGACGTAGGGGCCGCCCTTGAGCCGGCCCTCGATCTTGAACGAGACCACGCCCGCGTCGAGGAGCGGTTGAATGCGGTCGAACGCGGCGAGGTCTTGCGGGCTGAGCAGGTACGCCCGGTCGCCGAGGTCCCGGGGGGTGCCGTCGACGATCATCTCGTAGGGGAGGCGGCACGCCTGGGCGCACTGGCCGCGGTTCGCGCTGCGGCCGCCGAGGGCTTCGCTCGTCAGGCACTGGCCGCTGTACGCGACGCACAGCGCCCCGTGGACGAACACCTCCACCGGCACGGCGGTGTGGGCCGTCACCTTGCGGATGTCGTCGAGGGACAGCTCCCGGGCCAGCACGACGCGGTCGACGCCGAGGCCCTTGGCGAAGGCGATGCCGCGGGGCTCGGTCAGGGTCATCTGCGTGCTGGCGTGGACGGGCAGCGTCGGGGCGAGCCGGCGGATGAGCCGGACGAGGCCGAGGTCTTGCACGATCACCGCGTCGACGCCGGCGGCGGCGATCTGGGCCACGAAGTCGGCGACGGCGGGAAGCTCGTCGGAAAAGATCAGCGTGTTGAGGGTCACGAACCCGCGGACGTTGCGGGCGTGCAGGAACCGCATCACCTCGGGGAGTTCGGCCGGGTCGAAGTTGGCGGCCCGGGCGCGGGCGTTGAACGCGGACAGGCCGAAGTAGACGGCGTCCGCCCCGTTCGCGGCGGCGGCCCGGAGGGATTCCCAGTCGCCGGCCGGGGCCAACAGTTCGGGGCGGTGGTTCATACGCGGATTATACGCGAGCGGCGCGGCGTCAGCCCGCCGTGGAACTCGCAACACCGACCACGGCGGGCTGACGCCGCGCCGCTCGCCTATGATCCGCACTTTCCGTGAAGTTCGCCCAGCTTCCGGGTCGATTCCTCCGAGGTGAAGCGTTCCCTCTGCGTGCCCGTGGCGGCACTGCTGGTGGCCGGGTGTGCGGACGCCCGCCTGTTCCGTCGGTCGGCCCCCGTCGCGGTGCCGGCCGCGGTCGCCCCGGTGTCGCCCCCGGTCGTCCCGGCGTCCGCGTCGACGCCCGCCCCGCCGGACCCGCCGGTGTACCGGATCGGCTGCCCGGACGTGGTCGAGGTGGCGTTCGCGGACCGGCCGCACTGGGACGGGCTGGCGTCCGTGGACGTGGACGGCGAACTCCCGCTCGGGCCGGCCGGGCGGGTGCGGGTCGAGGGGCTGTCGGAGGCGGCGGCCCGGGACGCGGTCGCGGCGGCCGCCGGGGTCGAGCCGGCGGCGGTGTCGGTGCGGGTGGTCGACCCGCGGGCGGCCCGGGTGTTCGTGTGCGGCCCGGAGAACGGCAAGCAGCGGCCGGTGGCGTACCGCGGGCCGGAGCGGGCGCTCGACTTCCTCTGGCGGGTCGGGGCGGTGAAGAAGGGGTGCTCGGACCTGGACGACGTGTACGTCGTGCGGTCGAACGTGTCCGCCGGCGGCCGGCCGCAGGTGCTCCGGGTGGACGTGGCGGCGGTGGTGTTCGACGGGAACCCGGAGTCGAACGTGGTCCTGCAGCCGTCGGACCAGGTGTACATCGGGGAGACCCGGCGGTCGCGGTTCGGCCGGCTCGTCCCGGAGTGGCTGCAGCCGCTGTACCGGAGGCTGGTGGGCCTGTTCCCGGCGGACGTGTGGCCGAGGCGGTAGCGGCTCGGGTCGGCACGCCCGTCACCCGTCTGGGCCTCCTACCGAGTAGGGCACTCTTCCGACTCCACCATCATCGACACCGGCAGCGCCGTGGCGAGCCGCGGACGCCCGTCCGCGGGTGAAGCGCGGCAACCCGCCCCCTGGCGTGGGCGGCTCGCCGAAATCCCGAGCGACACGGCACGTCTTTTCCGTTTGTGTCGAACCCGCCGGCCGCGTAGAATGTTCGTTCCCTGAACAATCCACCGGAGCTTGCCCCGATGCGGACGCCTCTCCGTGCGGCGATGGGCCTCGCCGTTCTGCTCGCCTGCTGTGCCCCCGCCTCCGCCGAGGACAAGCGGCTGCTGCTCGTCACGGACAGCGGCGGGTTCGTTCACGACTCGGTCGGGTTCGCCGAACAGACGCTCAAGGAGATCGGGCCGAAGCACGGGTTCGCGGTGACGTGCTACCGGTTCACCCGCGACCCGGACAAGAAGGTGAAGTTCAAGCCGAAGAAGGACGGCCCGGAGGTGGAGGCGACCGCGCTGGAGGAGTACGCCGCCCGGTTCCGCGGCCCGACCGGGCTGGTCGTCGGCCCGGAGCACTGCGGCCGGGTGAACAAGGACACCCTCAAGAACTTCGACGCGGTGCTGTTCTTCACCACCGGCAACCCGCTGACGAAGGAGGAGCTGAAGGACCTGACCGAGTGGGTGAAGGCCGGCGGCGCGTTCGCGGGCACCCACTGCGCCTCGGACACGCTGTACAACACGGAGTACGGCGACCTCGTCGGGGGGTACTTCGACGGGCACCCGTGGCACCAGAAGGTCAAGCTGAAGGTCGAGGACCCGAAGCACCCCGCGGCGGCCGGGTTCGAGGACGGGGCGGAGATCACGGACGAAATCTACCAGTTCCGCAAGGAGCCGTACTCGCGGGAGAAGCTCCGCATCCTCCTGAGCATCGACAACGGGTCGATCGACGTGAAGAAGGGCAAGCGGCCGGACCAGGACTACGCGGTGGCGTGGGTGCAGGAGTTCGGCAAGGGGAAGGTGTTCTACACGTCGCTGGGGCACCGGAAGGACGTGTGGAAGGACGAGCGGTTCCAGAAGCACCTGATCGGCGGGCTGAAGTGGGCCGTCGGCGAGGCGAAGGGGGACGCGACCCCGAGCGGGAAGCTGCCGGCGAAGCCGTGAGCCCCGCCCGTTCCGTCCCCGGCCCCGAGCCCTCCCCCCCACCCGCACCCGCGGCCGGCCGCCCGCCCGGCCGTTGAGGCGACCATGCAGACGCTGACGTTCCCGTGTACCCACTGCAAGCGCCGGATGGCCGTCAAGGCGGAACTCGCCGGGCGGTCGGTCCGGTGCCCGCACTGCAAGCAGGTGCTGACCGCGCCGGCGGCCGCGCCGCCCCCCGCCCCCGGCGGCTCCCAGGCCGAGACCGCGGAGATCCACCCGACCCGGCCCGAGTCCGGGTGGCAGCCCCCGCCGGGGCACCACTCGGTCGCGCCCGAGGACTCGGACCACGACCTGGACGCGATGGCGTCGCCGAAGAAGCCGGACCCGTTCGGGGCGCTGTTCGGCAGCGACAGCGACGACGGGGCGGACGGCGGGCCGCGGGGCCGGCGGCGGCCGGACGGGTCCGAGAGCATCTTCGAAGAGCCGGCCGTCCCGGACGACAACGTGTTCGGCGGCGGCCAGGGGTCCGACCGGTTCGGCCCGGACTCGGACCCGGTCACCCCGCCGACCAACCGGGCGACGTTCCCGCCGCCGGACCCCTTCCCCCCCGCCCCGCCGCCGCTCGGGACGCGGGGCTCGCAGGGGGTGCTGCACCTCCCGCCGCAGGGGTACGGCCCGGCCGCCCCGCCGCCGGCGTACCCGCCTCAACCGCAGTACGTCCCGCCGTCCTTCGCGCCGCAGCCGATTTCGAGCGGGCTGCAGACGTTCGCCCCGGTGCCGCCGCCGGCCGTCGCGCCGGGGAACCCGTGGGCCGAGATGACGGGCGAGATGCCCGGGCTGCCCGACCCGCCCCCGCCGCGGGAGCCCCGCCCGCCGACCCCGGTCCCGGCCGCCCGCCCGGCGTCCCGGCCCGACGCGGACCCCCCCGAGGACCGCCCGGCCGCCGACCCCGCCCCGGCCCCGGCCCGCCGGAAGTGGGTCGTGCCGGTGCTGCTCGCCTACGGCCTCGTCATGACCGCCGTCGCCGTCTGGAGCATCCTCCGCGGGCCGGACGGCGGGCCGCTCTCGACGATCCCGGACTTCTACGGCGAGTACGAGAAGTCCGACCGCAAGTCCGGGAAGGTGAACCACCTGCCGAAGCCGGACGACCCGCTCCCGCCGAGCCTGCGGGTGGCCCTCGGGAAGACGATCACCGTCGGCCAGCTCCAGGTCACGCCGCTGAGCATCGAGCAGCGCCGGCTGACGAAAGTCACGGTGCCGGACGCGGGTGCCCCCAAGGAGGAAACCCTCCCTCCCGCCCTCGTGCTGACGCTGCGGCTGAAGAACGTGTCGGACGCCGTCACGTTCCACGCGGTCGACCCCGCGTTCAACCGCCGGGCCGAGCGCGGCCAGCCGTCCGTGGCCGGGCTGTACGTCCCCGGCAAGCCCCCGATCTTCGGCGGCCCGATCCCGTGGCCGTTCCCCCCGGCCGACAAGCGGGTCTACGTCAAGGGGCAGGAGAACGACGACCAGCCGCTGAAGCCCGGCGAGCAGCGGGAGGTCGTCATCCCGCTCGTCGACCAGGCGACCGTGAAGAGCACGGTCCTGAGCGCGAAGGGTCAGACGCTCACCTGGAAGGTGCTGCTCCGCCGCGGGACGGTGCGGTACTGGTTCTCGGACTACTCCGTCTGCACGCTGATCGGCGTCGAGTTCGCCGGGTCCGAGGTGAAGTGGCTGCCGCCCGACCCGCCGGGGAAGGGATGACGCCCCCTCGCCTCGCGGCGGTCGTCCGCGGCCGGTTCGGGTTCGCCTTCGCGCTCGCCAGCACGATCTGGGCCGCGTGGGCGGCGGCGGTCGCGGCCGGCGGCGGCACCTTCGACGCCTTCGGGAACCTCGTCGCCGGCGACCACCTCGCGTTCTACACCCCGGCCCGCCTGATCCGCGACGGGCACCCCGAGACGCTGTACGACTACCCGTTCACGGCCGCGTACCAGCACGACCTACTCGGCGGCCGCTACCGCACCCTCAACGCCTTCCGGAACCCGCCGTTCTACGCCCTGCTCTACCTGCCGACGGCGGGCCTGCCGTACCCCGCGAGTGCGGCCGTCTGGACCGTCGTGTCGCTGCTCGCCCTCGTCGTCGGGGTGCGGTGGCTGGGCGTGGCCCACCCGTGGCGGGTGACGGCGTTCGCGCTGACCTTCGCGCCGGTGTTTCACGTCGTCGGGTACGGGCAGAACTCGCTGCTCAGCTTCGCGGTGTTCGCGGCGGTCTACCGGCTGCTGGCGACCGACCGCCGGTTCCTCGCCGGGCTCGTCGCCGGGCTGCTGTGCTTCAAGCCGACGCTCTTGATCGGCCTCGTCGTGTGGGGTTTGCTCGACGTCCGCCGGCTGTGGCCCGCGGCGCTCGGGGTGCTCGTCACGGCGGGGGTGCTCGTCGGCGGCAGCTACGCGGTCGTGCCGGAGGCGTGGGCCGCGTACCTCGGGAACTTCGGCGAGATCGCGGCGTACCACGCCTTCGACCTGTGGAAGGTCCACACGCCCCGCGCGTTCTGGGCGCTGCTGCTGCCGGACTGGCCGGGAGCGGTCGCGCCGCTGACGGTGGCGTCGTCGCTGGTCGGAATCGGCGTGTTTTACCGGGTGTGGCGAACTCTTTCTGATCCCCTCCCAGGGGGAGGGAGCAAGAGGTTCGCCGACCCGTCCGGTCCCCTCCCCCCTTGGGGGGGAGGGTTAGGGTC
>CAYUHJ010000167.1:0-13919 GCA_964444365.1 uncultured Alcaligenaceae bacterium | reverse complement strand
AATCTGCCGTGACAGACACCGACCCTTGCAATTCCTCAATCATCCGTCCCGGAAACTTTCCAAAATGGGCCGCCCCCGCGAAACTCGGCCAACGAACTGACGCCCCACCACCACCGGTTTCTCGGAGTGCGTACTCGACACCAAAACGGCTTAGACTCGGCAGTTGTCCTTTTGACTCGGGTTCTTCCGCGTTGACCCAGTTGACCGGGGGATCATTCTGGTCGAGCCCTTCTTGATCGAGGTAATAGATGAATGGAGGCTCGGAGAGATTGAGGAAAATCAACCCGTAGCCATCCATCGTGTGGATGTCCGGGATTCCGTTGCCGAGAAAGGGTGCGTGACTCCGAAGGTCTTGATCGAAGGCGACCCATTCCCGTAGAGCCGCGGGAAGTGCCCGATCAAGGCGATTCTCGATCACGGCGAGATGAGCCGAGAGCTTCGCCCGAGAACGCTTGTCCCGTCCAGAGAGTGTGTCTCCCAGGTCGATGTTGAACCACCGGTCAATCACCTCCCGCGCCAGTCGGAACCGCTCCTTCCACCCTGCCGGCACCTCGTGGAAGATCGGCTCGTAGTGGGTGCCATAATCCATCGCGGACAGCCACGCGGCGTCGGCCGACTTGCGAAGCTTCGTCCGGGTCTTTTTGAGGGTCCAGTACCGATCCGCGGTGACCGGCATCTCGCGCATTTCCTCCTCGACGCGGATCAGTTGCCCCCGCGGGTCGGACTGCTCGTCCAGCCAGTCGGCGTAGACGAGCCGCGGAAGGCGGTCCTTCCGATTGGCTCGAATTTTCGCAAGGAACGCGGCGTCGGACACGGCGATGACCCTCAAAACTTCAACTGCAGCCCCTTCAGCCGGGCCACGGTCTCGGCCATGATCGCGTCTTCCTCGGCCTCGTCCTTCGCCAGGTACGTCACCGAGAACCGCAGGAACGCGCCGGCGTCGTCCCACGGGACGCAGCACACGGACTGGTCCACGATCAGGAACTGCGACGCTTCCTCGGCGTTCGCGAACGTCTTGTCGCCGGCCGCGACCGGGGACTTCGCGTAGAGGAAGTACGTCCCGCCGGGCATCTCGCAGGCGAAGCCGACCTGCTTCAGGGCGGCGACGAGCTTCCGCAGCCGGCGCTCGTACTTCGCGCGGATGGCCGTGGGGATCTCCGGGTGCCGCAACGCCTCCGCGGCCGCCTGCTGGACGGCCATGAACTGCCCGGAGTCGCTGTTGTCCTTCACGTCGGCGTAGGCCTGCACGATCTTCGGGTGGCCGCAGACGAACCCCATCCGCCAGCCGATCATGTTGAAGCCCTTGGACATCGAGTGGACCTCGACGCCGACGTCCTTCGCGCCGTCGACTTGCAGGAAGCTCAGCGGCTCGCCCGTATACGTCAGCAGAATGTGGGCGGCGTCCTGCACCACGACGACCTGATTCGTGTGGGCGAACTCGATGACCCGCTTGTAGAAGTCCTTCGTCGCCACGGCCCCCGTCGGGCTGTTCGGGTAGTTGATGACGAGCAGCTTCGCCCGGTTTTTGACGTCCGCGGGGATGCCGTCGAGGTCCGGGTAAAAGCCGTTCTCGGCCTTCAACGGCAGCCGGTGGACTTCGCCGCCGTAGTAGCGGGTGTAGGTGCCCGCGACGGGGTAGCCGGGGACGGTCATCAGCGTCACGTCGCCGGGGTTGACGAACACGGCGGGGAGCATCGCGTAGGCGGGCTTCGACCCGATGCAGTGACACACCTCCGTCACCGGGTCGAGGGCGACGCCGAACTGCCGCTTCATGAAGTCGGCGGCGGCCTCCTTGTACGCGGCGATGCCGTTGTCGGCGTACCCGCGGTTGTCGAGTTTCTCGACTTCGGCCTTCAACTTCTCCCGCACGACGGGGGCGGCCATGTCGTCGTTCTCGCCGATGCCGAAGTCGAGCAGCTTGCGGTCCGGGTGGTCGGCGAGGGCCTTTCGCTTGGCCCGCTTGATCTTCTCGAACTTGTAGATTTCGGTCCCCTTGCCGTAGTTCGCGCCCCCGATGCGGTCGGCGAACAGGGACTGGAACCACGGGTCGGTCGGCGCGGCGGACATGGCGGGTCGATTTCCTGAGAGGGAAGGGCGGTCAGGTCCGGGTTGTTCTATGGCAAATTTCGGGAACGTTTTCGCCGGGTCGTTCGTCTTACCTTCGCGTCCGTCCCATCCACCGGATTCGCCCAGGGGTGCCCCATGTTTGCCGCTCCCAGTCTGGCCCTGAAGGCCGTTGCCGTTTTCGGCACGGTCGTCGGCCTGTCCGCATTCCTCGCCGTCGGGTACCTCGACCACCAACCGCCGGCCGCGGTCGAGGCCACGACGGAACCCGGTGGCGAGCTTCAAAAGACCGCGTTGACGGAAGAAGTCGTCGTGTACCACGGGTGCGAAGACACCCGCATTGATCCGTCCGAGAGGATCGGGCTCCCGGATGAGCCCGAAGTGGAAGTGTTGCCCGAGCCGAAGCCGGTGCTGCTCACGCTGTCCGCGAAGTAATGCCTGCGGCACCGACCGGCGGCCGGTGCCGACGGTGTCACTTCAAGGCGGCCCGTCCCATCTCGGTCGCCTTTTTCAGCGCGTCGCCCAACTTCGACACGTCTTTACCGCCGGCCTGGGCCATTTCGGGCTTGCCGCCGCCCTTGCCGCCGACGATCTCGGCGAGCGGCTTGATGATGTCGCCCGCCTTCAACCCCTTCGCGACGAGGTCGGCCGTCAGCGCGACCAGGAGCGGGGCCTTGTCCTCTTCCGGCCAGCCGAACACGATCAGCGCGGACTTCGCCTTCTGGCGGATGCGGTCGACTTGTGGCTTGACCGCGTCGGAAATGCCGGGCGGAAGTTGGCCGACGACGAGTTTCACGCCGTTCACTTCGGGGGCTTCTTCGAGCAACTTGTCGACCACCGCCGACAGGTTCGCGGCCGCCGCCTTCGCGACTTGTTGTTGCAGTTTCTTCAACTCGTCCTGCAACGCCGACACGCGGGCGGGGAGTTCGTCCGGCTTGCACGCGAACTTCGCCGTCAGTTCTTCGACGGTGCTCGACAGTTTCTGAATCGTCTGCGTCGAAACCCGGCCCGTGACGGCGGTCAGCCGGCGGACGCCCTTCGCGACCGGCCCCTGCTCGACGATCTTGAAGTACCCCAGAAGACCCGTCCGCGGCATGTGCGTGCCGCCGCAGAACTCGACGGAATCGTCCGCCGTCGCGCGGTCCGGCGACTCCGGGCCGATGAGCACGACGCGAACCGGGTCCGGGTACTTTTCGCCGAAGACGGCCCGCACGCCGGGGACTTTCTTCGCCTCCGCTAACGGCATCGTGACCGCCGTGACGGGCAAGTCGCGGTTGATGCGACTGTTCACGAACTCCTCGATTTCCCGCAATTCGTCGGGCGAAATCGGCTTGTCGTGGCTGAAGTCGAACCGCGTCTTCTCGTCGTCGACGAGCGAGCCCTTCTGCTCGACGTGGCTCCCGAGGACTTGCCGCAGGCCGAGGTTCAGCAGGTGCGTGGCCGTGTGGTTCCGCATCACGTCGATCCGGCGGAACGTGCTCTGCATGAGGTTGACGCTGTCGCCGACCGCGAGTTCGCCGCCGAGCAGCGTGCCGAAGTGCAGTACCGCGTCGCCGAGTCGCTGCGTGTCTTCGACCTGGAATTCCGCGTCGCCGGTGCCGTAGAAGGACCCGACATCGCCGACCTGGCCGCCCTGTTCGCCGTAGAACGTGGTGCGGTCGAGCAGCACGGCCGCCGTGTCCCCGGCGACGAGTTTGCCGCTATTCACGACGGCGTTGTCGACGACCCACCCCAGCACCTTCGCCGTGATCGGGGCGGTGCCGTACTTGGGAGAATCGTCGGTGGACGGGAGTTCGCCTTTGACGGCCGCGACGGAGTGCTTTTTGCTTCCAGCCTTTGCTTTGTCCCTCGCCAACTGCATCTCTCGTTCATACCCAACCAAATCTACGCGAATACCATCTTCTTCTGCCATTTGTTGAGTTATATCAATCAGCATTCCGAAGGTATCGTGCAGTGTGAATGCAGCTCGACCCGAAAGCGTAGGGGTAGCTGCGCAGTTCATTGCAATGAATGCTCGCTGTGCATCCCGCGTCGCTGGGACTTCAGCATCAATGCGCAAATCGCCATCCTTGTCAAAGATTTGAATATCTCCCGCCTTGATGGGGATCATCGGATCTGATCCTGCTTCCCGACGGCTATTCGTCAAATAACCGATGGGGCCTGGAGCAAATCCATTCTTAAATGCGATCTGTTCAGCAATGGCATCGATTGCATATCGAGCGTACACTTGGATGCCCCGATCCAATGTCCGCAGGAAGCCGACTTCCTCGTCGTAGATCGCGCTGCGGACCTTCGCCGGGTCGCGCTTGAGTTCGGGGAAGACGCCGCCCAGCTGCTCGACGACGACGCCGACGAGCGAGTGCAGGAACGGCTCCTTCGTACCGAGGACTTGCCGGCCGTATCGCTCCGCGCGACGCAGGATTCGCCGCAAGACGTAGTCTCGGCCGACGTTGCCGATCTTCGCGCCGTCGGTCAGCGCGAACGTCAGGGTGCGGATGTGGTCGCCGATGACGCGGTAGGCGGTGTCGGTCAGGTCGTCGAGCTTGCCGCCGTACGGCCGCGCCTTCGTCACGTCGTGGATGGCGGCGAAGATGGGGGTGAACACGTCCGTGTCGTAGTTGCTGTCCTTGCCTTGCAACACTTTTGTGATGCGTTCAAACCCCATGCCCGTGTCGACGTGTTGGGCCGGCAGCGGCGTCAACGACTGGTCTTCGTTGCGGTTGAACTGGATGAAGACGTTATTCCAGATCTCAATGACCTTGTCGGTCCCCATGTTGACGAGCTTGCCGCCGGACTTGTCCGGGGTCGCATCATAATGGATCTCGGTACACGGCCCGCACGGGCCGGTGTTGCCCATCTCCCAAAAATTGTCCTTCTTGTTCCCCAGATGGATGTGCGTGTCCGGCACGCCGACCGCACGCCAGAACCCGGCCGCCTCGTCGTCGCGCGGGATGCCGTTCGCGGGGTCGCCCTCGAAAACCGTGACGTGGAGCCGTGTTTTATCGAGCTTCCACACGTCCGTGAGCAGTTCCCACGCCCACGCGATGGCGTCCTTCTTGAAGTAGTCTCCGAAACTCCAGTTGCCGAGCATCTCAAAAAAAGTGTGGTGGTATGTATCCTTCCCCACGTCATCCAGGTCGTTATGTTTGCCGCCGGCACGGATACATTTCTGGGTGTTGGCCACCCGTGTAGACTTCGGCTTCTCGGTGCCGAGGAAGTACGGTTTGAATTGATTCATCCCGGCATTGGCGAACAACAAAGTCGGGTCGTCGAGCGGCACGACCGGGCTGGACGGGACGTTGGCGTGCCCGTGCTTCTTGCAGAAGAAGTCGATGAACTGATCGCGAATCTCGCTCGACGTTGGCATGGTTTCCTCGGTATACTACCTACAAAAGCACGATTTCAGGAGATCGGCATGAAAGCGACGGACATTCTCGAAGACCTCGAAAAGCGGCCGTTTACCCCGTTGCGTTTCTTCATCGCCGACGGCACGGTTTACGACATTCGTCACCCGGAGCAATGCGTCGTCGGGCTCACTTCCATCGTGGTCGGCGTTGCAGGGCCGGCCGGTGTCGCGCCCTATGAGCGATTGGTTCGGGTCGGCTGCGAACACGTGGTCCGAATCGAGCCGATCCAGATTCCAACCGTCAAGAACGGTCAGCACCCGCCTGCGTAACTGCGGTGTATACATCCCGTAATGCAATGAGATATTCCCGTGCCACCCGCGCACAATCCTCATACTCGGGCGTGAGCACGTCCATCCCGTCCCGGCTGCCGCGCTTCGCCTTCACCGTGCCCCACGGCGTTTCCACCGTCACCCCTTCCCGCCGCAACTTGGAGCGTTCCGCGAGCGTCCGCCGGATGCCGAACGTGGCCGTCTCCCGGAACAGGACGCGCTCGACGGCCGCGCGGTTCGCGTCGTCGCAGATGGCCGTCAGCAGCACGCCGGGGCGGTGCTTCTTCATCTGAATCGGCACCGTGAACACGTCCAACGCCCCCGCCGCGAACGCCTCCTCGATGGCGAAGCCGATCACCTCGCCGGGGCAATCGTCGAGGTTCGTTTCCAGCACCCACACGCGGTCGGACTCCGCGTCCGATGCGGTTTCGCCCACGAAAAGCCTCAAAACGTTCGGCACTTCGATGGGGTTCCGCGTCCCCGCCCCGCAGCCGATGCGCTCGGCCGTCAGCACCGGGGAATCGGTCCATTCCGTCACGACGCTCGTCAGAATCGCGGCCCCCGTCGGCGTGACGAGTTCCCCCTTCACCGGCGACGCCGCGAGCGGCACACCCTTCAGCAAGTTCGCCGTCGCCGGGGCGGGCACCGGCATCAGCCCGTGGGCACACTTCACCATCCCCGACCCCGGCGGCACGCTGCGGCTGGTGAACTTTTCCACGCCGAGCAGGTCGAGGCCGACCGCGGAACCGATGACGTCCGCGATGCTGTCGAGCGCCCCGACCTCGTGGAAGTGGACCTTTTCCACCGGCACCCCGTGGACGTCCGCTTCCGCTTCCGCCAGTTTCCGGAAGATCCGAGACGCAAGACTTCGCTGCGAATCCGAGAGCTTCCCGCGGGCGATGATCGCCTCCACGTCCGGCAGGAAGCGGTATTCCTCCTGGTCCGGCGCGATCACGTCCACCTTCGTCGCCGCGATCCCGTTCCGCTTCACCTTCTCGATTTCGAGCGTGATCGGCAGGCCGAGCGAATCCAGGGCCGTGCGAATCGCGTCGGCCGAGACACCCGCGTCGACGAGCGCACCGAGGACCATGTCCCCGGAAATGCCGCTGAAACAGTCGAAGTGGGCCACCCGCACGGAGAGTCCTCTGGTGATGGGGGAATTCTACCGTCCCCCTGCGATCCGCCCACCGACCGGGGGTGTTGTAGACTGACTGCACGAAGCGGGGAAGCAACCCCTCCCCCGGCCCCTCCCCGAAGCGGAGAGGGGAGAAAAACCAATCCGACTCCCCCTCCCCGCTACGGGGAAGGGGTCCGGGAGGGAGGGGGTTGCTTTTGGGGGGACGCCGTCATGTCCGATCAGATCGCGATCCTCGACCGCCTGTTGACGTGCGGCTCCCCGGCCGGCGGGTGGGGCTACCAGCCGGGCCTCCCCGCCCAGCCGGAACCGACGTGCTTCGCGACACTCGCCCTCGCCGGGAACCCGGCCCGCTACGCCGCGTGGGTGGAATCGGGCGCGACGGCGCTCGCCGCCCACGCGCAGCCCGACGGCAGCTACCGGCTGGACCGCGGGCGGAAGGAGGCCGCGTGGCCGACCGCCCTCGTCCTGTTCACCCGGCACGCCCTGGGGCACCCCCCCGAGAAGCTCGCCCCGGTCGCGGAGTTCCTCCTGGCCGCCGAGGGGCTGGTGGTCAAGAACGACCCCGAGTTCGACACGCAGATGGACATCGACCTGCAACTGCTCGGGTGGCCGTGGGCGGAGAAAAACTTCTCGTGGGTCGAGCCGACGGCCTGGGCCTGCCTCGCGCTGCGGGCCGCCGGCCGGGGGGACCACGTCCGCGTGCGGGAGGGGTTGCGGCTGCTCCTGGACCGGGCGTTCGACGCCGGCGGCGCGAACTACGGGAACAAGTCCATCCTCGGGAAGACGACCGACCCGATCCCCGGGCCGACGGCCGTCGCCCTGCTCGCGCTCCAGGGCGTGACAGGCGAGCCGCGGGTCGATGCGGCGAAGGCGTACCTTCGGGACCACGCGGCGTCCACGACCGACCTCGACCACCTCGCCTGGGCGAAGCTGGCGCTGTCGGCCCACGGCGACGCCGCGGCGGGGCTCGACGCGAAGATCCGGGACGCGCTGGCCGCCGAGGCGACCGCCCACCCCGGCCTGGCGGCGGGGGCGGTGCGGGTCGCGCTGGCGGCGCTCGCCCTCGATTCCGGGCGGCGGAACCCCTTCAAACTGTCGGACCCCCCGCGCGTCGCGGCCGAGTCGATCGTCGGGAAGTCGCGACTGGCCGCGGACGGGCTGCCGACGACGGTGGCGGCCCCCACGTCGCTCGTCGAGCGCGTCCAGTCCAAGGTTCGCGGGTTCTTCATGCGCGGCCTCGGAACCTTGCGGGCACTGCCGGCGAGTTCGGCCGTCCACATCGCCCGCGCGGACGGCTACGACGCCCCGCTCGCGGACGTCCTGGCGAAGCAGTACGAGCACTTCCGCGCGGCGGTGCCGGTGGCCGGGAAGCGGGTCGTGCTGAAGCCGAACCTCGTCGAGTACCACCGCGACAAGGTCATCAACACGGACCCGCGGTTCGTCGCCGCCATCATCGACTTGTTCCGCAAGGAGGGGGCCGCGGACATCATCGTCGCGGAGGGGCCGGGGCACTGGCGGAACGTGACGTACCTCGTCAACGAGAGCGGCCTCGGCGACGTGCTCCGGTCCCGCGGCGTGCGGTTCGTCGACATCAACCACGACGAGCCGGTGAAGGTCACGAACCTCGGCCGGCTCACCGGGCTCGACCACCTGTACATGTCGAGCACCGTCGTCGGCGCGGACGTGTTCGTCTCGCTCCCGAAGCTCAAGACCCACCACTGGGCCGGGGCCACGCTGTCGCTGAAGAACCTCTTCGGCACGATGCCCGGTTGCTGCTACGGGTGGCCGAAGAACGAACTCCACTGGCGGGGGATCCCGCAGAGCATCGTCGACATCGCCCTGTCGCACACCCCGCACCTCGCGATCGTCGACGGGATCACCGGCATGGAAGGGGACGGCCCGCTGAACGGCCGCGCCCGGCACGTCGGGGCGCTGGTCATGGGCGCGGACCTCGTCGCCGTCGACGCGACCGGCTGCCGGCTCATGGGCATCACCCCCGAGCGCCTGCCGACGCTGTTGCTCGCGGCCGAAAAGCGGCTCGGGGTGCTGGCGGTCGACTCGATCCCCCAGATCGGGGAACCGATCGCCGCCCTGGCCCAGCCGTTCGAACTCCCGCCGACGGCCGCCAAGGTGATGCTGCCGGAACCGGCGAAGCAGAGTTAGAGCCTGCGAGGAACCGAAAGAGCGCGTGCGACCTTCCTGTGGGGATGGAGGCGTCCTACTTCTTGGCCGGGGTATAGGTCGCCACCTCCGGCGACCGCACCCCGGGCCGCACTTCGCCGCTCGGGATCAGCCACGAACTTCCCCACGCCACACACGGGACGGTGACCCGCGGGGCGGCCACCTCGCCGGCTTCGACCCACTTCTCAGCCTTGCGGTCGTAGCGGAGAATTTGCTTGCCGAAGCCGCCATGCTTCTTCGGGTCCGCGTTCACCTGGGAGCCGTCGTCACCGCCGAGGAGGTAGAAGCCAGCGGGGTCGGACGGGGCGGGTGACGGCGCGGCGGCGACGGCGCGGGGCAGGTCGGCGACCCGCTTCCACCCCGTGCCGGGCGTGAAACGGTAGGCATCGGAGAGGTACCGCCGTTCCACCTTCCCGCCTTTACCGGTGACGAGATCGACGCCGCCGACCAGCCAGAACGAGCCGTCGAACCCGGCGGCGACTGCCAGCATCCGCCCGCCGCCGGGGCAATCGTCGATCGCTTCCCACTTCGGCTCCCTGGCGGACAGGTCGAGCCGCCATGCCGCCTTCGAGGTCGTTGCGTTGGGCTTCTCCTGCCCGCCGGCGACGTAGAGGGTGTCGCCGACCAGCGCCCCGCAGCCGTTGGCGAGCGGCTTCGGGAGCGGGGGGAGTTTGGTGGTCACGAGCTCGCCGTCCCGCCAGTCCAGTCGGAAGGCGTCCGCGTGGTGCCTCACCGCATCGCTCCCGCCCACGCACACGACCCCACCGCCGTGGGTGACGCTGACGCCGTACCCGAGCGGGCGGGGCAGCTTGCCGCCGACGGCCCATTTCCCGTCCGGCTTGTCCAGCACGAACACGGCGTCGGACCACACCTTCTTGCCGCCGTCCCACGGCTTCTTGTCGGGGAAGTTGGCCCCACCGGCCACGACAAGCACGCCGTTGCTGACGCCGGCGAACGGCCCGGCGAACCCTTCCCTGTCGGGCAGGGGCGGGACGCGATCCCCCTCGCCAGCGACGGCGACCTGAAGGGGGAGGAGCCCGATGAGAGCGAGCGACCGCAACATGTCCTTCCCCAATTCATTCCCCCGCTTTCCACTTGACGCCGACCGACCTCGTGTCGAGAATGAGCAGTGTTCGATCATGTTCGAACACCGCGGGTCTCAGAGAGACTACGAGTGGCGGAACCGCCGTGCAAGACACACTGTCCGAAAAAACCTACCGGGAGCTCCGCCGTAAGGTGCTCTCCGGCGAACTGGAAGCCGGGGCACAGCTCGTGAACCGGGCACTCGCTCAGGAGATGAACGTCAGCCTCGCCCCGGTGCGGGAGGCGATCCACCGGCTGGCGACCGACGGGCTGGTCGAACACGTGCCCGGTGCCGGGGCGTTCGTCCGCACGTCGAGTCTGCAGGACCTGGAGGACCTGTTCGTCCTCCGGGAAGCGGTCGAGAGTTGTGCCGCCGCCGAGGCCGCCCGGAACATGACGCCGAACCAACTCGAGGCCCTGGATGCGGTCCGGGACGAATTCGAGGCCGTTCTGTCGGCGATCCGCCGCGAGAAGTCGTGCCGGGCGACGGACGGGATGTTCGAGCGTTGGCTCGACGGCGAGGCGAGGTTCCACCAGATCATCGTCGACGCCGCCCGCAACCGGCTGCTCGCGAAAGTCATCGACGACTACCGGGCACTCGGGCAGGTGTTCGGGGTGCAGCGGCACCGTGCCGCGATCCTGACGCTCGCTCTCGCGGAAGAAACCTGCCGCGACCACACCGCCATCGCCGAGGCACTGCGGAACCGGGACGCCGACACCGCCCGCCGGCTGATGAGCGATCACATCCGGAAGGGCCGCAAGACGGTGCTGGAACACCTGCGAACCCACCGCCGCCCCGTGCCGTGACGCGATCCCGACCCGCCCCCCCGACCGAGGTTCCCCATGCGATCCGCGTGCAGCCTGCTTGTCCTCCTGCTGGCGGTTCCGGCCCCCGCGACCGAGCCGAGCCTCGAGAGGGCCGACGTCTTCCCGGCCGGGATGAGCGGGGTCAAGCGGTATCGCATCCCCGGCCTCGTCGTCACCCGGGCGGGCACGCTGCTGGCGTACTGCGAGGCTCGGAAGAACGGCAGTTCGGACTGGGGCGAGATCGAAGTCCACCTCCGCCGGTCCACGGACGGCGGGAAAACCTGGGCCGACGCACAACACATCGCCCACACGGGCGACCGAATCGAAGACGACCTGCACAAGAAGATCGGTGGCGAGCGAACGCAAACCGTCAACAACCCCGTGGCCGTTGTCGACCGCGACACGGGCGACATTCTCTTCCTCTACTGTGTGAACTACGCCCGCTGTTTCGCCATGAGAAGCAGCGACGACGGGAAGACCTGGAGTCGGCCGGAGGAGATCACCGACACGTTTGGTCCGTTTCGCAAGACGTACGACTGGAAGGTGATCGCGACGGGGCCGGGGCACGGCATCCAACTGAAGTCCGGGCGGCTCGTGGTTCCGATCTGGCTGGCCTACGGCAAAGACGGCGACCACGGCCCGTCCGCTGCGGGCACCATCTACAGCGACGACGCCGGCAAGACCTGGAAGGCCGGCGAGATTGCGGTCCCCAACGAGACCGGCTTCGTCAGCCCGAACGAGACGATGCTCGCCGAGTGTTCCGACGGCCGAGTGCTCCTCGTGTCGCGGAACTACTCGAAACCGAACCGAAAGATCGTCTCCTACAGCGCGAACGGGGCCACGCAGTGGAGCAAACCCGAGTTTCATCACGAACTCTGGGAACCCAGATGCATGGCGAGTGTCGTCGCACACCCGAAGAAGCCGGGAACCGTGATCCTTTCGAGCCCGCACACGTTGCCCCGAGACAAAGACGGCAACGAAGTGCCCGGCGGCACGGGCAAGCGGGAGAACCTGTCGATCCTGCTCAGCCGCGACGACGGCAAGACCTGGCCGGTCCGTCGCACCCTCGACGCGGGGCCGAGTGCGTACTCGGACCTGACGGTCCTCCCCGACGGCGGGATCGTGTGCCTGTACGAAGCCGGGGCGGACATCAAGGCGGCGAGATTCCCCCTGGCCTGGGTGGAAGCCAAGAGTCCCGCACCTCAACCCGCGCCGGAGTCGGCGACTCCGTCCGGGAAGCCCCCGTCCGGCGACCCGCGCAAGCCGCTCCCCGACGACCCCCGGCTCTTCCGCACAGTCCTCCGGAAGAACGGCGACGACAAGGTCCACACCTACCGCATCCCCGGACTGGCCACGACGCCGAAAGGGACGCTCGTTGCCGTGTTCGACCTTCGCCACAAGAACGGGGCGGACCTGCCCGGCGACATCGACGTGGGGATGATGCGGTCGACGGACGACGGCAAGACGTGGAGTGAGACGAAGCGGATCATGGACTACGACGCCGGCGAGGCCGGCTCGCGCGGCAACGGTGTGGGCGACCCGGCGGTCCTCGTCGACCGGAAGACGGGAACGATCTTCGTGGCGGCGCTCTGGTCGAAGGGCAACCGGGCGTGGTTCGGGAGCGGCCCCGGCCTGACCCCGGACGAGACCGGCCAGTTCGTCATCTGCCAGAGCACCGACGACGGCCTGACGTGGTCGAAGCCGGTGAGCATCACGCCGCAGGTGAAGGACAAGGACTGGCTCCTGTGCTTCCAGGGGCCGGGCAACGGCATCCAGTTGAAGGACGGCACCCTCGTCTTCCCGGCCCAGTACAAGGGCAAGGACAAGGTCCCGCACTCCTGCTTCGTCGCGAGCACCGACGGCGGGAAGAACTGGACGATCTCGCCGGCTGCGGCTCCGGACGGCCCGCCCACCAGCGAGTGCGCGATCGCCGAGACGGCCGACGGGTCGCTCCTGCTCTCGATGCGGAACGAAAGCCGCGGCGGCAAGCGCGTCTGGGCGCGCTGGGAGTGGAAGGACACGATTACCGCGGGCAAGTGGGGCGAGCACTGGCTCGCCGTGACCGACCCGACGTGCATGGCGAGCCTCATCAGCCACCCGCACGGCGAGTTGGTCCTGTCCAACCCGAACAACGCGAAGCGGCGCGACCGCCTGACGATCCGGGCGAGCAACGACGGCGGCAAGACTTGGAGCGACGGCCAGCTGCTCGACCCCGGCACGGCCATGTACTCGTGCCTGACGGTGCTGAAAGATGGGCGCATCGGCGTCGTGTACGAGAACGGCGAGGGCCTCGTGTTCGCCCGGTTCCCGCTGGAGTGGGTCCTGGAGTAGAGCCGCACTCGACAGGAAACCAGCCCGTGGACGTGACGAAGCCGGAGGGCCGTTCGGCCCTCGCCGAAACGTACCGAGACGCCTTGCTCGGCGACGTGATCCCGTTCTGGCTGCGGCACGGGCTGGACCGCGAGCACGGCGGGTACCTGACCGCGCTCGACCGCGACGGGACCGTGATCGACACCGACAAGTCGGTCTGGTTCCAGGGGCGCGGGGCGTGGACCTTCGCCACCCTGGTCAACACCGTGGAACGGAACCCGGAGTGGCTCGACGCGGCGAGAAGTGGGATCGAGTTCCTCCGCCGGCACGGGGCGTCTCCGGAGGGCAAGCTGTACTTCACCGTGACGCGCGACGGCCGGCCGCTGCGGATGCGGCGGTACGCCTACAGCGAGGCGTTCGCGGCGATGGCGAACGCGGCCTACGCCCGGGCGACGGGCGACGACCGGGCCGCGAAGGACGCGATCCGCTTCTTCGACGCCTACCTCGACCGCTCGTTCACGCCGGGCCGGACGCCACCGAAGGTCGAACCCGCGACCCGACCCATGAAGGGCGTCGGGCCACTCATGTTCAGCCTGCTCACGGCCCAGGAGGTCCGCGAACAGCTGGGGGACGTAATCGTCCGCGGGCGGACGTGTACGG
>CAYUHJ010000166.1:0-14037 GCA_964444365.1 uncultured Alcaligenaceae bacterium | reverse complement strand
CGGGGATGAGCGACATGATCCCCGCCGGCGAAGACCCCGAAGACGCCCTGAAGCGCGTGCAGGGGATGATCGACTCGATGACGAAGAAGGAACGCGCCAACCCGGACATCATCGACCAGTCCCGCCGCCGGCGCATCGCGGAGGGCAGCGGCGTCGAGCCGCACGAGATCAAGCAGTTCCTCCAGCAGTTCGACCAGGTGCGGGTGCTGATGAAGCAGATGGCGAGCATGTCCATCTGGCAGCGGATGAAGATGGTGACGGGCCTCGGCAAGATGGGCGCGTTCGGCCCGCAAGGGTTGCAGAACATCCGCACGAAGGGCGACACCGGCAAGCGCAAGACCGCCAAGGACCGTGCCGAGGAGCGGAAGAAGAAAAAGAAGAAGCGGTAGGTGGGGATCTCAGACATGCAGGTGTGAGCCATGCACGTCGAATTCGTCGTCATCGGGGTGCCGATCTCCAACCAGTCGACGGGCTCGCCTGCGCTCTAGGCTTGGCGAAGTGCCATCGCGGCCGAGGCGAAAAAGCTCTGGGTGGGTCCGCCGCTTCAAGGTAAATTGAAGGTTGTCATCATCAATTTTCACACGGGTGAGAACCCGACACTCGACGTGGACAACATGTCGAAGCCGATTTTCGATGCGTTACAAGCGATCGTTTATGAGAACGACCGCCAAATCCGTCAGGCGGACTGACGCATGTTCGGATCTATGATCCGTTCGTCTTTGTGGGCGTCTCAGAACTCGTCGTTACTTCAGTCCAGGCGGGCAAAGATTTCGTCTACATCCGCCTCGAAGACGCGGTGGACCCCTTCCCTCTTCCGACGTGATCTCATGGAACTGGAACTCAACCGACTGGCCGATCGTTACCGGGCGCGAGGGTACGGGGTCGTCGTACATCCGACGCCAGACCAACTCCCCGAGTTCGCGAGGGGGTTTCAAGTCGAATTGCTTGGGCAGCGGGCGGGCGAAGGCGTGTTGGTGGCCGTTCGGAAGAACCGGTCTGAACTGGCCGGCGACCCAGCCGTCGCTGATTACGCCCGGGTGACGGCCGGGATTCCCGGTTGGCGGTTCGATCTGGCCGTTTTGGAAGCGGAATCAGAAGACGTGCGGGAGGGGAAAGACGCCCAGGATCTGAGTGACGCGGACATCGTGCGGTCGCTTGACCAAGCCGGGGAACTGACCGAGTTGGGATATCCGCAAGCCGCGATCCTGGCGGCATGGGCGGCGCTCGAATCCACGATGCGCATTCGGCTTCGCGCGACGGGTGGCCAGGCGGGGTGGGGCAGCCCGCCGCGTCAGGTCTTGCGGGAACTCTATTCGGCGGGCGCATTGACACCGGACGAATTCCGGCTCGCCGAGCAGGCCTCAAAACTGCGAAACTACTTCGCTCACGGTTTCGCGAACGACGGGACGGATGCCAGTTCGCTCGGCTTGACGGTCAAGGCCTTGTCCGACATCACTCGCCGATTGCTCAACGAGACGCAGCCGCTTTCCCAACCGGCCGCCTGACTCACCGCTTCAAGTCATACGCCTTGATCTTCCGGTCCAGCGTCGACCGCTCGATGCCGAGGATGCCCGCCGCCTGCGACTTGTTCCAGTCCGTGTGCTCGAGCGTCCGGGTGATGTGCTCGCGCTCGATTTCTTCCAGCGACAGCGGCCGGTACGCGTCCGTCACCACGTCCGACGCCGGGCCGGATTCGAGCGGGGAGAGCCAGATGTCCCCCTCCTCGATGAACGGCCCGGAGCCGAGGGCGACGGCCCGCTCGACGACGTTCCGCAGTTCGCGGACGTTGCCGGGCCAGTGGTAGCCCTGCATCTTCTTGACGGCGGCGGTGCTGAAGCCCTTGATCTTCCGGCCCGTCTCCCGCACGAACCGCTTCAAGAAGTGCTCCGCGATCAGCGGCACGTCGTCGACCCGCTCCCGCAAGGAGGGCACGTCGATCTGCACGACTTGTAGCCGGAAGTACAGGTCTTTTCGGAAGGTGCCGTTGCGGACGCCCTCTTCGAGCGGCCGGTTCGTGGCGGCCACGACGCGGACGTCGACCTTGATCGGCGTGTTGCCGCCGACCCGCTCGAACGGCTGGCCTTCGAGCACGCGGAGGAGCTTGGCCTGCGTGTTGGCCGCCATCTCGCCGATCTCGTCGAGAAAGATCGTGCCCGTGTCGGACGCTTCAAACTTGCCGATCATCCGCTCGGTGGCCCCGGTGAACGAACCCTTCTCGTGGCCGAACAACTCGCTTTCCAGCAGCGTCTCCGTGAGGGCGGCGCAGTTCAGGCAGACGAACGGCGCTTCCTTCCGCGGGCTGCTGTAGTGGATCCCCCGGGCGACGAGTTCCTTGCCGACGCCGCTCTCGCCGCGGATCAGGACGGTGGCTTTCGTGGCCGCCACGCGGCCGATCTGCTCCTCGATGTGCCGCAACGCCGGGCTGCCGCCGACGAGTTCCGTTTCGACCCGGAGTTGGTCGCGCAGCGCGGCGTTCTCGACGCTGAGCCCCTGCTGCCGCCGGAGCCCCTGCCAGACGTGCGCGAGCTGGTGCGCCGCCGCCATCGCGAACTCGAGGTCGTCCTGGTTCAGCCGGACGTTCGTGACGGTGCAGTAAAGGTGCAGCAGCCCGAGCACCTGCCCCTCGTGAATCACCGGGGCGCAGATCAGGCTGGCGACGTGCATGTCCGCCAGGCTCTCGCGGTTCTTCAGGTGTCGGTCGACGTCCACGTCTTCGGCGAGAACCGCCTGCTTCGTGGACAGCACTTCCCGGCTGACGAACTGGGAAACCTTGTGGTACGTCGGCGATGCCCCGGCCGAGCGGGTGCGGTAGACGACGGGTTCGAGTTCCTTCCCCTCCTTCAACGCCAGCACCGCGACGACGGCGGCGGGAGTCGAAACGAGGATCGCGTCGACGACGAGTTCCGCGAGTTCGGCCAGCGTCTTCGCTTCCGCGGAATCGAGCGCGAGGCGGTACAGCACCGGCAGCGCGTCGGAGGTCGAGACGCGCGGCAGCATCCGCTCGGTCGGCGGGGCGGGCTGAAGGGTCTGCGTGGCGTCCGGCGGGGCGTTCGGCGGCGGCGGGATGTACTTCGTGCGGCCGATCCGGCGGACGATCTCCAGCCCGTCGGAGTTGGACCCCTTCTTCGACCTGGTCGGGATCGCGGGGAGTTGCTCCAGAGTTTCGACGTAGACCAGGACGGTGCGGCCGAACTTGACCGCGTCGTTCACCTTGAGGTGGGTGTCGCCGCGGGCGACGCGGTCGTTGATCTGCGACCCGTTCAGGCTGCCGAGGTCGCGCAGCACCCAGCCGTCGGCGTCCTTGTAGAACTCCGCGTGGCGGCGGCTGCACAGGTCGTCCTTCAACACGATGCGGCTGTCCGGCGACCGGCCGGCGGTGTACAGGTGCCCGTCTTGAAGGGGGTACACGTCGCCGAAACCGTCGTCGCGGCGAACGACCAGGAATCCACTCGCGGCAGGGGGCATAAGGGGGTTCGAGGGCGGCGGACCGGGACCGGGGCGATGTCCGCGTCGTCAGTTTACGGCAACCGGCCGTGCGGGGCTATCCGCGGGGTCGGGCGTCAGGAACGCCGAGAACGGCCGCACGAGCCGCTGGAAGTCGCCCGTCGAGAGGTGAACCGTGTTCCACCGCCGGCTGCGGGGCCGCATCGCGGCGCGGTACGCCGCGACGTCGACGGCCCGCATCAGGTACGTGGTGCCGCGGAAGGCGAAGGCGTCCGGCGTGCCGGGCCGCACGTCGAACGGCGGGGCGAGGTGGTACACGAACGCCAGCACGCCGCGGAACCCCGGCCCGAAGTGCGCCGCCCAGCGTGCGAGGCCGTCGATGTCGTCTTCCGTGGACCAGTTTTGCCAGACTTTCCGCGGGTTCTCGGCCGTCCCGCCGGGGAACCGCCGGCCCTTCACGTCCACCACGAGTTTCGCGGAATCGACGATGATGAAGTCGACGGACTTCACCGGACCCTCGCCGAGCGTGCTGCGGTGCGCCTCGTCCACCGCCACGAAGCCGACGCCGCGGTCGCGGAGGAACGCCTCGAACGCGGCTTCGTAGTGGTTGGAGCGGTCCATGCGCTTCAGGTCTGGGACGGGTGCTTCGTTTTGGGGGCGGTTCGCTCGGTGGCGGCTGCCGTGCGAGGCGCGGGCTTCGCGGGCGATTTGCGGGGCTTCGCGGCGCGGGGCTGCGGGAGTTCCCCCAGCGTGAAGTTCCGCAGTTCGGTTTCGACGATGGCCCGGTGGAAGCTGTTCATCGGCGCGGAATCCGGAAGCTCGCGAATGGCGATCAGGGAGCCGACGGGGTGCTTGTAGACCCGGAATTTGGTCTTCACTTCGCGACGGATGTATCCCAGTTTCTTGAGGAATCGTTCGAGTTGAGCGTAGGTCAGCTCACGCTTTCGGGTCAGGATACACCGCTCGTGGCGAAGTTTGATCTTATGCTGTAGCCGCGGAGCGGCGTTCGTCTGTAGCCCCACGCGGAAGCGTGGGGTCAGACAATCGACTCATCCAGCCAGCCCCGTAGGGGCGTCCGTGGCGAATCGAACACCCCTCCAGTGCTCGGTTAGTGGGATGAACCCCGACAACCCACGCTTCCGCGTGGGGCTACAGACGAACGCCGCTCCGCGGCAAAAAAGCGACTCGGAAGATCAGGTTGACCGAATGCACCCAGTCTGACCCCCGACGCGATCACTTCCCGGCCCCGACCGCTTCCGCGGCGGTGATCTTCTCCTGCAGGGCCGGCGACACCTTGGCAGTCCCCTTGCACGTCGGATAGTTCGTACACCCCAGGAAATAGCGGCCGCCGAAGCGGGACTTCTGCAGTCGCATCGGCTTGCCGCACTCGGGGCACTCCTCCTTCACCTCGACGGCGGGCAACCCCGGCTTCGCGGCCGCCGCCTTCTTCTCCGGCATCGGCGGCAGGATGTCCTTGAGCTTCTCCTTCAACTCCGCGTTGATCGACTTCGCGTTGCGGCACTTCGGGTAGCCGGTGCAGGACAGGAACGGGCCGCGCCAGCTGGTGCGGATCACCATCGGCTTGCCGCACTTGTCGCAGGCGATGCCGGTGTCCGGGGGGATGACCGGGTTGCCGCTCGCGTCCGCATCGACGGCGTACTTGCACTTCGCGTCCGGGCACTGGAGGTACTTTTTCCCGGCCTTGCTCTCCTTCAGCAGCAGCTTGTGCTTCTCGCACTTCGGGCACGGGTGCGGGCTCGGCAGCGCCGTGACGCGGACGGTCACGCCGTCGTCGCCGAGGTTCATCGTCGTCGGGCAGTCCGGCGCGCCTTCGCAGGTGAAGAAGACGCCGAAGCGCCCTTCCTTGCGGACCATGAACTTGCCGCACGCCGGGCACTTGATGTCCGTCACCGTCGGCCGGGCACGCGGGGCCTCGCCCTCTTCCGGCTTGATGTACGAGCACTTGGGGTCGTCCCTGTACCCGCTGCACCCGACGAACGGCTTGCCGGTCTTGGCGCTGAACAGTTGCAGCAGCGGCTTGCCGCACTCCGGGCACTTCTCCGGGAGTTCGATGCCCTTGAGTTGGGGCATCTCGACTTCCGCCTTCTGGAGCGCCTGCGAGAACGGCGTCCAGAACTCGTCGAGCACCTCCGCGTACTGGTGCTTGCCGGTCTCGATGTCGTCCAGTTCCTCCTCGAAGTGCGAGGTGAACTTCATGTCCATGATGTTCGGGAAGTGCGCGACCAACAGGTCCGTCACGACCTTGCCCGTGCCGGTGGCGAAGAACCGGCGGCTTTCCTGCTTCACGTACCCGCGGTTCTGGATCGTCTCGATGATGCTCGCGTAGGTCGACGGCCGGCCGATGCCCTCTTTTTCCAGTTGCTTCACCAGCGACGCCTCGTTGAACCGCGGCGGCGGCTGGGTGAAGTGTTGGGTCTCGAACAGGTCGAGCTTCGCGAGTTTCATCGCCTCGCGGAGCATCGGCAGTTCGGTGTCCTCGGACTTCCCGGCGGGCATGACCTTGCGGTAGCCGTCGAACTTCATGATCCGCCCGGTGGCGCGGAACAGCCCCGGCCCGGCGGTGATTTCCACGCTGGTGACGGCGAACAGCGCGGGGGCCATCTGGCTGGCGACGAACCGCTGCCAGATGAGCGTGTAGAGCCGCAACTGGTCGCCGCCGAGCCCGAGGGATTCGGCCCGGCGGGGGGTGATCGTCACGTCCGTCGGGCGGATCGCTTCGTGAGCTTCCTGCGCGGACTTCCCGGAGGCGTAGACGTTCGCCTTCTCCGGAAGGTACTTGGCCCCGAACTCGCCGGGGATGTAGTCGCGGACGCTCTTCAGCGCGTCCGGCGAAATCCGCGTGCTGTCCGTCCGCATGTAGGTGATGAGCGCGACGGTTTCCCGGCCGAGTTCGACGCCCTCGTACAGCTTCTGGGCGGTCTGCATCGTTCGGCTCACGGGGAACCGCAGGCGCAGGCTCGCTTGCTGTTGCAGCGTCGAGGTCGTGAACGGCGGCGACGGCTTCTCCTGCCGGTCCTTCTGCTCGATTTTCGACACCACGAACGGGACGTTCCGCAGCGCCGTCTCGATCGCGTCGGCATCCGCTTCAGTCTTCAGGACGGGGTCGGCCCCGTTCCACTTCGCGAGTTCGGACAGGAACGAACCGGCCGGCGGTGCGGGAATCCCCGCCTTTTCCGGCGGCGCGGCGGTGGCTTCGTTGCCGGGTTCCGGCGTTTCCGTGTCCGCTTCCGGCTCCGCGTCGGCGTCGGACTTCGCGGCGTCGGTCTTCTCGTCGCTCTTTTTCTTCGCCAGAATCTTCGACCGCTTCGGGTCGGCGTTCCACTTCACGCCGCTGCCCTCGGGGGCGAGCAGGGCGGTGATCTTCCAGTATTCTTCCGTCTTGAACGCCTCGATCTCGCGTTCGCGGTCGACGATCAGCTTCACCGCGACGGACTGCACCCGGCCCGCGCTGAGGCCGCGCGTCACCTTGTCGCCGAGCAACCCGGACAGCGGGAAGCCGACGACGCGGTCCATCGCCCGGCGGGCTTCCTGGGCCTTCACGCGGTCCATGTCGATCGCTTCGGGCTGCGACAGCGCCTGCTGGATCGCGCCCTTCGTGATCTCGTTGAACCGGATGCGGTACGTCTTTTCCGGGTCGAGGTTCAGCGCGTCGGCGATGTGCCAGGCGATCGACTCCCCCTCGCGGTCGGGGTCGCTCGCCAGGAGGACGCGGTTCGCCTTGACGGCGGCTGCCCCGAGTTCGTCGAGGATGTCTTGCTGCGTGCGGCGGCCCTTGCGCACCTTCTTCTTGGAGCCCGCGTCCACGAGGTACCGCAGCTTCCAGCCGTCGTTGATGCGGATGCCGGCGATCTCCTCGCCGTTCTGCTTCCGCCCGGTGGCGAGGTCGCGGACGTGGCCGTAGCTGGCGAGGACCTTGTACTTGTTGCCGAGGTACTTGTTGATGGTCTTCGCCTTCGCCGGGGACTCGACGACGACGAGGTCGTAGTTGCCGCTGCCGTTCGGGGTGATCCGCGGGGCGACCGGTTCCTCCGGGGCGGCCTTCTTGGCACGGGTCGGGGCCTTGCGGACGGCGGTCGTCGTCGCCTTCTTGGGGGCGGCCTTCTTCGGGGCCGCGGCTTCGGGGGCGGGCTTCTTGCGGGGGCTGGGCACCGGCGGAACCTCGTGTTGCGGAAGCAAAGGCGGTACGGCGTTAGAGTCGGGAGCGGGCGGATTCGGTTCAAACCGCGATTCTTCTTGTAGGGTGGGTCGAGCGCTTCGCGAAGACCCACCGGCCCGGCAACAATCGCTTACCTCTCCGGTGGGTCTTCGCCGCAAAGCCGGCTCGACCCACCCTAGGGGAACTTTCCTGTTGGGGCCTTCCCCTCACCCGGCCTGACGGCCACCCCCTCCCCCAAGGGGAGAGGGTCCGAGATCGGTCGCGCTGCCGTTGTTGCGACCCGAAGAATCCCTACAATCCGGGAATTGGGGTCGGCAAAACTCCCCTCACAGTTAGTACAGCGATCCCGCGGAAGTCAAGCCCGGCGGGTCGACCGCGGAGCACGACGCTCGCCGTAACATGAGGTCCGGCAATGGCTTTCAACCCGTTCGACGTATTCCGCCGGAACCAGCGGATTCTGTTCGCGATCCTGACCGTGTTCATCATGTTCATGTTCACCCTGTCGTTCGGACAGGGGGACATCTTCCAGTGGCTCCCCCGCTGGCTCGGCGACAAGCGCGGCGGCGGCGAGGTCCTGGCCGTCATCGACGGGTCGAAGGTCACGGAGTTCGAGGTCGCCAAGGTCCGCGAGCGGCGGATCATCGCCAACCAGTACATGTCCGCGGCCGCCATCAGTTCGATGAACGGGCTCGAAAAGTACCTGCTCGAATCGATGAGCCGTGTCAGCGCCGAGCACCGGCAGGCGGTCCAGGGGGCGGCGACCCTCCGCAGCACGCTCGGCCGGTTGCGGCTGCCGCCGGACTTCATCCGCCAGTTCGCCGGGTTCACGAAGGACCCGCTCCGCGCGATCATCCTCAACCCCAAGGCGAAGCCGGACGACAAGGAGTTCGCCCAGGCCGGCATCTACCTCGTCGACCTCCTCTTGAGCGTGTACGGCTCGCCGAACGGGCTGTACTTCTCGAACCAGCCGAACGACTCGAACCGCGACGTCATCGACTTCATGCTCTGGAAGCGGAAGGCGGACAAGCTCGGGGTGACGCTCACCCAGAAGGACACGAACGACCTCGTCTCCCACGAGTTCCACGGCCGGGTGAGCGGGGATGACCTGAACGCGATCCTCGCGGACCTGCGGAAGAAGCCGCGGTTCTCGATGGACCTGCTCGAATCCGCCCTCGCGGACGAGTTCCGCGTCCGGGCCGCCCAGGCCGCCGTGATGGGCCAGGGGTTCGCCCGCTCCAACGACGGCGGCCGCGGGTTCGACGCCCCGTTCGACTACTTCCGCTACTACCAGGACCAGTGTTCCACCGCCCGGTTCGGCGTCATCTCCGTGCCGGCCGAGAACTACCTGGACAAGGTTACGGCCAAGCCGACCGAGCAGGAACTCCGCGACCTCTTCGCCAAGGCGAAGAACGTCGAGCCGAGCCCGACGAACCCCGTGATCGGCCTGAAGGAGCCGCGGCGGCTGCAACTCGGGTGGCTCGAAATCACGGGCAACGAGCCGTTCTACAAGGCCGAAACCGAGAAGATCTACAAGCAGATGACCCTGGCCGCGAAGGCCCCGTGGCACCTGCTGCTGGCGGAACTCGTGCCCGCCTACGCCATCGCCTTCGACAAGGCCGCGGCCACGGCCGCCGACCCGGTGCTGGCCAACACCTACTCGAACTACAAGAAGGCGGCCGAGAACCAGCTCCAGTCGCACTACTTCGAGCGGGGCGGGCCGTTCTCCCTGCCCGCGAGCCCGGCGGACGCCACCCTCGTCAAGCCGCAGAACCTCGCGGCGATGGCCGGGGCCGCGTTCGGGTCGCAGTTCACGTTCGGCTCCCCGCTGACGCCGGCGCTCGTGTTCGAGCAGACGGCCGCCGTGTACGACCGCCAGGAGCGGGCGAAGGGGCTCGCGGTCGCGCTCGCGCCGTCGACGCTGTTCGTCGAGAAGTTCGGGGACGTCGGCGTCATCGCGGCCCGGCTGCCGAAGCCGCTGCCGCTCGACGTGGTCCGGCCGTACCTCGAATCCGAGTTCATGAAGACCCTGAGTAAGTCGGTCGTGACCGCGGACGTGAAGAAGTTCAGCGAGGAGCTTGCGAAGATCGGCTCGAAGCCCGAAAAGCAGGCCGAGGCGAAGGCGTTCATCGAGAAGTTCGTGAAGGACCGCGGGCTGAAGTCCGGCGCGTCGACGCGGTTCGACGACCAGTACTCGATGGGCGACGACCCCGGCCTGAAGCCGCTGAAGGACCGGCTCCCCGCCCCGCACGCGAACCTCGGGGCCCCGGTCCCGTTCGGCCCGCGGTTCTTCTTCACGACGAGCCCGGAGACCCGCCAGCCGGTGCCCGCCACGTCGCTGTTCAGCCCGGAGCCGTACCCGTTCCCGTTCGAGAACTGGTTCGGGCTGGACCCGATCTTCCTGGTGTGGCGGTCCGCCGAGCAGCCGGCCGAGGCCCCGCGGGACTTCAACGCCCCCGGCGTGAAGGCCAAGACGGAAGCCGCGTGGAAGCGGATGAAGGCCCGCGAACTCGCGAAGCAGGCGGCCGAGGACCTGGCGAAGAAGACGGGGGCGATCGGCGACAACCCGGTTCAGGTGTCCGGCCAGCTGCTCGACATCTGGGCCGGCTTCCGCGGCCAGTTCGAGCCCGAGGCGGCCCGCGACCGGGTGCGGAAGTTCCAGATCAACAACGTCGCGCCGATCGTCGAGTTGACCGACTTCGCGTCGATGATGCAGGCCGGCGGCCGGCGGCAGGTCGGGCCGTTCACGGTCAATCCGTCCGCGGACATCCCGTTCCCCGGCCCGAAGATGACCCAGACCCTGCTGGACGTGAAGGACAAGCCCGTGTCCACCAGCGTCGTCCTCGCCGACGCCTCCGAGGACACCTACTACGTCGCGGTGCTGGAGAGCCGGTTCGACCGCTCGACGGACGACTTCGGCTACCTGGTGTACCCGTCCCCGCCGGCCGGGGAGCTGGCCCAGGCCGTGTTCACCCGGCACCAGGACGAACTCCGCAAGGCGACCCGGACCGCGGCCCTGGAGCTGCTCCAGGCCGAGTTCCGGTTCGAGAAGAAGAGCGACAAGCTCGACGCCAAGGGGGATTCGTCGTTCGCGGACTGAGCAACCGGCGACTGGCGGCAGCGGTGCGGCCGGGTATGATGACCGCACCTCGCTGTTCGTGAAGCCGCCCACATGGCCGACCCCCCCAAGCGGAGCCGCGGGAAGTCCGCGACCGCCGACCTGCCCGAGCGCATCGGCCCGTACCGCATCGTCCGCCGGATCGGCGAGGGCGGGATGGGGGTCGTGTACCTCGGCACGGACGCCGCCGCCGGGCGGGACGCGGCCGTCAAGGTCATGCTGGCAAAGGCGGCGGCCAACCCGATCTCGCGGGAGCGGTTCCTCCGCGAAGGCCGGGCGATGGCCCGGATCCAGAGCCCGCACGTCGTGGCGGTGTACGACGTGGGCGAAGACGACGGCGTGCCGTACATCGCGATGGAGTACCTCGCCGGCATGTCCGTCGAGGACCGGCTCAAGGCCCCCGAGCCGGTCGCCGTTCCCGAGGCCCAGCGGATCGTCCGCGAGGCCGCCCTCGGGCTCGCCGCCGCCCATGTCCCCGGTCTGGTCCACCGCGACATCAAGCCGTCCAACCTGTGGCTGGAAGTCCCGTCCGGGCGGGTGAAGGTGCTCGACTTCGGGCTCGCCCGCGACCCGCAGGCCGAGACGAACCTGACCCGGGCCGGCACCGTCCTGGGCACCCCCGCGTACATGGCCCCGGAGCAGGCCCGCGGGCTGCCGGTCGACGCCCGGACGGACCTGTTCAGCCTGGGGGCGGTCGGGTACCACCTGCTCGCGGGGAAGTCGCCGTTCCTCGGCAAGAACGCGGTCGAGACGCTGACCCGCGTCGTGACCGAGGAGCCGCCGCCGCTGCGGGCCGCCCGGCCGGACGTGACCGAACCGCTGGCGACCGTCATCGACAAGCTGCTGAGGAAAGACCCCGCCGCCCGGTACGCCACCGCGCGGGAGGTGGCCGAGGCCCTGGCCCCGGTGCCGCCGCCGACGGCCCCGCAGACCCCGTCCGCGGTCGCGCCGCCACCCGCCCCGCGTGTCGCCGCCCTTCCGGAACCGCTCGCCGAGCGGGACGAGTTCGGGTCGTCGAGTTCGTACCGGCTGCGTCGGCGTCGGTTCCCGTGGACGCCGGTCCTCGCCCTGGTATTCGCCACCGCCGCCGCGGGCGTGTTCTTCGCCGCCCTGTCGTACCAGTCCGACCTCCCCCCCGCGACGGCCCCCGAGCCGCCGGCCCCGCCCCCCGCGACCGCCCCGGTGTCCGGGTCGAACCCGGACGGCGGCCGCGCCCTCGCGGACTGGGCGGTGCGGCGGGGGTACGCCGTCCGCGTGGAGGGGAACCCGGCCGCTTTGCGGGACACGACGCAACTCCCGTCCGGCCCCGTGTCGGTCCTGGCGGTGCTCGTCGACAAGGGGACCGTCTTGCTGACCCCCGAGGACCAGAAGTTCTTCCGCCCGCCGAACGCCTGGACGGACGCCGACCTGGAGCGGAGCAAGTCCGACCCGGCGGCGGCCAAGGTGCGGCTGGTGGTGGTGAATTCGCCCGCGGTGACGGACGCCGGCGTCGCCGCCCTCGCGGCCCGCACCGGCGTCCAGTACCTCGACCTGCGGGCGACCGGCGTCACCGACCGAGGCCTTCAAGTGGCCGCGAATATGAAGGACCTCGTCCGGCTGTCCGTCGCGGACACGTCCGTCGGCGACGCGGGCCTCGTAGGGCTGAGCCAACTGCCGAAGTTGATGTGGGTCGACGCCCGCGGCAGCAAGGTCACCCGTGACGGGGTGAAGATCTTCCAGCGCGACAAGCCCGGCCGCGTCGTCCTCACGGACACCAAAGGCTGAGCGTCGCCCGTCCGCGGCCCGCCGGTCGTCGGGTTCGTAGGATAAGGCTTCGCATCCGACAGGAGCCGCACCGATGAGCACCCCCGTCCCGCCCATCCTGAAGGAGTGCCACCGGCTCCGCAAGCACCTCCGCGAACTGCAGAGCGAGATCGACCTCGGCCCGCGGGTGACGAAGATCCGCCAGAAGAAACTCGCCGACGAGGAGCAGGCCCACAAGGACGCCTACGACACGATCAAGAAGCTGAAGCTCAAGCAGAAGGACGACGAGGGGACGCTGAAGCAGACCGAGCAGCGGCTCGGGAAGCTCCAGACGGACATCCACTCGGCGGCGTCCAAGAAGGAGTTCGACGCGAAGACGGCAGAGATCGCCCACGCCACCGCGATCAAGAACGACACCGAAGACGCCATCCTCGCCGCGATCACGGAGATCGAGGAGCGGACCGCCGCCCTGCCCGCCGTGGACAAGCGGTGGGCCGACGCGCAGGCGGAGTTCAAGCAGGCGGAAGCAGAAGGGAAAGAGCGGCTCGAGCGGATGCTCGCGGACCAGAAGGTGTGTCAGGCGGCGCTGGCCGAGGCGGAGGCGAAACTGCCGCCGGACGTGAAAGGCCAGTACGACCGGCTCGTCAAGAGTTACGGCGCGGACGGCCTCGCCGGGGTCGTCGGCCGGGCGTGCCAGCACTGCCGCACGACGATCCCCGAGGGGACCAAGGCGACCCTCGTCTCCGGGGCGTTCCTGTGCTGCCCGACGTGCGGCCGGGCGCTGTACCTGGCGGACTGACCGGACCCGGTGTCAGGACCAGTCCGTCGTGTCGAAGAAGTCCCACGCCCAGCGGATCGGCGACTGCGGCTCCCGCGGCGGGCCGTCGTACTTCGCCGCGAGCAGGATCGGCTCGCCGAGCTTGCCCTTCGCCGGCTGGTAGCGGGCGAGGATTTCCAGTTCCCCGGAGTCGAGCCAGATCAGCCGGCACCGGGGGCAGGTGTCCACGACGGCGTTCCCGCCCCCGCCGTAGGGGTGGGTGTCCATCCGCTTCCGGCACTTGGGGCAGGTGAGTTGCCGCTGAAGTTCGCTCGGCTCGAACCCGCGCGGGATCATCGGCTGGCCGGCGTAGGCGACCCGCTTCCGCGGCAGGATTTCGCCGAAGTTCGCGTTCGACGTGAGGAACCCCCGGCACGTCCCGCAGTGGGCGACCGGGTGCCCCTCGATCGCCCCGACGGACAGCGTGACCCGGCACACGGGGCAGGTCACGTCGGCCGGCTGGCCCTGGTCGGCGATGCCGTCGTCGTTGGTGGTGGGGAACTCGAACGTGCCGCAGTGGGCACACCGGAAGTAGGCCCGCCCGCCGACCGGGACCATCGCGGCGGCGCAGTTGCGGCAGTTCATGGGGCGACTCCCTGAAGCGGGGTGCGGTTCGCTTCTGAGACGTAGAACCGATTCGCCGCCGGGTCAACGCGGCGACACCGGGTGATTCGCCGGGCCGGGCGGATTCTTGCGTGGCGACGCGATTAGACCCTCTCCCCGTGGGGGAGAGGGTGGCCG
>CAYUHJ010000165.1:0-14040 GCA_964444365.1 uncultured Alcaligenaceae bacterium | reverse complement strand
AACTTGCCGCCTACGCCGAGAAGCTCGGTCAGGTCGCCGACGAGTTGGCCGGGGCCGACCCGCTGCCGCCGCCGCTGCGGGTGTTCCAAGAGCTTTACGAGGTCGCTCAGCCCCAGCAGCCGCACGGCTGTCAGCCGTTCGGCAACGAGCGCCTGCTGCGGCTGGCGGCGGCGATGAGCAAGACCGCCGCCGTCTCGTCCCGTCAGGAACTCTACCCCCGTGGCATGGCGGCGGAGCGCGCCCTGCGGCTCGGGCTCGGAGCGCTGGCGGGGCTGGGTCTCGGGGACGGCGACGGCGGCTTCACGGTCGAGCAGATTCGCTCTCGGCTGGAGGGCCGCTACCCCGAGGCCGAGCGCCTGCCGGATCGGCCCGAACTCGATGCCCTGCTGCACCGGGTCGGGCTCGACGTCCAGTGGAACCCGGAGACGACGACCTTCCACCGGCGGGACGCGAAAGTCTTCGCCACGTCCGGGTCGTCGATCACCCCCCGCCGCTCGACGGCGACGAGCGCCCGCCACGTCGAGGTGACGGCGGACGTGGCCGAGGCCCGCCAGTTCGAGGAGCGGCTGCGGCACGCCTACAACGACGGCGGCTTCCTCGCCCTCACCCTGAGGCCCAGCAGGATGCGGCGGTGCGAGAATGAACTCCTCCGGCGGTTCAAGCTCCAGCGCGTGTCCTTCGACGAGTTGCTCCTCGACGCCCTGCGAGCGGAGGCGAGGGAACTGGAGATCGACTGGGGCACCGTCGAACAGGCCGATGGCAGCGACCCGGCCAGCCCGGACTGGCAGAACCTGCTCCACCTGATCGGGCGTGTGGCCCCGAAGATCACCGCAGACCTGACCAGCCGCCGGGACCACCTGCTGCTGGTGCATCCGGGGCTGATCGCCCGGTACGACCAGATGTCCGTCTTGGAGACGCTGCGAGACAGTGTGGGCCACGACGTTCCCTGCCCCGGCCTCTGGCTCCTCGTGGCGACGGACGGCCAGAGCGACATGCCGGTCCTCGACCACGCCGAGATCCCCCTCATCACGCCGGGGCAGCGGGCCAAGGTGTCCGAGTCGTGGATTGAGAACCTGCACCGCGCCCGTTCCGAGAAAGCCGCCCCCGCCGTGGCGGGCAAGAAGGGGGCCAACTGACCATGATCGACATCAAGGCGCTGGTCCCCCAGTTGCAGAAGCAGGTCGGGCTGCTTACGGAAGACCTCATCGGGCAGGCCAAGGCGGTCGAGGCCACGTCCACCTTCCTGCGGGAGCACTACGACAAGGCCATCGAGGCCGGGCGGCTCTCCCAGAGCTTCGAGGAGTGGTCCGAGGACTACCTCGAACAGGTCGCCGTGTCGTGGGTGCTCTCCTGCGTCTTCGTGCGGTTCCTCGAAGACAACCACCTCATCGACGAGTGCTGGATCGCCGGGGAGGGGGACCGGGGCAAGCTGGCGGACGGCCACTACGAGATCTACTTCCGCAGCTACCCTCACCACACGGATCGGGAGTACTTGAAGTACGCCTTCAAGGAGGTGGGCAAGATCCCCGCCGCGCGGGAGTTGTTCGACGACGACAAGACGCCCCTGTGGGCCGTCGATCCAAGCGGGGACGCCGCCCGCCGCCTGCTGCTGTTCTTCAAGGAGATCGACGCCGAGCGGGGCGGGCTCCGGCGGCAGTTCGACACGCGGGAGGTCCGCACCCAGCCGCTCGTCGATGTGTACGAGGAACTGGCCCCGCAGGCACAGTTCCTCGGCGACCTCTATCAGGACCTGTCGGAACACGCGCGGAAGAAATACGCCCTGCTGCAAACGCCCGAGTTCGTTCTGCAATTCATCCTCGACCGCACCCTGACCCCCGCCATCGCCGAGGTCGGGCTGAAGGGGCTGCGACTGATCGACGCGGCGTGCGGTTCGGGGCACTTCCTGCTCGGCGCATTCGACCGGCTGTTCGCCCTGTGGATGAAGTCCGAGGACATCCGGGGGAACCCGGTCGTCGCCGCCCAGAACGCCTTCGACAGCATCTTCGGGGTGGACATCAACCCGTTCGCCATCGCCATCACCCGGTTCCGAATGCTGGTGGCGGCGGTGCGGGCCTGCGGGATCAACAGGCTGCACCAGCAGAGCTACGCTTGGAAGCTCAACCTCGCCGTGGGCGACAGCCTGCTCCGGGGGAGCCGACCGACGTTCGGGGAGGAGCGACACCCGATCCTGATCCAGAAGGAGATCGAGTTCGAGCCGGTCCAGAAGCTGCGGACGGAGGACCCGAAGGCGGCGAACGAGATCCTCGGCCAAGGCTACCACGTCGTCGTCGGCAACCCGCCGTACATCATCATGCGGGACCGGGCGCAGAATGCCGCCTACCGGCAGGTCTACTCGACCTGCCACCAGAAGTATTCCCTCGGGGTGCCGTTCACCCAGCGGTTCTGGGATCTGGCGATCCGCAAGGGGGAGCGGGTCAAGGAGAACGCCGAGGCCGTCAGCCCAGCGGCGGGCTTCGTCGGCATGATTACCGCCAACTCCTTCATGAAGCGGGAGTTCGGCAAGAAGCTGATCGAGGAGTTCTTCCCCAAGATCGACCTCACCCACGTCATCGACACGTCCGGGGCGTACATCCCCGGCCACGGCACCCCCACGGTGATCCTGTTCGGGCGGTCCCGAAAGCCGGTGGACAACACGGTGCGGGCGGTGTTGGGTATCAAGGGAGAGCAGACCGCGCCGGAAGATCCGTCTCAAGGGCAGGTCTGGCTGTCTATTACGAAACACATCGACGCAACAGGTTCGAGCGACGAATTTACGTCAACCACCGATGTACCCCGAGTAACATTTAACAACCATCCATGGAGCATTGGAGGGGGCGGGGCCGCTGAGTTGAAGGAGCGGTTGGAGGAAAGCAACGGGGACACGCTAGAGAATCACGTCACGTCAATTGGTTTCCCGAGTTTTCCGGGCCTTGACGACGCATTTGTCATGGATGCCAGCAGCTTGCACAGGAAAAGGGCCGATCCGCGTTACATTAAGCCGTTCGTGTATGGCGAAGGTGTCCGAGATTGGAAAAACGAGTGTGAACTTGCCGCACTGGCACCTTACGATGAGCAGTTCACGCTTGTGCCACTCGACGGGTCTGCTGGTTGGGCAAAGCACCTGTGGCTCGTGCGGACGAACCTACAGGGGGTCGTCTCGTTTGGAGGCAAGACACGGAAGCAATGCGGAGACGATTGGTGGGGCTGGTATCGCTGGGTTACTGAGAAGTATCGCAATCCCCTATCCATTGCCTTCACATTCTTTGCCACACACAACCACTGCGTTGTCGATCGAGGCGGCAAAGTTTTCAAGCACTCGATTCAACTTGTCAAGCTGATCGACTATAGCAGCGAGGAAAAACACCTCGGTTTGGCCGGAATTTTGAACTGCTCAGTCGCCTGCTTCTGGCTCAAGATGACCTGTCATGATAAAGGTGGAGGTGGCATAGGTGGGGGCCTTGCGACGGAATCGTGGGAGCACTTCTTTGACTTTACAGGTACTCACCTTCAGCGTCTGCCCATACCGCCTCAGCAACCGCTTACACTTGCTAGTCGATTGGACGAGCTAGGCAAGCAGGTTGCTGCTCAGTCGCCGGAGGCAATCGCACGGGATTTCAGCCCAAACTCTACTCGTTTTGAGGCTGCGAGAGGAAATGTTTCGAGGCTCATCGGGCAAATGATCGCACTCCAAGAAGAACTCGACTGGGAGTGTTACCGGCACTACGGTCTGCTTGCCGATGACCTCCGTTACGCAGGTGATGATCTACCCGAAATGAAACTCAGCGAGCGGGCGTTCGAGATCGTTATGGCCCGGCAGATGAAGCGGGGCGACCTGCAAACGACGTGGTTCGAGCGGCATGGCTCGACACCGATCACAGAGGTCCCGCCACATTGGCCCGTCGCCTACCGCACGCTGGTTGAACGCCGCATCAAACTGATCGAGTCGAACAAGGAGATTGGGCTGATCGAGCGGCCCGAGTACAAGCGCCGCTGGAACACCGAGCCGTGGGCCGAACAGGTTCGGCGGGCCTCCGCGAACTGGCTGCTCGACCGGCTAGAAGCGTACAGCCAGAGTTCCACCCCCGAACTGACGACCGCCGCGCGGCTGGCGGATCGGGCCAGCTGCGACAGCGAGTTCATGCAGGTCGCCGCCCTCTACCGGGGCCGACCCGACTTCGACACGACCGCTCTGGTGGCCGAACTGGTCGAGGCCGAGTCGGTGCCACTCCTCCCCGCGCTCCGGTACAAGCCCTCGGGCCTGCGGAAGCGGGAGGTGTGGGAGCGGACGTGGGACTTGCAGCGCCGGGAGGACGCGGGGGAGGAGGTGGGCGACATCCCCGTGCCGCCCAAGTACACGTCGGCGGACTTCCTCAAGCCCGACTACTGGCGGCTGCGGGGCAAGCTCGACGTGCCGAAGGAGCGCTGGGTCAGCTACCCCCACTGCCAAACCGACAGCGACCCGTCGCTGGTGGTCGGCTGGGCGGGCTGGGACCATCTGGAGCAGGCCACGGCCATCGTCACCTACTACGACGCCCGCAAGCGGGAGGGCTGGGACGCCCGGCGGCTCACCCCCCTCTTGGCCGGGCTCGACCAACTGCTGCCGTGGATTCACCAGTGGCACCCGGAGGTCGATTCCGAGTTCGGGGAGACGGCGGGTAAGTCGTACCAGACGCTGCTGGAGCAGGACACCCACGAACTCGGGCTGACGCTCTCCGACGTTCGCAACTGGCAACCGCCCGAGAAAGCCCGGAAGGGGCGGGCTCCCCGCAAGAAGCAGGCGGCGGCGGAGGACGACGAATGACCTCCGCGCAACTGCAAGCCAAACTCGCCGAGTTGCTCGCCCTCCCCAACGAGGCCGAGTGGGTCGAGTTCAAGCACAACAACGCCGACCCGCAGCAGATCGGCGAGTACCTCTCCGCCCTGTCGAACTCGGCGGCGCTCCACCTCCAGCCCCACGGCTACATCGTCTGGGGCGTCGAGGACGGCACCCACGCCGTCTGCGGCACGGCGTTCAGGCCGCACCGGCAGAAGGGGGCCGGGAACGACGACCTCGAACCGTGGCTGGCCCGCCTGCTGTCGCCGAGGATCGACTTCAAGATCTTCGAGTTCACCCACGAGGGCGTCCCGGTCGTGCTGCTCAAGGTGCAGGCGGCGGTCGGCACCCCGGTCGCGTTCCAAGGGCGCGAGTGGGTCCGGGTCGGCAGTCACAAGAAGCCGCTGCGGGAATACGTCGAGAAGGAGCGCGAACTCTGGCGGCTGCTGTCCGGGCCGACGCAGGACTGGACGGCGCAGGTCTGCGACGGGGCCACGCTGAACGACCTCGACCCGAACGCGATCACCTTCGCCCGTCAGGAGTACAAGAAGAAGCACCCCGCCTTGGCGTCCGAGGCGGACGGCTGGGACGACCCGACGTTCCTGAACAAGGCGAAGGTGTGCGTCGGCGGGCGGGTCACCCGCGCGGCGGTCATCCTACTCGGCAGGAACGAGGCCGAGCACTTCCTGTCGCCGGGGGTCGCCCGGATCAGTTGGGTGCTCAAGGACGAGCGGGGGGCCGAACAGGACTACCAGCACTTCGGCCCGCCGCTGATCTTGGCCGTCGATCAGGTGTTCGCCAAGATCCGCAACCTGACCTACCGCTACCTCCCCGACGCCAGCCTCTTCCCCACGGAAGTCACCCGGTACGACCCGTGGGTGATCCGCGAGACCCTCCACAACTGCATCGCGCACGAGGACTACCCGCAGGGCGGGAAGGTCAACGTCGTCGAGACCCCCGACGCGCTGCTCTTTACCAACGTCGGCAAGTTCCTACCGGGGACCGTGGAGGAGGTGATCGTTCGTGACGCCCCGCCCGAGGTGTACCCGAACCGCTTCCTCGCCGAGGCGATGGTCAACCTGAACATGATCGACACCATCGGCAGCGGCATCAAGCGTATGTTCACGAAGCAGCGGCAGCGGAACTTCCCGATGCCGGATTACGACCTGAGCGAGCGGGGCCGGGTGAAGGTGCGGATCGCGGGAGAGGTGATCGACGAGAAGTACACCCGGATGCTGATGGCAAGGACCGACCTCGGCCTGCTGGACGTGATCGCGCTGGACAAGGTGCAGAAGGGGAGGCCGATCAGCGACGGCGAGTTCCGCTCGCTCAAGGGCCAGAGGCTCATCGAGGGCCGACGCCCCAACCTGATCGTTTCCGCGTCGGTCGCCGCCGCCACCGAGACGATGGTGGACTACCTCAAGAAGCGCGGCATCGACAAGTCCTACGCTCAGAAGATGGTCGTCGAACTCCTCGGCAAGCAGGGCGAGGCCAGCCGCCAAGACTTCGACAAACTGCTGCTGGGCAAACTCTCCGATGCCCTCGACGACGGGCAGAAGAAGAACTTCATCACCAACCTGCTTCAGGAGATGCGGCGGGACGGTATCATCCAGCCTGTCGAGGGGAGGCGGGGCAAGGGGGCCAAGTGGGAATTGTGTAAACCCGAGCCGGGGGGCTCGGCTACGGCCTGATTTTACACAAATCTGCCGCAGGCCGCCGCCGCAAGTCCTTTCTCGACATGGCCTTGTGATTGTGTAGTGCGGGCGGGTTGTCGGCGGGTCAAACAAATTCGACGGGTCGGCTTACGGCCCCCAGACACCGCCCCGCGCCGACCGCGCGGCGTCGAGCGAGGAAGTGACGATGCCGGACAAGCTCATCAGCGACCTCCTCGATCTGCCGGAACGGGTCCGCAAGGGGGATTTCGTCCTCAACCTGTCCAAAGGCGTGACCGAGCCGGACAAGACGCTCGAACAGTACGTCGTCACCCCGCAACTGGCCGACTGCTTCGACGACGCCCTCGGGTTCATACGGTCGGCGGTCGAGGCGACGAGCAGCAAGGCGTGCTACCTGCACGGCAGCTTCGGGGCGGGCAAGTCGCACTTCATGGCGGTCCTGCACCTGCTGCTCTCGCACGTCCCCGTCGTGCGGAACGTCAAGGAACTCGCCCCGGTCGTCGCCAAGCACGGGTGGGTCGAGGACAAGAAGTTCCTGCTCGTGCCGTACCACATGATCGGCGCGCGGAACATGGAGTCCGCGATCCTCGGCGGCTACGTCGATCACGTCACGCAGCACCACCCGACCGCCCCGCTGCCGGGCGTGTATCTGGCCGACGAGATCTTCAAGAACGCCGTGCAGCACCGGGAGGCGCTCGGGGACGAGAAGTTCTTCGCCCAACTCAACCAAGGCCAGAAGGGCGGCGGGGGCGGCTGGGGCGGCTGGGGCAAGCTGGCGAAGGGCTGGGACGCGGCCCGGTTCGAGGCCGCGCTCGCCGCCGCGCCGACGAGCGAGGAGCGGAGCCGACTAGTCGGCGACCTCGTGCAGCACATCTTCCCGGCGTTCCGGGGGATCGCCAGCGGCAAGGACGAAGCCTACGTCGATCTCGACGTGGGCCTCGCGGTAATCAGCGCCCACGCCAAGTCGCTCGGGTACGACGGCCTGATCCTGTTCCTCGACGAACTGATCCTCTGGCTCGCCACCCACTCGGCGGACCTGAACTTCGTGCAGGTCGAGGGCAACAAGCTGGCCAAGCTGGTCGAGGCCCGCAAGGCCGAGCGCCCGGTGCCGATCATCAGCTTCGTGGCCCGCCAGCGCGACCTGCGGGACCTGATCGGGGAGAACGTCACCGGCGTCGAGCAGTTGAACTTCGGGGACGTGCTCAGCCACTGGGAGGGCCGGTTCCACACCGTCACGCTGGAGGACCGCAACCTGCCCGTGATCGCCCAGAAGCGGGTGCTCAGGCCGAAGAGCGACGCCTGCCGGGCCGAACTGGACGCCGCCTTCGAGAAGACCGCGCAGGTGCGGGGCGAGATCATGGAGGTGCTGCTCACACGCGAGGCCGACCGGGCCATGTTCAAGATGGTCTACCCGTTCAGCCCGGCGCTGATTCAGGCGCTGGTCGCCGTGTCGAGCGCCTTGCAGCGGGAGCGGACGGCCCTCAAGATCATGCTGCAACTGCTCGTCAACCGGCGGGACACGCTGCGGCTGGGCGACGTGATCCCGCTGGGCGACCTGTGGGACGTGGTGGCGCACGGCGACGAGGCGTTCACCGACGTCATGCGGCTGAACTTCGAGAACGCCAAGCGGCTCTACCAGCAGAAGCTGCGGCCCATGCTGGAGCAGGGCGTCGGGATCGACTTGGACGTGGACCGGGAGCGGGCCAAGACGGATCGGGAGGTCGCCGCCAAGGTCCAGCGGTTCGACAACGACGACCGCCTCGTCAAGAGCCTGCTCCTCTGCGCCCTCGTCCACGGGGTCGAGACGCTCAAGAACATGACGTGCATGAAGCTGGCCGCGCTCAACCACGGGACGGTGCGGTCCCCGATCCCCAACCGGGAGCACCAGTTCGTCGCCCAGAAGCTGCGGACGTGGGCGGGCACGGTCGGCGAGATCCGGGTCGGCGAGGAGCCGACCAACCCGACCGTCTCGATCCAGTTGTCCGGGGTGGACACCGAGGGCATCCTCGAAGCGGCGCGGGTGTACGACAACCCCGGCAACCGCCAGTTCCTGCTCCGCCAGATGCTCTTCAAGTCGCTCGGCATCCCCGAGCAGGACGAGTTGTTCGTCGCGCACCAGTTCCTCTGGCGGGGGAGCAGGCGGTCGTGCGACGTGCTGTTCACGAACGTCCGCAGCCTACCCGACGAGTCGCTGCGGTCCACGGACGACTGGAAGCTCGTCATCGACTTCCCGTTCGACACCGAGGGGCACACCCCGACCGAGGACTTGGACCGGCTCAACAAGTTCCGCGACAAGAGCGAGCGGCACCGCACGCTGGTCTGGCTCCCGGCGTTCTTCTCGCCCCGGACGCAGGCCGAACTGGGCAAGCTGGTCATCATCGACCGGCTGCTGCTGGGGACGAGCCTCGACCAGCACGCCAAGCACCTGTCGCTGCAAGACCGCCAGACGGCCCGGCTGCTCCTCCAGAACCAGCAGAGCGCCCTGTCGCAGCGGCTGTTGCAGGCGGTGGAAGCGGCCTACGCGATCCGCTCGGAGCCGACGCCCGGCACGCTCGACGCCTCGTTCGACATGTCCGAGTCCCACTTTCAGTCGCTGTACCCGACGCTGGTGCTGCAACGGCCCGTGGGGGCCGACCTCGGCGAGGCACTGGAGCACCTGCTCGATCAGGCCCTGTCGCACCAGTACCCGAAGCACCCGAGGTTCGGGCAGGAGGTCAAGCCCGGCAAGGACCTGCGGCAGGTGCTCGAAGTCTGCCAAGAAGCCGCCCGAACCCCGGACGGGCGGGTGTTCGTCGAGGACAAGGCGGTGCGGCAGAAGCTCAGGAACGTCTGCAACCCGCTCGATCTGGGGCAGATGTCCGAAACCCACTTCGTCCTCGGACCCGTCTGGAAGAACCACTTCAACAAGCTGCTCGCCGCCTCCCAGCAGCCGCACCCCACGGTCGCCGACCTGCGGCGGTGGACGGACCAGCCCGAGGAGCGGGGCCTGCCCCGCGAGGTCCAGAACCTCCTCATCCTCACCTACGCCGACCAGACGAACCGCTCGTTCGTCCGCTACGGCACGAACTACACGCCGGGCCTCGACGACCTCCCGAACGAACTGGAGCTTCAGGAGCAGACGCTCCCCGACCTGAAGGACTGGAACGAGGCCGTGGCGCGGGTGGCCGACGTCCTCGGCCACGCGGTCTCCCGGCTGCTCAACGCCTCCAACCTCGCCACCCTCGCCGCGAAGGTCGGCGAGAGCGTCACCGAGTTCAAGGCCGACTGCGACGGCCTGCCGGATCGCCTGCAACTGGTGCTGCAACACGTCGGCGTCGGCGAGGGGGACGCGCTCAAGTCCGACCGGGTGCGGACGGCCAAGGCGGTTAAGGCGCTGCTCGCCGCCTGCGAGGGCAAGGAGCCGACCGCCCTCGTGGTCGTCGTCGCCAAGGCGAAGCTCGACACGTCGGGCACGGCGATGGGCCGCAGCCTGAAGTCCGCCAAGGGCGTGCTGGACTGCCTCAAGGCGACGAGGTGGGACCTGTTCTCGGCGGTCTCGCAGATCGACGACGCCCGCAGGACCAGCGCCGACCTGTTACTGGACGACGTGCGCTCGTGGCTCAAGACCGACGAGCACGCCCTCGCCGGTGGGGTCGCTGCGAAACTGTCGGAGGCCGAGGGCCGGGCGATCAAGCTGCTGACGCCGCCGAAGCAGCCGACCCCGCCGCCCGACCCGCCCCAGCCGCGACCGAGCGGCCCGGACTGGCGGGTCGTCCAGTCCGACGCCAAGGCCCGCCTGACCGAGAAGGACCTGCTGGGTGCCGCCGAGGCACTCGCCCGCAAGTTGCGGGAGAACCCCCGCTACCGGCTCTCGATCCAGTGGACGCTGGAGGAGGGGCCGCAATGACCGTGGGCACGTTCAGTTCCCAGCAACTCCGGTCGCTGGTCGAGGACAAGTGGCAGCGGGACGAGGACGCCCCCGCCGTGGGACTGCACGTCACGACCGCTTGGACCGGCCCGCGCGAGGTCGAGTTCGACTTCGGCACGGCCCGCGTGGTCCGCGCCGACACGGTGTTCCAAGTGCGGGAGGCGCTGGCGACCGCCGAGCGCGGCAGGGGCCGGATCATCCTCCTGACCAAGTTGCAGCAGGGCGATCTGGGCAACGATGTCGTCGCCCGGCTGGCCCGCAGTCGGCTGTTCCCCGTCGATCACTGGGCCAGCCTGTGCGCCCTGTTCAAGGCGAAGGAACTCGACCGCTCGGTCTGCGACCCGGCCCTCGCTCAGGCCCTGATGGAGTACGCCCCGCCGGACGGCTACCCGCCCGTGTCGGCGGGGGTGCTGGATGCCGGGACGGTGTGGCGGGCGGTCAGCCGCCACGTCTTCGACATGGGCGAGAGCGAGCCGGATCTGGTGTCGCTGCTGCTGTGGGCCTCGTCGAAGGCGGGGCCGTCCCGCTACCTCGGCGTGGCCGACGAACTGCGGGCCAGCCTGCGGCAGCGGCTCACGAGCGGCCTCGGCGATGCCGCCGACTCGATCCTGCGGTTCTTGGACGGCGGCGCGGCGGTCGATCCCCTCGCCCTCGCCATCGCCTGTCAGGTCGTCTTCGGCAGCGGGGACGAGAAGACGTTGGACGCCGCCGCCGCCCGGATGGAGCAGTACCACCGGCACAAGCCGATCCCGCAGGGGGTGGGGCGGGCGCTGGGTCGGGTCGCCGCCGACGCCATCGCCGATCTGGACCGGAGGGAGGACCCCCGCATCGCGGGGAAACACCTCGACCGGGCCGACGAACTGCTCCGCCAGTTCCGCTGCGACGACCACGCCCACCGGAACCGGCTGACCGTGCTGGGGTACGAGCAACGGCTAGCCCGGTTCGGGGCGCAGATCGAGGCGGTCCTAGACGCTCCGGGGGACGCGGCCACGGACGCCTGCGAGCGGCTCCAGAACGAGGTCGCCACGCACCGGATCGCCAAGCTCGGCAGGCGCGTCGAGCAGGTGTCCCGCACCGAGATGGCCCTGCGCCTCGTCCGCTGGCTGGCCCAGCCGGTGCCCCCGGCCACGTCGTTCGCCGAGATGGTGAACGTCTACCGGAGGGAACTGGCCTTCGTCGATTGGGCGCGGGAGTCGGTCTGCCGGGGCGAGGACGTGGCCGGGCTCTCCAAGGCGTACCGGCGGCTCGATCAGGCGGTGCTGGATCGGCGGCACGAGTTCAACCGGGCGTTCGCCTCGGCGCTGGCCGACTGGACCTCGGTGGGCTCGACGGCGAAGGAAGTCTGTGGCGTCGAGGACGTGCTGACGCGGGTGGTCGCCAAGGTCGCCGGGGCCGACAACCGGGTGCTCCTGATCGTGCTCGACGGGATGAGTTGGGCGGTCTGCCACGAACTGCTGGAGGACGTCCGGCGCGACCACTGGTTCGAGGCCACGCCGGACGAGGCGTCGTCGCCCCCGGTGCCCGTCGTCGCCACGGTCCCGAGCGTGACGAGCTACTCCCGCACGAGCCTTCTTTCGGGCAGGCTGGAGACGGGGGATGCGTCCGCCGAGGCGCGGAACTTCGAGGCGCACCCGGCGCTCCGGCAGTGCTGCGACAAGCGCAACCCGCCGGTCCTCTTCCACAAGAAGGAGGTCAGCGAGGGGGCGCGGGGGGTCGTCGGCGAGGACCTGAGCCGGGCCGTCCTCTCGCCGAACAACAGGGTCGTCGGGGTCGTCATCAACGCCATCGACGACTTCCTGAGCAAGGGCGACCAGATGCCGATGGTCTGGTCGATCAGCCGCATCAGCCCCCTCGGCTCGCTCCTGAAGCTGGCCCGCGACTCGGGCCGGGTCGTCGTCCTCGCCAGCGACCACGGGCACGTCTGGCACCGCCCCGACGCCAAGAGCTACCCCTCCGACGAGGGGAGCCGGTGGCGGGCGCGGACGGGCGAGGTGCGGGACGGCGAGACGCTCCTGACCGGGGGCCGGGTCCGCGACGACAGGGGGCAGCAGGCCGTCGTCGCCCCGTGGGCGGAGACCATCTTTTACGGGCGCGGCCAGAACGGCTACCACGGCGGGGTCTCGCCGCAGGAGATGGTCTGCCCGCTCGTCCTCCTCACGGACAAGAGCAGCGCCTACTCGGGGCTGTACCCGTGCGAGTACCCCAAGCCCGAGTGGTGGTCGTCGGCCCCCACCGCCACGGCGGCGGTGGAGGAGCCGCCCGTCAGCGTGGCGGTCCCCAAGGGGCAAGGCAGCTTGTTCGACTTCGAGGACGCGGAGGAAACGCCCGTCGCGCCCCCGAAGGGGGACGCCCCAGCCGCCCCGGTCCTGTCGCGGGGCTGGGTCGGGCGGCTACTGGCCTCGGCGGCGTACAAGAACCAGAAAGATCTGATCCGCCGCCACGCCCCGGAGGACGAGGTGGTGCGGCGGTGCCTCGAAGCGCTGGACGCCAGCGGCGGCATCATGACCCCGACCGCCTTCTCGAAAGCCGCCGACGTGCCAGCGGCCCGGCTGGACGGGCTGATCGCCCGCGTCCAGCGGGTCCTAAACGTGGACGGGTACGAGATCCTGACCCTGAGCCGCAGCGAGAACCGCATCGAACTCAACGTGGTGAAGCTGAAACGGCAGTTCGACTTGGAATAGCCCAATGGACATCAGCCGAGAGCGCCGCCGCGAGATCATCGCCGCCTTGCGGAAGGGGACGGTCCCCCAGCGGGGGCTGGACTTCCTCGCCGTGGGGTTGGGCCGCTTCGAGACGGTGATGTCGGCGGAACTGGCCGACGTGGCCCAAGGCAGTTCCGCGTTCAAGGCGGTGCGGGGCGACTACGGCTGCGGCAAGACGTTCTTCGGGCGCTGGGTGCAGGAGCACGCCAAGAAGAAGGGGTTCGCCACCGCCGAGGTCCAGATCTCCGAGACGGAGACCCCGCTGCACCGGCTGGAGACGGTGTACCGGCGGGCGATGGAGCAGCTTTCGACCGCCGACTGCTTCCTCGGCGCGTTCCGCAGCGTCATCGACGGCTGGTTCTACGCGCTGGAGGAGGACGTGCTCGCCGAGGGCACCGTCGATCCGTCCGACGCTGGGGGGCTGGCGCGCCGGGCCGACGAGCTTCTGGAGCAGCGGCTCGTCGAGATCACCCGCGCCACCCCGCAGTTCGCCGCCGCCCTGCGGGCGTACCGGACGGCCCAGCGGCGGGACGACCACGCCACCGCCGAGGGGCTGGCCGGGTGGCTCGCCGGTCAGCCGCACGTGGCCGCGTCCGTCAAGCGGGTCGCGGCGGTCAAGGGGGACGTGGACCACTTCGCCGCCCTGAGCTTCCTCCGGGGGCTGCTGCTGATCCTCAAGGACTCGGGCTACTCCGGGCTGGTGCTGGTCCTCGACGAGATCGAGACGCTCCAGCGGGTCCGGGGCGACGTGCGGGAGAAGGGGCTCAACGCCCTGCGGCAGTTGATCGACGACATCGACGGCGGGCGGTTCCCGAACCTGTACCTGCTCACCACCGGCACCCCGGCCTTCTTCGACGGCCCCCAAGGGGTGCGGCGGCTGGAGCCGCTCGCCCAGCGACTGCACGTGGACTTCCAGACCGACGCCCGCTTCGACAACCCGAGGGC
>CAYUHJ010000164.1:0-14127 GCA_964444365.1 uncultured Alcaligenaceae bacterium | reverse complement strand
CCCGAAGCGCGAGCGAGGGCAGAAGGACCCTCGCTCGCGCTTCGGGCTAGCATCCGGGGCGTGTTACCGCCCCCGCCGGACCCGTGCCAGTAACTTACTTCTTCCGGACGAGCTTCATCGTGCCGCAGTGGGTTTCGGTCGGCTTCCCGTTTTCCCACGCCTCGCCGACGATTTCGATGCGGTCGTCGTCGACGAACGTGACCGTCGCGCCGTGCATGTGCATGTCCTTCGCCGGGTCGAGGTTGGTGCCGCCGGTGAACACCCACTTGATCTGGTTCTTCGGGCCGGAGGCGTCGGCCTTGAACCGCGGCTGGTTGCCGAGGACGCAGTAGTGCGTCATCACGAGGTCGCCCTTGTCGACGTGGTACAGCGAGACCATTTCCATCGGCTGGCCGGGGAAGGTGGTCTCCTGCACCGCACTGCCGCCGGCCGTCACCTTCAGGACCGAGACGACCTTGTCCGTCGGCTTGCCGTCCTTGTCGGCCTCCACCCAGGTGCCGGCCATTTTCTTGATCCGCTCCAGGCCCTCGTGGGTCGGGGCGGGCTTCGCCGGGGCGTCGGCGGCCCGGGTCGCGGCCGTCAGGGCGAACGCCACCAGGCCGGCGGCCAACATCCGTCGCGTCATGTCGAACTCCGAAAGGGAAGGGGCGAACGAGCACTCCCGCCGGGGCGGGATCACACGGCGGCCGGGACCCGTTCCCGGACCGCCGACACGTCGAACAGCGGCCGCACCTCGACGCCGCCGAAGCGGAGGCCGGGGTGCTTCGCCGCGAACTCCACGGCTTCGTCGCGGGACCGGGCGAGGATCAGGTAGAACCCGCCGAGCACCTCGTGCGTCTCGGCGAACGGCCCGTCGGTGAGGAACCGCTTCCCGTCCCTCACCCGCACGCACGTCGCCGTGGCCGCCGGGTGCAGCGGCGACGCGCCGAGATACCGGCCGGATTCATTCAGGGACCGGGCGAGCGCGGCGGCCTCGGCCATCGCGTCGGTTTGCGCCGTCGGCCCGGCCGCGGCCCAGGCGGCTTCGTCGTCGTAACACGTCAGCAGGTACGGCACGCCGGCCGGGTCGCTCCCCCCGAGCGGGATCGGGCGGGACGGCGGCAGCCCGTCCAGTTCGAGCAGCGGCCGGATTTCGACGGTCCCCTTCTTCGCGGGCGGCAACTTCGCCGCGACCGCGATCGCTTCGTCCAGGTCCGCCAGTTCCAGCAGGTAGTAGCCGCCGAGTTGCTCGGTGGTCTCCGCGAACGGACCGTCGGTGACGAGCGTCTGGCCGTTCCGCCGGCGGACGCTGACGGCCGTGGCGACCGGTTCGAGCGGCGCGCACCCCAGGAACTTCCCCTGGGCGGCCAGTTGATCGCTGACGGCCAGGGATTCGACCATGCAGTCGCGGCGTTCGTCGTCCGTCCAGTCGGATTCGACGCCGTAGATGAGGAACAGGTACTTCATGGCGGTGTCCCGGAGGGTGGTGAACTCGGACGGCGTTGTTTCCCGATTTTTTCTCCCCTCTCCCCGCTGGGGAGAGGGGTTGGGGGTGAGGGGTGAACCTTAGCCCCAGATCAGCGATTGCGAATGGGTGAGGTCGTACCCCTCACCCCCGGCCCCTCTCCCCAGCGGGGAGAGGGGAGAAAAAACCAATCCAAGCCCTTGGGTATGACCCGCCTCCGGCAGCGGGCAATTCAACTCAACCGCGAACCGCGGCTTCGATCGCGGCGAGTTCGATCTTCATCTGTTGCATCATGGCCGCCGTCGCCCTGGCAGACACGTCCTTGTCGGGGCTCATCGTCAATTCCGTCAGCCGCTTCGGGAACACCTGCCAGGAGACCCCGTAGCGGTCCTTCAGCCAGCCGCAGTGGCCCTGCTCGCCGCCGTTCGCGGTCAGGGCGGCGTTGAGCCGGTCGGACTCGGCCTGATCGGCGGTTTCGACCGAAATCGACACCGCCTCGGTCAGCGTGAACATCGGCCCGGCGTCGAGGATCTGGTACGGCACCCCGCCCAGGGTGAAGTTGATGACCGAGAACGCGCCGTGCCCGGCGTCGCCGTGGAAGGCCGACTCGACCCGGCTTCCCGGGATCAGCGAGCAGTAGAACTCGGCGGCCTCACGCCCCCGGCCGTCGCGGAACCAGAGGCAGGTGCGGATCGAACTGGACATCGTATGGTTCCTCGTGTGAGCCGGTGGGGGGTTTCCGCACCGCCGTCGAACTTAACCACTGGTCGAACGGGACGCGGGTGAATCGACAGGCGGCCGGTTTTTTTTCGCGGAGCGACGTGGGGGCAGGAACAGTTTCGCGAACCGTCAGAATTCCGACAGCCGCTTTCGCAGGAACCGCCGCTCGGGTTCCTGCCGGGCGAGGTCCAGGGCTCGGGCGTAGGCGGTCCGGGACTCGGCGCGATTCCCCATTCGTCGCAGCAAATCCGCGCGGGCGGCGTGGGCGAGGTGGTAGCCCGCCAGTTCGCCGCGGGTCAGAATTCGGTCGATCAAGTCGAGCCCGGCGGCGGGGCCGTCCCGCATGGCGACGGCGACCGCCCGGTTGAGCTCGACCACCGGGGACGGGTTGACGGCCAGCAACGTGTCGTACAGCGCGGCGATCTGCGGCCAGTCCGTGTCGGCGGCGGTCCGGGCACCGGCGTGGACCGCGGCGATGGCGGCTTGCACCGTGTACGGCCCGACGTCGCGGGTCGCGACCGCCCGCCGGACGAGGCTCTGCCCTTCCGCGATGAGGGCGGCGTCCCACGCGGAGCGGTCCTGGTCTTCGAGCAGGACGATGTCCCCGGCCGGCGTCGACCGCGCGTTCCGCCGCGACTCTTGCAGCAGCATCAGGGCCAGCAGCCCGATCGCTTCGGGGTCGGGCAGCAGTTCGACGACCAGCCGGCCGAGCCGGATCGCTTCGCCGGACAGGTCCGCCCGCGTGAGGGCGTCACCGGAGGTCGCCGAATACCCTTCGTTGAAGACGAGGTAGACCACCGCGAGGACGGAGCCCAGCCGCTCGGGCAGGTCCGCCGGGGCGGGCACGGCGAACGGGATGCCCGCGTCGCGGATCTTCGCCTTCCCCCGGACGAGCCGCTGGGCCATCGTCGCCGGCGCGGCCAGGAACGCCCCGGCGATTTCCTCCGTCGTCAGCCCGCAGACCTCGCGCAACGTCAGGGGGACTTGCACGGACCGGTCGATCGACGGGTGGCAGCAGGCGAAGACCAGCCGCAGCCGGTCGTCTTCGATCGCGAGGTCGTCGCGGGCCGCGTTCGCGCCGGCAATCGCCGCTATCCGTTCGACGAGGTCCGGGCGGGCGGCCGCGAGCCGGCCCCGTCTCCGGAGGGCGTCGACCGCCTTGAACCGGCCGGCGGACACGAGCCACGCCCGGGGGTTGGCCGGGACGCCGTCCCGCTCCCAGGCTTCGAGGGCGGCCGCGAAGGCGTCGTGCATCGCCTCTTCGGCCAGGTCGAAGTCGTGGACGAGCCGGACGAGGGACGCGAACACCCGTCGCGACTCCGTCTGGTAGGTCGCGGCGAGGAGGGTGCGGACGTGGGAAGGAGTCGGTGTCACGGTGCCCGCGTGCCGGGAAAAGGGTTCCGGTACGCGGGTATACACTGAACGTGCGACCACGTCAATCGTGGTTGTTCGGCCGCTACGCCTTCTTCGCCTTGGCCGCGTGTTGCGCGGCGAGGGCCGGCGGCAGGTTCGCCTTCGCCAGTTCGACGAGCTTGTCGAACGTGGCCGGGTCGTGGATCGCGATTTCGGACAGGGACTTGCGGTCCAGCTGGACGAACGCGCGTTGCAGCCCGGCGATGAACTCGCTGTACCGCAGGCCGCGCATCCGGCAGGCGGCGTTGATGCGGATGATCCACAGCCGGCGGAACATCCGCTTCTTCACGCGGCGGTCGCGGAAGGCGTACTTCCGGGCGCGGATGAGCGTGACCAGCGACTGCCGGAACAGGTTGTGGCGGCTGAGGCGAAAGCCCTTCGTCAGTTGGCGGAGCCGCTTGCGACGGGCGGCCTGTGTCTTCCCACTACCAGCGCGGACCATGACTCGACACTCCGTGGTGAATTCTGCGGGGATGAAAGCGGTAAGTTCTTGTAGGGTGGGTCGAGCCGCTTCGGCGAAGACCCACCACACCGGGCAACTGCTGGTTGCCGTTTCGGTGGGTGAAGCCGGAAAGCCGGCTCGACCAAGGCAACCGCTCGTTGCCACTCCGGTGGGTCAGCGCCGCAAAGCCGGCTCGACCCACCCTACGAAACCCGGCGGAGAGCTCAGTACGCGCCCATCGCGATCAGGAACTTCTTGACCAGCGCCTTCGGGACGAGCCCCTGGCGGCGGAGCTGGCGCTTCCGCTTGCCGGTCATGTGCGCGTTCAGGTGCCGCCGGCCGGGGGTGCCGTGCTTGATCTGCCCGGTCCCCGTCCGCTTCATCCGCTTCGAGATGCTCTTGTTGGTCTTGTTCTTCCTGGCCACGGGTGCCTCGCTGAATAAACCCGGCGGGTGCCGGACACGGGATACCAGGGGGTGCGGCCGGCCCACGGTGACGTGGGAAGCGCGGCGCACGCTTGCGGACCCCGACCCCAAAGTTCCGAACCGGTTTCGGTCGGAACCGTGATTGTAAGGGTGCGCCCGGAACCGGGAAGGGGAGTTTGCCGGCCGCGGTCGTTACCCCCGCGTTGCGCGAACTGGGGTAAGGTGGGGCAGTCCCTTTCCCGGAGGATGCCGATGGCCACCCGATTCCCGTTCGCCGTGCTGGGTCTGCTCGCGGTTCCGTTGCTCGTGATCGGCTCCCCCGTCCCGCGGACGCCCGCGAAACACGACCTGCGGGCCGTGCGGAGCATCGACGGCGCGGTCGTGGTCGTGACGGACCGCGCCGAGTCCGTCCCCGAATTCTTTGCCCGCGCGAAGCGGGACGGGGCCGGCGTGTTCACCGTTCACTCGGTCGCCGGCCGCGCCGCAGACAACCGCCGGGCGGGCGCTGCCCGCGTGCAGTTCCTCAACCGGCAGCTGCAAAACAGCGACGAGCGGGCGGAGGACATCCTACGGAACTGGCCCGATGCGTCGGGCGTCGACTTCCCGGACAAGCGGGTCGGCGCGATTCTGCTGAGGGAAATCGAAGTCGAGAAGGGTGCCGCGGAGAACCTCGTCCTGCTGGCCCGAGCGACCCCCGAGAACAAGTACGAAGTCATCGGCTACGCCCGTACCGCGGACGCGCTCAAGGGGTTGAACGAAGAGTACCGGCCGCAACCGATCGAGCACCGCTGGCAAATCGATCAGTGGCAATTGCGAGTCAACGATGTCCAACAACTCCGAGTCCAACAAATCCGAGTCCAACAGGTTCGAGGCGAGTGACGCGCTCCTCACGCGGCGCGACGGGTGACCCGTCGCGCCGCGTCGACTCGACCGGTTCGGTCCGCCACCCACGCGCGCACTTCGGCCCCTGAAAGCACGTCCGTGACGGTCAACTCGCCCGCCACCCGCGGCACCCGGCGGACGGCCTCCCACTCGGCCGCGAACGCCGGCTCGCCGACCAGCACGACCCGTTCCCCCAGGTGTTGCGGCAGCCCGCTCACCCACTCGTGACCCCAAACCCACTCGTCCACGCCGGAAAACCCGCGGGGGAGCGTGCCGTCGGGCCGCAGGGCGGACGGGCGGTAGAACTGGAACCGCGCCCGCGCGATCGGCGGGTCGAGCGGGTCGCCGTCGCGGTACGCCTCCAGCACAGCGGGGGCGGGCCGCTTGCCCGGAAGCCGTCCGGTCGCGGGGTTCCCGGTCACCGCGTCGGCGAAGAGGACGTGAAACTGCGCCACGTCGGCGACGCCGCGGACCCGCACCCGGAACCCGGCCCCCTTCTCCGGGGCGACCGCCAGGACCGTCACGTCGTCGGCCACGGCCAGCAGGTCCGCGACTTCCTCTGCGGCCGGGTGGTGCGGGGCCAGCGCCTTCGCGGCGTCCGCCAACCCCGGCACGGCCCGGGCCGCGTGGCGAACGGCCGCGGCGTGCCCCAGAGCAGGGAGCACGTCCGCCGTCACCGGAACCAGTTCCGCCCACGCCCGCACCGCGGCCGGGTCGCGCTTCGCGGCCTTCGCCCAGGGGTCGGAAACGGTCGGTTCGGGTTCGTCCGCCGGGTGGAAGAAGAACACCGGGGCGGGGGGAAAGCGGCGGTCCTCCAGCAGTCCGGGCACGCGGCCCGCGCGGCGGAGGGTGTCCCGCAGCAGGGTCAGCCTCGGCAGCGCGGCGACCGCCGGGTCCGGGGCTTCGCGGATGGGCGGAACGTACCGGCGGGCGACCTTCAGCGGCAACACATCGGTCGGCATGGCGTCCTCCGTGACGGCCGCGGATTTACGCACATGCCGGCGAATCCCGCAAGGGGAACTGGGTGTCCCTCCCGGTGCGGGACGTCCGAAGAATTCGCCACGGATGAACACCGATCGAAGCCAACCACTCTTGTCTTCGACTCGCCCGGCCAACGATGCAAAACAAAGATGTCTTTCCGATCCGTGTCCATCGGTGTTCGTCCGTGGCTCAATGTTCTGCTTCCTCCAGGGTGCCAGAATCTAGATGCCCACCCTGTGAACCTCACCGCCCCGGCCGGGGTTTCGGCGTCTGGAACGCGCGAAGCAACTCTTCGTCGTGCGAACGGGACGGCGTCGGCTTCTCGTCCGGCGGGGGCGGCGGTGCGGTCGCCGGGGGTCCGCCGCCGATCAGCCAGTCCGTGAACGCCTGGCACGACCACCCGCGGAACCCGCGCCGGCGGGCCGACTCGTGCAGCCGGCCGTCGTTCGACACCACCACCAGCGGGGACGGCCGCGGCTCGGCGAGGATCAGGGATTCGATCAGATCGTCGGCCGTCTGACGGAACGCGAACCGAAAGGACACCCGCCGGTGGTGCTGTTCCCGCGACTCGCCCGGCCCGTTCTGCGCGTCGAACACGACCCGCACGGTCACCGTCCCCGCCCGCACCGCCGGCGAATCCGCCAGCCAGTCGAGGAGCCGCTTCCGGGCGGCCTGAAGCTGCCCCGGCGGGAGCCGGCGGTGGGCCAGCCCCGTCGCGTGCATGAGGTTGTAGCCGTCGACGAGGAAGGTCACGCGGCACCCGGCCGAAGGGGAGGGTGTTCGCATCCTATCAGGTCGCCGTCACTTCGCCGGCTTCTCGACGACGATGTCCCAGACGGTCTGGTCCGGCACGGTGAACGTGAGGCCGGACGTTTCCGGGCGCGTGTACCGCTCGTGGATCAGCGGCTTCGGGTCGAGCATCACCTGGTCGCCGGACGGTTGCGTGATCGCGCCGACGATGGCGACGCGGAACGTGCCCGCAGGGACGCCGTCGGTCGGGGTGTTCGTCCCCATCACGAAGGTGCCGTCCGGCTGGATCGCGCCCCAGGAGCCGGTCAGCGCGTCGCCGGTGTCGATGGTCACCCGGCCGGCGGCGAGCGGCTTGCCGTCCGCGAACTTGACGGTGCCCCGCACGGGGTGGATGCGCTGCTCGGCACACCCGGCGGCGAACAGCACGAGCGCGGCGACGGCGAGGCTGCGGGGGCGGACGGGCATGGCGGAGTCCTGCGAGTGAGGTCGGGTCACGGGAGGTCGAGAACGAGCCCGTCGTTGACGTGCCCGAGCCGCCGGAGGGTTTCGAGGGAGGTGCTGCTCGGCAGGGTCCGGACGGCCCCGTCGGCCATCAGGAAGTGGGCGACGCCGGGGTGCCAGGAGCCGATCTGGGGGGTGCCGGACCGGGCCAGCCCTTCGCCTTCTTCCGCGGCCCGGGCGATCCCGGCGCTGACGTTCGCCTGCATCCAGGTGACGCCCCACCCGCCGGGGCCGTTGCCGCGGCCCCAGAACAGGTAGCCGTCGTTGCCGTTCGACCAGTTCGGCCCGCAACACTTGCCGACCGACGACGGGACGAGGTGCCGCTCGGTGATGACCGCCGTGTTGCTCAGCCCGTCCGCGATGCGGGCGAACTTGTCCCGCGGCTTCCAGCCCTTCTGCGGCTCGTCGATCGGGTAGGTGATCGAGCCGAACGTCTGGCCGCCCTCTTCCGTCGGCAGCGCCCACGGGGTCAGGCTCTGGATGGTCGCGCCAGCCGTTGGGACGGAGGTCGGCAGTTGAGCGAGATTCTTGGCGTGAGACGTCCGGGCGATGCGGAGCGCCTGGAAGTGCTGCGTGTTCAGGTTCGCGCTGAAGATGTTTTGCGTCCCGACCACGACGACCGCGTAGTCCCCGACCGGCCACTCGCGGCTCCACAGGTTCGTCGTCGCCTTCCCCCTGCGAGACGGGCAGAGGTACGTCTTCAGCGCGCCGGGGTTGGCCCGGATGAACGCCTCGTTGGCGGCGTTCGCGGCCGCCGTCGTCCCGCCGACGACGCCGGCCTGGGTGTACGCTTCCCAGCTGGTGGAGAACGCGCCCCCTTCCAGGTTCAAGCCGTCGGACATGTTCCCCTGTTCGAGGTACGGCAGGAGCAGGGCGAAGACGTTCAGCCCGGTGTCCCCCGTGATCGCGGGCGGCAGGCCGTTGTTCGCGTCATGGAAGTTGTGGACGGCAAGGCCCATCTGCTTCAGGTTGTTCGCGCACTTCGTCCGGGCCGCCGCCTCCCGCACCTTCTGGACGGCCGGCAGCAGCAAGCCGATGAGGATCGCGATGATGGCGATGACCACCAGCAGTTCAATGAGCGTGAAGCCGCGGCGGGTGCGAGTCATGGCTCAACCTCGGGCGAAGGGGTGCTGACGTCAGCGGTAATGGGCGCGGCCCCAGGTGGCGGCCCGCTGGAAGTTCCAGCCGGTCTCGCGGGGGTTCGTCACGTCGATCAGTTGGCCCTTCCACACCTTCCCGGTGGCGTCCGCCCAGTGGACCAGCCAGGACGCGGCGAGCACGTCCCCGGCGCGGGGCGGGTCGTCGGCGGCGTGCAGCAACGGCCAGGCGATCGCGTATTCGAGGGTGTAGCCGAGTCCGTCGGCGTCCGCCCGGAACGCGCCGCGGTAGCCGGGCGGGTTGACCACGCCGCCGTGGAAGTCCATGCCGTAGCGGATCTGGAGGCAGCTTTCTTGGGAGGGCCGGTGGAACCATAGCATCAAAAACGCGAGCTTGTCGTTCGTGTCGGCGCGATCCGTAGGGCGGCGCGGGCGGGTCGTCGGCCAGCCCTCCGCGGTCAGCGGCCACCCCGCCGTGCGGTCGGTCGAGATCCGGAGCGCGACGCCGCCCCCGCCGCCGTAGAGTTCGCGCTTTTCGCGGGGCGAAATCTGGCTCCGCATCGGGAACGGGTCGCGGACGTGGGCGGACACGTACAGGTTGTCCGCGTCGTACATCATCGCCGCCTCGACGCTGTGATTGTCGCCGTAGGGGGGTTCGCACGCGGCGTGGAAGCGGCCGGCCAGGTTCCAGTCGGACAGGTCCGCGTCGATGCGAGGCGGATTCTTCGCAGGATAAACGTCCACGGCCTCGAACGCCGCCCGGTTGTACGGCTGGGTTCCCCGGCCGGTCGGGTCGTCCTTCGAGGGGAGTACCCGCACAAACCGCTCCGGCCAGAACGGGACCGGCTCGACCGAGCCCGCCACGCGCACGGCCCGGCCGCCGTCGAGTTCCCGCGCGTCCCCCGAGGCTTTTCGCGTGGCGACGACTTCGCCGTCGTACACCTGGAGCACCGTGTCGCCGCTCGGCTCGACGAGGACGCCGTACTCGTCCGTGCCGCGGTCCGCGACGTGCAGCGTCGGGGTTTCCATCGCGAACGCGGCGGTGGCCCGGACGACCGCCTGCCCGGCGTGCAGGAACGCCCCGCCGGCGCTGACGAGTTCGATCTCGGCCGGGCCTTCCACGACGGCGACCGCCCCGGACCCGAACGCGATCTCGGCGACGCCGGCGTCGAGTTTCACCCGGCCGGGGTACAGCGGCGTGCCGGGCGTCGGGGCGGACCCGTTCGTCCACTTCGCGCCGGCCGTGTTCGTCAACACCGCGACCGACGCGGGCGCACCGGGCCGGAACAGGACGGCCGCGACGAGCACCGCGGCCGCGAGGGCGGCCCACATACGGGCAGCGCGGAAAGCGGAGCGGGGAGCGGTGCGGGGGTGTCGAGGCTCGGCGGTGTCCGCCGGCCCGTACTCGGACTGCAGCCGGGCGTGAACGGCCGTCACTTCCAGGAACACGCGCTGCGCGGCCGGGTCGTCGCGCAGAATCGCGTTCAACCGCTCGGCGTCGACCGGGCACAGGGTCCCGTCGCAGTACGCCTGGGCGAGGGGTCGAATGTCGGTCACGTTCACCCCTCCCGTGTCAGCGTTGCGGTCACGCACTCGTGGAGCGCCGCCCGGACCCGCTGGACCGCCTTGTACACGCCCTCGGCCCCCGCCCCGAGCCCCGCGGCCACGTCCTTGATCGACTTCCCGGCCCCGTACACCTCTTCGATCAGGCTCCGGCTCTTCGCGGGGAGCTTCTCCAGGCACGCGGTCAGGGCGGCTTGCCGGCGCTGGAAGTACTCGTCCTCGTCGATCAGTCGCTCGGCGAGCCGGTCGATGACTTCGGGGTCCAGAACCGCCTTCGCCCGGTACGCGGCCCGCACGTGGTGGCGGACGTGGTTCCGGGCGATGCCGCACAGCCAGGCGTACAGGTCGCGGTCGGGGTCGTACTTCCCGCGCTCCTGCCAGGCGGTCAGCAGCGCCTTCTGGAACAGGTCCTCCGCGTCGGCGCGAACGGGGACGAGCCCGGCGATGAACCGGTACAGGCGGGTCTGCAGCGGAATCAGGCCCGCGACGAACCGGTCGTCCGGCCCGCCCGGGAGGTCGGCCGGGGGCACGCGCTACCTCGGTGCGAGTCAACGGGGTATTGCCGACGGGCGGGGGAACTGGACAGGAAATTCTCGATTTGATTCGGACGGGCCGAGGCGGCTCGGCGACGAGTCCCGCCGATCAACGCCGGTGCCAGGAACACCAGCCCGAAGCGCAAGCGAGGGTTTCCCATCAATCCCTCGCTTGCGCTTCGGGTTGGTGTCCCGCCGGAGACTCGCCAACCCTCCGCCCGCCCGACCAGACTCACGCCGCGGCTCGAACTTGACTCTGGACGTAGCCCGTCAGCGAGTCGACGACCCGGCGCTGCTGGGACTCGGTGATCTCGGGGAACATCGGCAGCGAGAAGACCGTGCGGGCCGCTTCCTCGCTCACGGGGAAGTCGCCGGGCCGGTAGCCGAGGTGTTTCAGACACTCTTGCTGGTGCAGGCACAGCGGGTAGTACACGTCGCAGCTGACGCCGTCCGCCCGCAGGTGCTTCATCACCGCATCCCGGTGGGCGGCGGGCACGCGGACGGTGTACTGGTTGAACGTGTGCCCCGCGTGCGGGTCCACCACCGGCCGGGTGACGAACCCGTTCAACCCCGCCGACTCGATCAGCGCGTCGTACCGCTTCGCCGCCGCCCGCCGGCCGGCGATCCACGCGTCCGCGTGCGGCAACTTCACCCGCAGGATCGCGGCGTGGATCGCGTCGATCCGGGCGTTCCAGCCGATGTACTTGTGATAGTACTTCACCTCGGACCCGTGGTTCCGCAGGGCGACGAGCTTCTTCGCCAGGGCCGCGTCGTTGGTGGTGACCATCCCCGCGTCGCCGAGGGTGCCGACGTTCTTGCTCGGGTAGAAGCTAAAACACCCGATGGTGCCCATGCCGCCGCACCGCTTGCCCTTGTACTCCGCGCCGAACGACTGGGCCGCGTCCTCGATGACGTACACGCCGTACCGGTCCGCGATACCCGAAATGCGGTCCATGTCGGCGCACTGGCCGAACAGGTGGACCGGAATCACGGCCCGGGTTCGCGGCGTGATGGCCGCTTCCAGCTTCGCCGGGTCCAGGTTGAACGTCAGCGGGTCGACGTCCACGAACACCGGCTTCGCCCCGACGCGGACGACGCTGCCGACCGTGGCGAAGAACGTGAACGGCGGGACGATGACCTCGTCCCCCGGCCCGATGTCCAGGGCGGCCAGGGCCATGACGAGGGCGGTCGTGCCGTCCGCGCACCCGACGGCGTGGCTCGCCCCGCACGCGGCCGCCGCTTCCTTCTCGAACGCCGCCACTTCCGGCCCGAGAATCACCTGCCCGGACCCCAGCACCTTGAGCACCGCCGCGTCGATCTCCGCTTGCAGGGACTGGTACTGGCCGAGGATGTCGCACATCGGAACGGTCGCGGTCATGGCAGGCTCCGTGAGAATGGGTGCCCATGGCTACGACATGCACGGTGTCCGCGTCAACCCCATCATGATTCCGGGCGATACAACACTTCCATGAACGTGTTCCTCGTCCACGGCCTCGGCCGGACGCCGCTGTCGCTGGTTCTACTCGCGAACGCCCTGCGGCGGGCGGGGTGCCGGACCCACTTCTTCGGGTACTCGCCGACGTTCGAGCCGCTGCCGCGGATCACCCGCCGGTTGGTGCGTCGGCTCGGGGAACTGGCGGGGCCGGTCGGACTGGTCGGGCACTCGCTCGGCGGGCTGCTGCTGCGGATGGCGATTCCGCAGGTTCCGACCTTGCAAGTCCTCAATCTCGTGATGCTCGGCACGCCGAACCGCCGGCCACGGCTGGCCCGGTCGGCCTGGAGGCACGGCCCGTTCCGCTGGCTGACCCGCGACTGCGGCGCGTTCCTGGCCTCCCCGGACGCGGTCCTGCGGCTGCCCGTTCCCGCCGTGCCGTACACGCTGATTGCGGGCACCGCCGGGCCGCGGGGGGTGTACTCCCCCTTCGGGGACGACGCGAACGACGGCGTGGTGGCGGTCGACGAGACGCGCATCCGCGACGCGGACGCCCCGGAGCGGTTCCCCGTCTGGCACACCGTGATGATGAACGACCGACGGGTTCAAGCGGCGGTCCTCGCGGCGCTGGCAGCAGGGCGGCCGACACCGGTGGGCCAAACCCGACTTGGGGTTGACAGTTGCGGGATGCACGTCGGGGGTTGTTAAGGCTGGCCGTCGAGGTATATACTCTGGTGGGGCTGCCAACGGTGGCAGCGTCATCCGGGGGCGAATTGGTATCGACCGGGTGTGGAAGTGTTCGGTGGCGTGCCGGGGTTGATCGGTTGGCCCCGTAAAAAGCCGATCAAAACGATAACTGCTGAACCGCAGTTCTCTTTGGCCGCGTAAGGTAACCCTTACCGAGCCCCGTTCCGCAGCCTTCGCCTGAGAGGTTGCTGTTCGGACGCCAATTCGGGCTCGCCGACACTCGAGATTCCGGGCAACCGGTTTCGCCTCGGTGGCCGTGTCGGCTAAACCTCCTGACCGATAGCGTCCGGTGAACCCTGTCCGTCGGAGTCACCGGTCGCGAACGTGAGGCAGCCATCCGGTAGGCTTCAGAAGTAGACGAACTACGCACGTAGAGGCCGGCACGGAAGTGCCACGGGACCCGGGTTCGATTCCCGGCGCCTCCACTAATCGAATGTTCACAGTCTCGCAACGAACCGCACGGGGTGGCACAAGTGGCCACCCCGTCGCCGTTTGCGTCGACCGCGTTCGGCTCCGTGCTGCTCCCTGCCGCTGCCTGCTGCGCCGCATTTTGCGCCCCAAGTGCGCCGCTTTTTGAGCCGCTTTTGTCGCCGCCGCTCGAGACCCACGTCGACGCCCGGTCGAACGACGCTTCGGTCGGATCGACGTCGTGGTGGAGCTCGACCGACAGGGTGTTGCCGAGCCACTTCGTGACGGTCGCAAGCGGGAACGACTGCGCGAGGTCCGATTCGCAAGACGCCCGGAGCGAGTGCCACAGTCGCGGCCACGGTCCACGCCCGCCCGGCGAATCACCTTCTCCAGCGTCGTCCGCAGGTTGGCGTTCACGATCTGGTCGGGCGGGTTCCACCCGATCAGACCGTGTACGGGCAAGCGATGTGGGTGTGGCTCAACCACCCCGAGTACTTCGCGCAGGCCGGGTTGCTCTTCCAGTTCGGGCACCTGAACTGGTGGCGAAAGCGAAACGACCTTCCCGCACGGCCTCCCTGCACGGCCGATGCGGACCTCGAAGAACTCCGAACAGGCGTCTCCCGCCTGCTCGTCGCGGAACAGGGGCGAGGCCGACTGTGCTCGGTCGAACTTCTGCAGCGCGGGTCGATGACCTACTTCTTCCTCTAACTATCGTCGGCCGGGTCGTGCCCGACCGGTACAAGGGGCACGACGAACTCTTCCGGGCGTGGCCGGCGGTCCTGGCTGCGG
>CAYUHJ010000163.1:0-14235 GCA_964444365.1 uncultured Alcaligenaceae bacterium | reverse complement strand
ATCTTCTTCTTCCCCGTGACGTACTTCGCCGGTTCCGGTTCGCCGACCACTTTCAGCAACTCCGCGATGAGGTCGTCGCTCGTTTTCCCCTCGGCCTGGGCCTGGAAGTTGGCGGCAATGCGGTGCCGCAACACTGGCGGGGCCGCCTTCTTGATGTCGTCGATCGCGACGGTGAACCGGCCATCCATTGCCGCGAACGCTTGCCCGGCTCGCACCAGATATTGCCCGGCCCGCACGCCCGCGCCGTAGTCGACCATCCGCTTGATGAAGTCCGGCGCGGTCGCGTCCTTCGGCCGGGTCGCCCGCACCAGTTTCACCACGTATTCCGTGACGAAGTCGCTCACCGGCACGCTTCGCACCAGCTTTTGCAGGTTCACGATCGCCTTGCCGCTCATCACCTTCGTCAACTCGGGAACCTCGTCCTTCGCGGACGAACTGATGATCCGCTTCTCCTCTTCGAGCGTCGGATAGTCGACCCGCACGTTGAACATGAACCGGTCGAGTTGCGCTTCCGGCAGCGGGTACGTCCCTTCCTGCTCGATCGGGTTTTGCGTCGCGATGACGAAGAACGGGTCCGGCAACTTGTGCGTGTCCTGGCCGACCGTCACTTCCTTTTCTTGCATCGCTTGGAGAAGTGCCGCCTGCGTCTTCGGCGGCGTCCGGTTGATCTCGTCCGCGAGCAGCACGTTCGTGAAGATCGGCCCGCGGACGAAGCGGAACTCGCGCTTCCCCTCGTCGTTCTCGTCGAGGACCATCGTCCCGGTGATGTCCGTCGGCATCAGGTCCGGGGTGAACTGCACCCGCTTGAACGACACGTCGAGGATTTGCGCGATGCTCGACACCATGAGCGTCTTCGCCAGCCCCGGCACGCCGACGAGCAGGCAATGCCCCCGCGTGAACACGGCCGCGAGGATTTGCTCCATCACGTCTTCCTGCCCGATCAGGACGCGGCGGAGTTGCTCCATCATCTGGGAGCGGGCCTGTGCGAACTGGGCGAGGTAGTCGGAAATGCGGTCGGCAGACACCGGCGGCTCCTCTCGTCGCGGGGCGGGGGCACCCTCGCATTCTAGGGGAACGTGGGTCACACGCTCCGCGTGTGACCGCGCTGCCAGTGTGGAAACGATGTAAAATCTGGGGAAGGGCGAGTTTTCCCGACGAGGTCACATGCGGAGCATGTGACCCACATGAAATCCCGCCCCGCAAATGACGAATCACCGGGCGACTCGACCGCCCCCGAGGAGCCCCCCGATGTCCGAGCCGTGGGAAGACGACGACCGCATCGGGATTCCCCGCCCCGGTGCGAAGCCGCCGACGCCGGTGACTTCCGGCGCGGCGTCGGCCGTCATTGAGGAGCCGCCGCCCAGTCTTGAGGAACCGGCGCTGCGGGCCGGCGACGCGGGGCTCGGCCGGCCGGCGCAGGTGCCGCGGGAAATCACGGTGCTGACGGACACCGACCGCCAGAAGCTCCGCGACGCGGACGAAGCCCAACTTCAACGCGACCTGGCGGAAGCCGAGGAATTGCTTGCGTCCGACCCGGCCGCGCCGTGGGCGGGGTGGTTCGCCGGGCCGCTGGCGGGGGCGTTTTTGCTCGGGACCGCGGGGGCGCTCGGGCTGTTCCTCTACTCGCAAGCGCTCGGCATCCTGGCGAACCTCGCGGTGCAGCCGCCGGCGATCGCGTACCCGGGGTACGCCGCGCTCGGCGTCTTCGGCCTCGCGGTGCTCGCGTCCGTGGTTCGTCTCGGGTTGCTGTACGCCCGGCTCACGCTGAACCGGCAGGTGCGAATTCGCGGGCTCGAAGAACTGCAATCCCGCACCCGGCTCCGGTGGCTGGCCGCCGCCAAGTCGCAGGAAGCGAAGGCCCGGCTCGAAGAATACATCCGCACGTTCCCGATCGACACGGAGAAGGACCGCAAGTCGCTGGCGAAGGTGGGCGTGACGCCGGCCCTCGCCGCGGAATTGAACGGGGTGCGCGTCGAACTCCTCGACCCGGCGAAGTTCGCGTCAACGGTCGAGTGGTTCGCCCGGTTCCGCGACGGCTTTCAGGCGAAGCTCGACGCGGCGGCGGAAACCCGCATCTCGTACTGGTCCAACCGCGCAATGCTGGTGACGGCCGTGTCCCCGAACGGACTCGTCGATTCGCTCTCGACGACGTACTTCGGGTTCGCGATGCTGGCCGACCTGTGCCGGGTGTACAACCTGCGGGCGGGCCGCAAGGGGACCGCGGTGCTGCTGGGGCGGGTGTTCTTCAACGCCTATCTGGCCGGGCAACTCAACGACTTCGAGAAACTGGCGGAGGAGCAGTACGACCACCTGTTCGAGCAGGGGATGCAGGTCGTCGGCATCGGCGTCAGTGCGAACGTGGCGACGAAATTCCTCGGGAAAGTCGGGGCGAAGGCGACGACCGGGTACCTGAACCGCGTCATGATCGCCCGGCTCGGGCGGTACTCGTGCCGGCTGCTGCGGCCGGTCACCAGGGACTGAGCCGGCGGTCAGGTTCGGCTGCCGGTCGGGTCCTTCCGGCCACGCCACCGGCGGACGCCGCCGACCGCCCCCAACCCGAGCGCCGCCAGCCCGAGCACGGTCGCCGGCTCCGGAACCGGGGCCGCGTTGAGGTAGACGTTCCCGCCGCTGGACGACAGCGTCAGCAACCCGCCGGCCGTGACGTAGTCCGTGAACGCGGTCGACCCCGTCGTGTCGAAAGTTACACTCCCGATGCTTGGCGTGCCCGAGGAGGTGGCCACGGTGAAGCTGTAGTACTTGGAGTTGTCGAGCGAGCCCGCATAGTTGATCGCCAGGATCGAGCCGTTATCCATCGTGAGCGAGTTCCCGACACCCGTGAACGCGAGCAGGTCGCGGGTGACGCCGCTGGTGGAGTCGCTTTGTCCTGTGGTGATTGTGGTGGCGGAACCGGGCAGGGGGCCGGGCGGGGTGTAATTCAGTTCCCACTGGTACTTGCCGCCGCTTTGTACGGTCACGTTGCCCACGACGTTCAGCGTCCCGACGGTGCTGTTGCCGGGTGCCAGAGTCCCGGCCGCGCCACCGCCAGCCGACGCGATGGTCACGCTTCGGTTAATGGTGCCGGTGCCGCCGAGAGTCGGCGTTCCGGTCGCGGAAGAGCCACCGACCGCCACAGACGGTGTCCCGCTGGCTAGCGTGCCATTCACGAGCAGCGTCCCGGCGTTGACTGTGGTGGCACCCACATAGTTCGTAGGACCAGTGAGAGTGAGCGTTCCCGCGCCGTCTTTGGTGAGGTCACCGCCGCCGGTGATGGCTTGATTGGTAATGGTACCGGAGGAAGGGGCTGTGACGGTGGTGTTGCCGGTTCCCCCGAAAATGAGATGTCCGCCCACTCCGATAATGATGCCCCTATTGATGGTGAACAAACCTGAACTGTCGTTATTGATGCGGGTGTCGCCTAGACCCGTCTCGATCAAGCCTTGCCAAGTGTTGGCACCTGAGACGCTGCGGAGCGCGCCGCCGTTGGATATACCAGTGCCGGAAAAGTAAAACCGATCGTCGGCAGTGAAGGAGAACCCTCCCGTGAGTTCCAAGGCCGCTCCTGCATGCACGAAGTTGTTCAACAAGTTAAATGGGCTACCCGCACCGGAGGCCGCGGCGTTGTTCAGACGCAGAACGCCTTGGTTGACATGGATGGCCCCGCTGGTCGTATTGGTACCCCCGAGAACCAAAGTGCCCGCACCGGATTTCGTGATTCCGCTATTGCCACTAATCAAGGCATTGACCGTTAAAGTGCCTGAGGTAACAGCAAATATCAGTTCATTGCTGGCAGTTGACGCAGCGATTCGCCCCGCGCCGCCGCCTTCGATGGAGTAGGTTCCGCCTGAACCGCCAGCGTACATGATCCCTCCCAGCGAGGTCGCGCTGGTGGAGGTCACGGTCAGACTGTTGGCACCAAGCGTGAGGGAACCACTGGTCGCTGAGATTTTGAGCGTGCCCACCGCAGTGGCACCAGTCAACGTATCCGTACCAGCCAGCAAGTAGTTGGTAGTAGCGGAGCCGCCGGTGTTCGTGAAAGTCGTGTAAGAACCGAGAGCGGTGATGGCGGTATCCGCAGCGCCCGTATTGGCACTCACGGCCCAGTTATCACCAATAGTCGCCCAGCCGCCGAGGATGCCGTTGGCCCCCGACGCGCCGAAGTTGTTGGTGTCGGTCTGGGCAATGGCGGTATCCGCGAAGGAAATGGTTCCGTTGGAGGCGCGGGTGATGGCGTTCAAACGCAGAAGGCTGGTACCGCCGTCGCGGGCAATAGTGGTGTGGCCGGCGTTCAAGCTGGTTGCGCTCACGACTTCCGTGAATGACCCGCCCTTCAGTGTGACGGCACCGCCGCCGAGGATGCCCGTGGAACTGTTGGCACCACCGAGCGTGAGGGCCGCGGCACTGGCGAACTTCGAGGTATTGGAGCTGCCGTAGTCCAGAATCAAATTACCGCCGCCGGTGACGGTGGTGCCACCGGTGTAGGTGTTGTCGCCGGTCATCGTAAGAGTGCCCAAGCCGGACTTGGTGAAGGCCGTGGCCCCGCTGCCGAGGTTTTCAATTACGCCGAACGAATGATTACCGGTCACGATGAGGTTCAGACCAACAGCGTTGGTGTAGGACAAGGTCGCCGAGCCGGCCCCCACGCCGGCATTTGTACCCTGAAAAATCCCGGCCAGCGTGCCCGCTCCGGTCCCCGTGGAGGTCCAGCCGTCACCGCCGAGGCCGATGCCAAGCGTGGTGCCGGTGGCAAAGCTGACATTGCCCGTGGAGGGCATGGAGGCGGTTTTCAGGAAGGCGACCGAACCGGTGGAAACAGTCGTCCCCCCCGTGTAAGTGTTGGTGCCATTGAGCACTGTGGTGTTGCTTGCATTACCACCTGAGAAAGTTAGGCTGCGACTGCCACCGGTCTCGCCGATGTTGCCGCCGATGCCCAGATGTTGTGCGTTCGCACGAGTGACCGTGACGTTAGCACCCAGCGTGACGTTGCCGTTTGTGTTCCAGAATCCGTTGAGATTAAAGCCGCTGTTCCAAACATTCGTATTGCTCGTGGTGAGCAAATACGCTCCGCCCCCCGGAGTGCTGGTGTTTACCGTGCCCGCGCCGTTGAAGGTAATGGCACCTGTGCCAAATGCAGCGGCGACGGTGCCGACCACGACGGACGTGCTGGAGTGGTTGAAAGTTACACCGCCGCTATAAGTATTGCCGCCGTTGTTCAGGTAGACAGAGCCACCACCTCCAGCATTGAGGATGATTCCTCCGCTGCCGGAAACCACCCCTGAGAGTGTCATCGCGTTGTTCCCGCCAGCAGTGTTACCATTGTTGACGATCGTTAAGTTGTCATTGAGGACGATGTTGTTGCTGATCGTCTGGGTAATACTGCTGGTATTTGCCTGGGTGAGTGTGGCACCGGAACCACCGTTGTTGAAAGTGATGGCACTACCCTGAATGTTCTGCTTAAAAAATGTCGAGGTGCTGTCACCGAAGGTGAGCGAGCCCAAGGTCACGCCTGACGCGAGATTGACGGTCTGATCTGCTCCCAGATCCACACTCAGATTGGCCGTGACCCCAGCACCATTGGGAGGCCCCCCACCGGGCGACCAGTTGCCTGCGGTATTCCATTGCTGGGTGCCGGAGGTGGTGTTTGTCCAGGTGTACTGCCCCTTCGCCCCCGGTGCGGTCACGCACGCCAGCGCCAGGACGGCGGCCAGCCTTGCGGCGGGGAATCGGCGGGTCGGCGTGGCGGTGGTGGACGGCATGTGCGGCTCGCGGCGAGGGTGCGGGTACGGCCTCGGGGCGGTCCCCGGACGGGATGTCGGACGGACGGGACTCGGCCCGTGGGCGTGGGGCCGGGGTCCGAGCGGGACAACCCCGAGGCAGTCGTACCTCGATGACCATTCTGGACGGGCCGACTCACGGCATCAGGAAGATCTTTCACGATTCCCGGAACGGGTTTCCCCCGGCGTCCCCTCCCCTGGACGCCCCTTGACGCAATCCTTAGAATGCGGATAAAGATTGTTCCGCTGCCCGGTTCCCGACCCGAGTTGTGCCCACTATGACCGACGAGACTGGACCGATCCTGTCGGGCGAGGGGATCGCGGCCGCGAACCGGGAGTTGCACGCGGCCACGCCCCAGGACGTGCTCCGCTGGGCGGTGAAGCGGTTCCACCCCCGCCTGCTGATGGCCACCGCGTTCGGGGCGGAGGGGTGCTGCCTCATCCACATGCTCGCCGAGATCGAGCCGGGGGTGACGGTCATCAACCTGGAGACCGGCTACCAGTTCCCGGAAACGCTGGACCTCCGGGAGCGCATCCTGCGGCGGTACGGGGTCGCGGTCGAGTACGTCCGCCCGGACCTGACGGTGGCGGAGTACGAGAAGGAGCACGGCGGCCCGCTGCACGGCATCCGCCCGGACCAGTGCTGCCACGACCGGAAGATCGTCCCGCTGCGGAAGGCGCTGTCCCGGATCCAGCCGGCGGCGTGGGTCAGCGCGATCCGGAAGGACCAGACCGCCGACCGGGCCGCGGCGGGGGTGGTGCAGTGGGACGCGAAGTTCGAGCTCGTCAAAGTGAACCCGCTGCTGAACTGGACGAAGAAGGACGTGTGGAAGTTCGTGATGGAGCACGACGTGCCGTACAACCCGCTGCACGACGCCGGCTACCCGAGCATCGGGTGCCGGCCGTGTACCCGGCCGGTCGGGGCGGGCGAGGACGAGCGGTCCGGCCGGTGGGCGGGGAAGGTGAAGAAGGAGTGCGGGCTGCACGTGATCGAAGTGAACAACGGGGCCGGGATCTAGGTGACTTCACGGGCCACTGACCACTGACCACGGGCAACTATGCTGTTCTCCGCCAAGGCCGAGTACGCCTGCCTGTCGATGCTGGAACTGGCCGCCCAGTACGGCGACCCGCGGCCGGTGCGGCTCGCGGACATCGCGGACAAGCACGGCATCCCGCAGCGGTTTCTGGTGCAGATTCTGCTGCAACTCAAGGGGGCGGGGCTGATCGCCAGCACCCGCGGCGCGGCCGGGGGCTACCAGCTGGCCCGGTCCCCGCGCGAGATTTCCCTCGCGGACATCCTCGGCGTCGTCGACCGCACCGACGCCCCCACCGCGAAGAAGCCCCGCACCCCCGGCGAGCCGTCGTCGCTGGCGTCGACGCTGCACAACGTCTGGGACGAGATCGTGAAGGCCCGGCAGGACATCCTCACCCGGACGACGCTGTCCGACCTCGTCGACGCGGGGCAGGGGTTGCAGTACGTGATCTGAGATGAGTTAGAACCCGAGTTGTAACTTCGCCCCGATGTACGCCCCGTTCGCCACGTCGACGCGGTCGGACTTGAAGTCGAGCGGGTTCCGGCCGATGCCGAACTCTCGGTCGAAAGCATACCCGGTCGACACGTCTGCCGTCAGCCGGTCGGTCAGATCGTACCGGACCCCGCCGCCGAGCCGCTTGTCCAGGTAGAAGAACCGGTCCCGGCGGTCGGGCCGGTCGACGAGAAAGTACCCGTCGCTGGACCAGTCGAACCCGCCGTACACCAGCCACCCCGGCCGGGGTAGCCACCCGAGCTGGGCGTGAACCGTTGCCAGCGGGATGTACGACATTTCCACCCGCCACTCCTCGGCCGGCGTCCACCGCACGCTCAGCGGCAGCCCGATGCTGACCTTCAGGCGGTCGGACGGGTTCCACTCGTAGGCCACGCCCGGAACCGGGAAGTTGAGCTGCCCGTTCGGCGAGTACATGACCGAGAACTGCCACCAGTCGCCGTCGCGGGCGGCGGGGACGCGGAGGAAGCCGGTGCCGCCGATGGTCATCTCGCGGAGCCCGTGGAACGGTTGGTCGCTGGCGGAGCCGACGGAGAGGATCGCGCCGGCGGACCAGCCGTGGTCCAGCTTCCGGAAACACATCAGGCCGAGGCCGACGTCCCAGAGTTGATCGGGGAACGGCCGGCCGGTGTCGGGCAGGATCGCGTCGGTCTGGAAGAGGGTGTTTTGAACGCGGACCGTCGTTGCCAGGATGTTACCGCCCTCCGTCCAGAGCGGGATCGCGGTGTTGAGCGACTGCCGGACGAACCCGAGGTTGGCGTCCTGGCCGGCGACGGGGCGGGAGAAATAGCCGGTCGCCGCGTACCCCGGCGGCCCGCCGCCCGGCCCGCCACCGCCGCCCAACCCGCCGCGAACGGGCTTCGGGGCGGGGGCCGGTTCCGGGGCGACGTCTTCGACCGGCGCGGGCTCGTCCGCCCGGGCCGTGCCGCCCAGACCGACGACCGCGATGGCCCACACGATCACGCGCATACTGCCCCCCGTTGCCGGGAATAGCGGTCCCGCAACAGCGGGTCAACCCGGGTTTCCAGGTGATCTCATCTCTGGGACGAGATGGGGGGCGGTTGCACCGGGCCGCAAATCTGGGATAATTCCCCGCACCCAGGGAACCGTGCTCCTCCGCGGTGTTCCATTCCGGACCCCCCTCCGCTCTCCGCCCCCACCGAGACGCCTCATGCTGCGCACTGCTACCGTCCTGTCACTCACCCTCGCGGCCGGGCTCGCCGCCGCCGGCGACTGGCCCCGGTTCCGCGGCCCGAACGGGACCGGCGTCGCCGACGACCCGAAAACCCCCACGAAGTGGACGAAGGCGGACGTCCTCTGGAGCACGCCGATCCCGGGCGTCGGGCACTCGTCCCCGGTCGTCGTGGGCGACCGCGTCTTCCTGCAGTCCGCCTCCGCGAAGGGGGACAAGCGGCTGCTCGTGTGCGTGAAGGCGTCCGACGGCAAGGTCGCCTGGACCCGCGAGGTCGACGCGCAGTCCGGCAAGATTCACAAGAAGAACTCGCTCGCGTCCTCGACCCCGGCCGCCGACGCCGAGCGGGTGTACGCCTGCGTCTGGGACGGCAAGGGCGTGTCCGTGTACGCCTACGACTTCGACGGGAAGAAGGTGTGGTCCACGCCGCTGGGGGACTACGACAGCCAGCACGGGGCGGGCATGTCCCCGGTCGTGTTCGACGGAAAAGTGTTCGTCAACTTCGACCAGGACGGGGCCGCCGAAGTCGTGGCGCTGGACGCGAAGACCGGCGACAAGAAGTGGTCCGCGTCCCGCAAGGCGTACCGCGCGTGCACGTCCACGCCGATGACCCGGCTCCTGCCGGACGGCAAGGTGGAACTCGTCGTGTCGAGCACGGCCGGCGTCGCCGGGTACGATCCGGACACCGGGAACGTGAACTGGAAGTGGGACTGGAAGTGGGCCGGCGGCAAACAGGCGCTCCGCACGGTCGCCTCCGCGGTGATGGTCGGGGACGCCGTCGTGACGGCGTCCGGCGACGGCAGCGGCACCCGCAGCACGGTCGCGGTCACGCCTGGGCAAAAGTCCGAACTCGTGTGGGAAAAGACGAAGGACACGCCGTACGTCCCCTGCCCGATCGCGAAGGGGGACCACCTCTACTGGGTCCGCGACGACGGCTTCGCCACCTGCGCGGAGGCGAAGACCGGCAACGTCGTCTGGAGCGAGCGGGTCTTCTCCGGGGCGGTGTCGTCGTCCCCGATCCTGATCGGCGACGTGGTCCTCGGCATCGACGAGAAGGGCAAGGCCGTCGCGTTCAAGGCGAACCCGAAGGAGTGCGAGGTGGTCGGGGAGAGCACCGTCGGCGAGACGGTGTTCGCGTCCCCGGCGGCGGCGAGCGGGAAGCTGTTCATCCGCGGCGGCGAGCACCTGTTCTGCATCGGCAAGAAGAAGGGCTGAGCCGGCAGACCGCCTTCGCGACGGGCGGCGACGGACTCGGTCAAGGAACTCCACGGCGTTGCGGAAGCGGAACCGCAACGCCCGACGGCGTCCGATCGACTGGAGCGGGAATCCAGCCCAGGTAGCCGTGCGAGTCGCCCATACCGAGGACTTCTGCGCACGCCTTCTTGAGCCGGTATCGATGGCAATACCCTTCCCTTGGCATGGGATCGTCGCCGAAAGGCTGGGAACCGGCTCAAGAGGTCATTTCTTGGTGCAAAGCTTTAGCCAGCTCCGCCTCCGGCACTGTGCGTTCTTCGCGTTTGGCCAGGTCCTTCACCTTCCAGACGCCCGTAGAAAACTCCTCGCCGCCGGCGATGAGGGCGTAGCGGAAGCCGCGCTTGTCGGCGTACTCGAACTGGGCCTTTAGCTTCTTCGTCGCGTCCGGGTAGACTTCCGTGGGGATGCCGGCGGCTCGCAACACGGCGGCGATCCGCATGTAGTCGGCGAGGCGGGTGGCGTCCATTTGCACGACGAGCACGTCCGCCGGGGTCGAGCGGCCGCGGAGCCACGGGTGTTTCATCGCCTCCATCGCGGCGAGCAGGCGGTCGACGCCGAGCGACGCCCCGACGCCGGGGAGAACCTGTTTCGTATACAGGCTGGCGAGGTTGTCGTACCGCCCGCCCGAGCAGACGCTGCCGAACCCGGACAGTTTCGCGGTTTTGCCTTTTTCATCGGTGTAGTCGCCGAGGAGAAAGGTTTCGTAGATCGTGCCGGTGTAGTAATCGAGCCCGCGGGCGATCGACAGGTCGATGCGGATGCGGCCGTCGGGAACGCCGGACGCCTTCGCGACGGCGAGGAGTTCGCGGAGTTTCTTCACCCCCTCGGCGGCGCGTTCGTTCGACCCGAACTCGGTTCCGACCCGATCCAGAATCTCCGCGTTCGAGCCGCCGATTTCCGCGAGAATCAGCACCTTGCCGGCTTGTTCGGCGGTCACGCCCGCGACCTCGACCATCTCGGCGATGACCTTCTCGCGGCCCATCTTGTCGAGCTTGTCGAGCGTACGGAGCATCGGTCCGGTCTTGTCCGCGAGGCCGAGGGATTCGAGAAGCCCGTTCAACACCAACCGGTTGTTGACGCGAATCTCGAACTGCTCGAAACCCAGTGCCGTGAACAGGTCGTTGATGACGAGTGCCACCTCGATGTCGCTGGCGTTCGCGGTCGTGCCGATGGTGTCGAAGTCGCACTGCCAGAACTCGCGGTAGCGGCCGTGGCCGGTGTTCTCGCCGCGCCAGACGGGACCCATCGCGTACCGTTTGAACGGGACGCCGAGCTGCGGGACGGTCTGGGCCGCGAACCGGGCGAACGGGACGGTGAGGTCGAAGCGGAGGGCCACGTCGCGGTCGCCGTGGTCCTTGAAGCGGTAGACGATCTTGTCGTTCTCGCCGCCCCCCTTGCCGAGCAGCACCTCGGCGTACTCCATCGCGGGGGTGTCGATCGGGGCGAAGCCGTAGCTGCGGTAAACGCGGCGGGCGGTTTCCAGCACCCGTTCGCGCGGGATCATCAGGGAAGGGGCGTAGTCGCGGAAACCCTTGAGCGTCCGGGGTTCGATCAACTTCGACACGGTCGGTCCTCGTACCTGCATGAAGGGCCCAGGGCTTCGCCCCGGGCTGGCGGAACCGGCCTTTCAGGCCGGGAAACTCTCGGAACCCCGAAATCCCAGGGCTCCGCCCTGGGCTGATAGAACGGCCCCGTTGGGGCCGGAAAGACCCCCGGCCTGAAAGGCCGGTTCCGCCAGCCCGGGGCGAAGCCCCGGGTTTCCTCGGTGCGCCTCAATCCCATACATAGCGCTCGTCCCATTCCATCTGATATCGTCGCAACCACTCCCGGTACTCGTCCTGAAACGTCACGGTCTGGTGGTGTTCGGCTTGCCGACGGATGTACTCGCGGACCGCTTCCACGGCCGACTGACTCACCGAGAACGCGCCGTACCCCGACTGCCATCGAAACAGAGTCGGCAGCCCCCGCGTCTGGTTCACCCACGCGGAGGACGCGGATTTGATCCGGCCGACGGCGTCCGCAACGGCGATGGTGCGTCCGAGTTGAAACATCATATGGACGTGATCCGCGACACCGCCCACGGTCAGGGACTGGCAGCCGAGGTTGTTCGCGGCACCGCCCAGGACATGGAACAGCTCCTCGCGCCAGGCGGCCGCGAGCAGGGCCTCGCGGTTCTTCGTCGAAAAGATCGCGTGCAGGTAGATTTTCGCGAGCGATTGAGCCATGCGTCACCGGTTCCGGTACCGCGCGCTGACCCGCTCCATGAACCGCCGCTCCTCGTCCGTCAGGGAGGCTTTCCCGGACCGGGCGATCTTTTCCAGGAGCGCGTCCATCCGCTCGTCGTCGCGGACGCGCTGCTCGGCCTCGCGCTGCAGGCGGCGGGCGGCCCGGGCCTGCATCCACCGCTTGAAGAAGTTCCCGCGCTTGGCCCGCTTCGGGGGCGGGTCGTCGCGTTCCAGGCTCGTGTACCCCGCGGAGAAGTCGTAGCCGAACGCGCCTTCCTCGGAGTCCAGGGACGCGAGCTTGGTACTGCACGACCAGTACATGAAGATCGCCAAGCTGAGGATCAGCGTGCTGTCCACCCACAGGGCGGCGACCAGCATGAGCAGGGAGATCACGAACCCGCTGTACCCCGCGACGACGATCCCTTGCCGGTAGTTCGTCCGCGCCCAGACGAAGCCTTGCAGCAGTTGCCCGCCGTCGAGCGGGTACGCGGGGAGGAGGTTGATCAGGAATAGCACCCAGCTGAGCCAGAACGTCCGCTGCACCCACACGAGCCAGCTGGGGGCGACGGCCCATTCGACGCCCGCGTGTGCGAACGCCTCCTTCGCGGCCTGGGTTCTCCCGGCCTTGAGCGCCTCGTAGGCGGTCGCGGCGGCGGCCTCGTTCGACGGCTTGGCGGGTTCGGCGGTGCCGGGCCTGTACAGCAGCACGCGGTAGTCGCTGGTGTACGTCCGCCCCTCGCGGTACTGCGTCATCTCGCAGACGTAGGGGTCCGCCAGCGGGTTGAACTTGGGCACGAACCCGGCCCCGAAGATGACGACGCCCGTCAGGACGCAGATGAGCAGGTTCACCCCCGGCCCGGCCGCGACCGTGACGAGGTGCGCCCGCGGGGTCTGGGGCACGTCCACGAAGGCGAGCCCGCCGAGCGGCCAGATCAGGATTTCGTGCGCCTCGCCGCCGACCGCGCGGCCGCCGAAGCAGTGGCCGAACTCGTGCAGCAGGATGACGACGAACAGCAACAGGACGGTGAACGCGAACACGTCCCACGGGGACACGTAGGCGTCCTTCATCGTCACCTGACGCAGGTACAGCCCGAGCGTGACGACGATGAACAGGACGTGGATTTTGACCTGAATGCCGAACGCCCGGAAGACGGGGAGTGCCCAGGTCATCGGATCGCGCATCGGCCCACCCACCCGGAATGTCGACGGATTGTCGGTCCTTCCCGCTCATCCTATCATCGCACCGGAATTGCCGCAATCAGCGGCGGCCGGAAGGGGGCATCGTATGGGTCGGGAGATCGTCCACGTCGGCCGTCGAATCCGCGTCGCGGTCGACACCCTGACCGCCCCCGACGGCACCGCCATCAAGCGGGACGCGGTCCTGCACCCCGGCGCGGTCGTAATCCTCCCGGTCCTCGACGCGGGCCACGTCTGCTTGCTGCGGAACCACCGCTGGGTCATCGGCGAGACCCTGTGGGAAATCCCCGCCGGCACGCTCGAACCGGGCGAAGACCTGGAACCGGCCGCGCGGCGGGAACTCGAAGAAGAAACCGGCTACACCGCCGCGACGTGGACGTACCGCGGGTTCCTGTACGCGTCGCCCGGCGTGCTGGACGAAAAGCTGCACCTGTTCATCGCCGAGGGGCTCACCCCCGGCCCGCCCCGGCCCGAAGCGGACGAGCAACTCGAACCCGTGACGGTCCCCCTCGCGGACGCGGTGCGGATGTGCCTGTCGGGGGAGATCAAGGACGCGAAAACGATCACGTCGCTGCTTCTGTGGGACCGCGTGAAGTAGAACAGGCACGGTGTCGTTCACTTCCCCTTGCCGAGCCCGCCGTGTCCCCGGTCCCGTTCGCACTCGCCCTGTTCGGCTCGGCCGCCCTGCTGTTCTCGGTCCAGCCGGTGGCCGGAAAGGTGCTGCTCCCCCTCGCCGGGGGGACGCCGGCCGTCTGGACGACGTGCCTCGTCTTCTTCCAAAGCGTGTTGCTCGTCGGATACCTCTACGCGGACCGACTCGCGGCCCGGTTCGCGGTGTCCCGGCAAGTGCTGTTGCACCTCGCCGTCGGGGGTCTCGGCTTCGCCGCGCTGATGCTGCTCGCCCCCGATCCCGCGTGGGTGCCGGACGACGCGGAATCCCCGGTGCTGGGGCAGGCCGCGTACCTCGCCGCGTTCGTGGGCCTGCCGTTCTTCGCGCTGTCGGCCACGGCCCCGCTCTTGCAGAAGTGGTTCGCCGCGACGGGTCACCGCTC
>CAYUHJ010000162.1:13106-14336 GCA_964444365.1 uncultured Alcaligenaceae bacterium | reverse complement strand
GAGTTCGCGCGGGCGGTGGGCAAGGCCCCGTTCACCGTCCGCGAGTGGTGCCGGCTCGGCCGGGTCCGCGCCCGCAAGCGGGGGTCGGGCCGCGGGCCGCACCCGGCTTGGTGTATCGCCCACGACGAGTTGCTGCGGTACCAGCGGGAGGGGCTGCTGCCCGCCGCGGGCGGGGGAGGAGGGGAACCGTGCTGACCGTGAAACAAGCCGCCGCGCGGGTCGGCGTCTCGCCGAGTCTGGTCTACGCCTGGTGCCGCGAGCAGCGGCTGCCCCATTACCGGATGGGCCGCGAGGGGAAGCGGGGGCAGATTCGCATCAACCCGGCCGACCTCGACACACTCATGAAGTCTTTGCGCCAGGACCGCCACCCGCTGCTGGCGGACGTGCGGTAGCGCCCCGACCGAGGTGGTCCCGCGAGGGAACGCCGCGCCCCGCCCGGTTGCCGCCGGGCGGGGTTTTTCGTTTTCGGGCAGCCGGTCAACGAACTGGAGGGGTGGCCGCCACCCCGGCCGCCTTCGCCGCCTGCTCGCGCATGTGCTCCACCCGCTGCCCGAGGTGGCCGTACACCCGCATCACCATGTCCGTCGAGCGGTGGCCGAGCATCTCCGCCACCTGGGCGATCCCGACCCCGTTCTCCAGGGCGGTGGTGGCGAACGAGTGCCGGTAGGCGTAGGCGATCACCCCCTTCAGGGCGGGGAACTTCTTCCGCAGGTTGCGGAACCGGATGCGGACCGCGTTCCGGGTCCACGGCCGGCCGCGGCTGTTCAGGAACAGCGGCCCGTCCGGCCGGGACGCGACGAGCTCGCGGGCGAGTTCGACCGCGGCGGGCGGCAGGTAGACGACCCGCGGCCGGCCGGTCTTCTTCACCGTCTTGTGCTTGGCGAAGACCCACACGCCGGTCGCCAGGTCGCAGTCGGCGGCGGTGACGCGGGCGACCTCCCCGGGGCGGCACCCGGTCAGGGTCATGGCCAGGACGAACCGGCGGAAGGCGGCGTCCTTGATCGCACCCAGGATCAGCTCCCGCTCCTCGGGCGTGACCACCCGGCTGCGGGAGAGCGGCTTCGGCTTTTTCACGTGGGCGATCGGGTTGCGGGGCAGGTGCTCTTCCTCGACCGCCCAGTTGAACGCCCGCTTCAGCACCCCGATGGCCTTGTTGGCCGACGTCGGGTTGTACCCCTTGTCCCGGACCCACGCCCGGACGTGCTTCTTGCGGAGCCGGGTGACGCGGAG
>CAYUHJ010000162.1:0-13006 GCA_964444365.1 uncultured Alcaligenaceae bacterium | reverse complement strand
TCGAGAATGGTGGCGAACCAGGCGTTCTTGGACTTGCGGAACCAGACCTTCTGCATGGCGTTCTCCTCGCGGGGTGGACCGAGGTGGTCCCGCGAGAGATTGCCGCCGTCACGCTGCCGGTTGCCGCCGGCCGCGTGACTTGCTTCGTCTAGTGCCCTACTTTAGTGCCCCAATCGTCGTAAACCTAGTCGGGCTGACAGGATTCGAACCTGCGACCTCTTGGTCCCGAACCAAGCGCTCTACCAAGCTGAGCTACAGCCCGTGGTGTGTAGATATAGCTCTGGACCGGCACTGCTGTCAACGGCAACTCCTTCCCCGGGCTTCCCCGGGCTTCCCCGGGCTTCCCCGGGCAGGGCGACGAAGCGCGGTAAGGTGGGCAGCTCGCTGCGCGAGTTACGGGATCATGTTCCGAGAAGAATTCACCGGGTTTCGAAGGCGGAAGCGCAGTCACTCGCGGAGCGAGTGACCTACTAAATCGGCCGAGTTTGAAACAGTGCGTCGCCCTGCCTTCCAGGAGCAGAGCGACGCAGAGACTCACTCTCGGTTGACTGCGGCGCGGCACGATAGACACTCGCGCGAAGGGGAGAAGCCACGACCCCGGATGAGTAGGTTCCGAATCCACGGGGGGCCTTCACGCATCCGGCTCGGATGGGGGGCGTCCCCGGAGTCCGCCGTCTGGACCGCGGTCCGGATCGAAACCGAGGCCGCGAAGGAGTCGTTCGACCTCCGGCCACGCGACTGTTTGACGAATGGCGTCCGCGTGTTCGCCGGTGACGTCCGCGAGAAACTGGTCGAACGCATCGCGGAGCCGGCGCTCGCCCGCCGTCAGCAGGGGGTCGAACCGCGCCCCGACCAGCAGGTGAGCGGCCGTCCGCGTGCGGGACACCAGGTCGTCGAGAAAGATGTCCAAGGTGCGAGCCGCCTCGCCAGCCGAGAATCCCGCAGCGGACTCCGTGACCTCCGTCATCCGGACGCGGCGGATGTCGGCGTCCCAGAGGATTTCGGAGAGCCCGCCGCCGCCCAGCGACAGGGCCGTTCCGAAGTGGCTGGCCCGTCGGTCGCTCCCGCGGATGCGGCGAACGGCGTCGACGATCCGGTGGAAGTTGTCGTCCGTCAGCGAGAACCCGACGAACAGCACGTGCCGGGTGACCAGGAAGGTTTGCACCATCCCGGAGAGCGCGGGGAGCTGTTCGTCGTAGCGGGTGTAGCTCGTGCGGGTCAGGACGACGCGGTCCGGGGAGGACAGGCAGCCGTGCATCTTCAACAGCCACCGCCGGGCGTCGGGGCGGATCGCGCCGGGCAGGATGGACACTTCCCCCGTATCGGGCTGCCGCCACGCCTTCTCGAAGAGCTGGTCGTAGTTGGTCGTGATGGTCTCGCGCACGGGAAGCGCCGCCAGCAGCGCGTGAGCCAGGGCGTAGTGGCCGTGCGGGGCCAACAAACTCGGCCAGCGCGGCCTGCTCTTCCGCCGACATGCCGGCACGGCCGGCGAGGGCGCGGATCAGTCCGCCCCAACCGGGGAGCCCGGCCGCCATGCTGACGCCGGCCCCGAGAAACAAGGCCAGCTCCCCGCGGGTGGCGAGGTCGGCGAGCCGCTGCGCCTCCGCCCGGAGTGCGGGGGGCAGGGCGGACGATCCGCCCGATCGCCGAGCCCGCTCGGCCTGGGCGGCCGCGTGAGTCGGGGCGTCGAAGCAGACGAGCGCGACGTCGAACGCCCGGCCGTCGGGCCGTGGCCGTTCGGCGAACGCCGTCAGCCGCGGCAACAAGTCCTGGACGACTTCACCCGCCCGGGCCGCCGCCCCGCCCTTCCCCGTTCCGACCACGGGCAACGCGAGCAGGTGGCGGGCACGCCCGAACAACGGCGGCCGACCGGACGCGGCCATTTCCGCCGCGGCCGCGTCGAGAAACTCGGCCGCCCCGTCGACGAACCACGAGACCGGCTTGCCCCAACTGCCTACCTGACACAGCCACAACGCCGGCCGCGCCGGTGCCGCCTCGTGAAGTAACTGGACGCGGGGGCCGCCGTCCTCGAACCGCGCACCCTGGCGAGGTCCGTCGTGCCAGTCGTGAAACCACTCGTCGCCCGGCCGACCGCGACGGCTCACCGGAATCAGCCGGGCGTCGCAGGCAAGGGTGCGGAGGTCGCCGCGGACGATGAAGACGTGCCCTGCCATGTCGATCTCCCGTGGCGTGCGACACCTGCGGCGGTTTCAAGCTGAGCCGCACGACCCCGTCCGGTTCGAGGGGACGCAGCGGTGCGGGAACGGGCTCGTCGATACGGAACGATTCGACCGTGTCGAAGACTCGCAGCGCTGTCGCGCCTCCCTCATCGATTCGTCCGTCACTTCATCGCCAGACACACCATTGGGGTGACGGTATCGCGCCCGCGCGGAAATTCGGGCGAGGAAATGCGCAACATTGCTGGCCTGAGCGCAGTTTAGAACCTATCCTACGTCCGCAGTCGCCGTCATACCGTTGCTTGAAACGCCGCACTTCACACGAAGGGGTCGTCGAATGGACAATCTGGCCAGTTTATTCAGTCTGCTGTGTTCCTGTTTGTGCCCACTCCTCATCCTCGCCCCCATGATCGTGGGCATGTGGAAGGTCTTCGAGAAGGCCGGACGGCCGGGCTGGGAGTCCCTCGTTCCGGTGTACAACGCCTACGTCATGACGATCGAAATCGCGAAGCAAGAAATGATAATGTTTGTCTTGCTATTTGTGCCGATAGCGGGGATTTACGCTCACTTCGTCGTCTGCATGGAGATCGCGAAGCGGTTCGGGAAGGAACAAGGATTCGGGATCGGCCTCTTCTTCCTCCCGTTTATCTTCTTCCCGCTGCTCGGCTTCAGCAAGGACGCCGTCTACGACAACAGCCCCGGTGCCAGCGGTGGCGGCGGCGGTGGCTCGGGTCGGTCCCGGCGGCGGGACGAGTACGACGACGAGTAAGCACGCACCCCGCACCCCACCCCGAAACCCCGGCCAGTCGGCCGGGGTTTCTCGTTGACCGGCCCCCGACTTGCTGGCAGAATACGGGCACCTGCCACGCCCTCCCTTTCTGGGGCCGATCATGCTCGACGTTTCCCTCAGCCGGGCGTCCGCGCGCCGGTGCGACGGGGCCACCCGCCGCGACTTCCTCCGCATCGGCGGGCTCGGGGCGCTGTCGCTTCCGACCCTCCTTCAAATGGAGGCGACGGCGAAGACCGCCACGCCCCCCCGTAAGGGGCCGCGGGCGAAGTCGGTCATCCTCGTCTACCTCGGCGGCGGGATGACGCACCACGACACCTTCGACCCCAAGCCGGACGCCCCCGAAGACATCCGCGGCAAGTACAAGGCCATCCCGACCAGCGTGCCCGGCCTGCAGGTGACGGAAAAGCTGCCGCTGATGGCGAAGCTGATGGACAAGGTCACGCTGGTGCGGTCCGGGTCGCACAACAACGACCACCACGAGACCGCGACGAACTGGGTCCTGTCCGGCCGGTTCGGCACGCCGTTCGGCGACTACCCCGCCATCGGCGCGGTCGTGTCCCACGAACTCGGGTTCAGCAGTTCGACGACGCTGCCCCCGTACGTGGCCGTGCCGCGGAACCCGTCGTTCACGTGGGAGCTCGGCAAGTCCGCGTTCCTCGGCGGCCGGTTCGAGAGCTTCAAGGCCGGCGACCCGAACGAGAAGAACTACAAGGTCCAGGACGTGACCCCGGCGGAACCGCTGACGGCGAAGCGGATCGAACGCCGCGAAAGCCTGCTCAAGGCGGTGGACGGCCTCGCGAAGAAGGTGCAGGGCAACGACCAGATCGCGACCTACGACGAGTTCCACAACCGCGCCGCGGCGATGATCCTGTCCAGCGAGGCCCGCAAGGCGTTCGACATCGACGCCGAAGACCCGAAGCTCCGCGACCGGTACGGCCGCACCACCTTCGGCCAGAGCGCGTTGATGGCCCGCCGGCTCGTCGAGAGCGGCGTCCGGTTCGTGACCGTCAACTACGGCGGCTGGGACCACCACGGCAAGATTTTCGAGGGGTGCGACAAGAAGATCCCCGAGCTCGACCAGGGCCTGTCGGCCCTCCTGACGGACATGAGGGAACACGGCACGGACAAGGACACGCTCGTCGTCGTGATGGGCGAGTTCGGCCGGTCGCCGAAGGTGAACAAGGACGCCGGCCGCGACCACTGGGGCCAGGCCGCGTCGATGCTGTTCTGGGGCGCGGGCGTGAAGGAAGGGTTCGTCCTCGGCAAGACGGACAAGCACGGCGGCTACCCGACGCAACGCCCCGTCGCCCCGGCCGACGTGTGCTACACGGTCCTCGACGCGATGGGCATCGACCCCCGGAAGCAACTCGTCACCCCGGACGGCCGGCCGATCGAGATCCTCGACCAGGGCGAGGCGGTACGGGAGATTTTTGCGTAAGCAAGCAATTTTTAGGAGCCGCCGAAGGACGTGCCCAAAGCGTTCTTCCCGACCCCGTTGATCGTCGCCCCCGGCACGAAGGCAAAGGTCACGATCCGCGGGCAGAAGCTCGACTCCGTGACGGACGCGAAGCTCAGCGCGGAGAAGATTCCCTTCAAGCTGCTCGGCAAGGGCCGCAAGTCTGCCCCGCCGAACAACGTTCCCCCGGACAAGTTCGGCGACTCCGAGGTCGACGTCGAGCTCGACGTGCCGAAGGACTTTCCGCCCGGCGTCGCGGAAGTGACGCTGGTCGGCCCCGGCGGTCCCGGTTCGCCGTTGAAGCTGACGATCGACCCCCGCGGCACCGCCGAGAAGGAACCGAACGACGGCTTCGCGACGGCCCAGGAACTGACCGTCCCCGCGACCGTGGACGGCACCATTCACCGCGTTCACGACGTGGACGTGTTCAAGTTCGCCGGAAAAGCCGGCGAAAAGGTGCGGATCGAGGTACGGGCCGCGAGACTCGGCTCCCCCGCGGATCTGGCGCTGACGCTCTACGACGCGGACCGCCGCGTTGTCGACTCGGGCGACGACTCCGAGGGACAACCCGACCCGGTGCTGAGCGTGACGCTCCCGCGCGACGGGGTGTATTTCCTGAGCCTGTCCGAGTCGCACGACCTCGGCGGCGGGCAGTACGGGTATCGGCTGGTGGTGACGAAGTAGTCGGGTCTTGTAGGGTGGGTCGAGCGCTTCGCGAAGACCCACCGAACAGGCAAGCATTTCCTGGAACTCCGGTGGGTCTTCGCGAAGCGCTCGACCCACCCTACCAAAACGAAGAAAGCCGCCGACCTTCCGTGGTCGCGGCTTCTCGTTGGTCGGACCCGTGCCCGGACTATTCCAGCAGCAGCGTCGGCTCCCAGCCGACCCGTTCGGCGCTCGAACGCAGCTTTTCCAGGGCGCGGTTCTGGATCTGGCGAACCCGTTCCTTGCTGATCCGCAACAGGTGGCCGATTTGGCGCAGGCTGTGCGTGCCGTTGCCGGTCAAGCCGAAGCGGAGGTCGAGCACCTTCCGCTCGCGGGGGCGGAGGTTTTCCATCAGGAACTTGAGGGCTTCTTGCCGCTCGTTGTTTTCCTGCATGGTGAGGGTTTGCGTGTCCGGCATCGCCTCGGTGAGCTTGAAGTCGCTGTCGTCGTCGAGCACGGCGTTCAGGCTGACCGGCGTCCGCGTCGCGGTCTGGAGGTGGTTCAGGTGCTCCAGGCTGCTGCCGGTCCGCTGGGCGAGTTCCTGCGGGCTGGGCAGGTGCTTGCCGCCGTGGGCCAGGGCTTCGGATTCCTGTTGAAGGAGGCCGAGTTCCTGGAGGTGGTGCGGGCTCAGCGAGACGAGGTGGCTCTGCCGGGCGACCGCGATTTGCAGGGTTTGCCGGATCCACCACGTGGCGTAGGTCGCGAGGCGGGTGCCGTGCGACACGTCGAACCGGTCGATCGCCTGCATCAGCCCGCAGACGGCTTCTTGCAGAAGGTCCGAGTAGCTGAGGCTGTGGTGGCGGAACCGCTTGGCGACGTGGGCGGCGAGGCGGATGTTGGCGGACGCGAGGCGGTGCTTGAAGTGGACGTAGCGGTCGTGCAGTCGGCGGACGTTGACGACCTCGAGGGTGTATTCCTTTTCGGTACAGTTGTCGCGGATGAACTGCGCCATCGGCCACGGTTCGAGCGGCGGCTTGCTCGCGCGGAGGTCCGGGAAGTGGCGGATCAGGACGCGGACGAGTTCGCTCTTGCAGTCCCAAAAGCTCGTGAGGAGCTCGCGTTCTTCTTCCGGGGTCAGGAGGTCCGAGGAAAACGCGGTCTGCGGCGGCTCCGCGACCTGGGCCGACGGAATCTGGCGTTTCCGCCTGGCAGTCTTCATAGCAGCCATCCTTCCAATGTGCTTGGCGAATGGGTGTCGGAACATCTCGGCCGCGTCACGGTGTGGACTTCCCTTGCGGGACCGGAGGCCACCCCTCGTCACGCGGCGGGTCGGACCGGACCGACCCCCTGAAACAATCCCTGCTCCGTCCGGTTTGGGACAAGTCGGGCGTGCCGTCTGGCAGGCGCGGGGCGACTTCGTAGAACAACCTGATCGTGAAGTCAGGCCGAAAGAAGTCCGCCGATCATCGCGCGGGCCCTGGAAGTCCCCCCAGTGGGTTTCATGCGGAACTCCCGGATTTTAAACCTTGTAACCGGGTGTATCAAGCATCCGATTTCCGAATCCGGGGATTTTCCTGCGCACCTCTTACGATCGCGTTAAACCGACCGCAACCCGCCGATCCGGCGTAAGGCCGCCAGTTCACCCCCTTTTCCGCCCGCCCGCCGGGGTCGGGGTCCGGTTGTGTCGCCGGACGGCATGGCTCCCCCGCCCGGCGGCCGAGAATTCCGCCCCCCGGTGCCGGGTCGTGTCGTTTACACTAAGGTAGTGGCTGCAATCCGAGGTCGCCCGCTCGGGACCATTGACCCTGGCACACACCCGACCGGGTCGCCCCGGACGGGCTCGGTTCCGTTTATGGCCGCGACCCGGTACAAGTGCTCGCTCCTCCTGGTGGACGACGACCCGACCATCCTGGACCTCCTCGCCGCCCAGCTCGGGCACGAGTTCGAGGTCGAGACGGCCGCGTCCGCCGCCGCCGCCCGCGCCCGCCTCGCCGCCCGGACCGTGGATATCGTCCTCTCGGACCTCCAGCTTCAGGACGACTCGGGAATCGCGCTGCTGGACCACGTGTACCGCACGGCCCCGCGGACCGCGCGGGTTCTGCTGACGGGCACCGCCCGCGTCGAAGACGCCGCCGACGCCGTCAACACCTGCCGGGTCCACCGGTTCGTCCTCAAGCCGTGGCGGTCGGAAGACCTCCTCGCGAACCTGCGGCAGGTCGCCCGCGGGGTGTTGCTCGAACGCAGTCACGAGCAACTCCTCGAGGAACTGCGCCGGCTCAACCTCGAACTCGAACGGCGGGTGACGGACCGGACGCGGGAACTGGAGCAGGCCCTGCAACAGCTCCAGATGAAGAACCAGATCCTCGAAAAGATGGCCCTGACGGACGCCCTGACCGGCCTGCCGAACCGCCGGGCGATCGAACTGATCGCGCGGAAGGAACTGCTCCGGCGGACGCGGGCCCCCGGGTTCATCGCCTTCGGGCTGATCGACGCGGACCGGTTCAAGTCCATCAACTCGAAGTACCTGCTCAGCGGCGGGGACCACGTCCTGACGTGGCTCGGCCACACGCTCCAGCAGTCGATCCGGTCCACGGACTCGCTCGGCCGGGTGGGCGGCGAGGAGTTCATGGTCGTCGCCCCGAACACCGACCTGACCGGGGCCGAGATCCTCGCCGAGCGGCTGCGGGCGACCGTCGCCGACTCCCACACCGAGTACCACGGCGAGCCGATCCCGGTCACCGTGAGCGTCGGCTTCGCCGTCGCGACGGCGGGCACCCCGGTCGGCTACGAGGAGCTCCGCGAACTCGCCGCCGCCGCGCTGTCGGAGGCGAAGTCGACGGGGCGGAACAAGTGCGTCATCAAGGTGCTGGGGTAAGCCGGCCCTCGCCGAGCGGATGTTCTTTTGCACGCGCCGCCGGTCTCGAATCGGCCTCTGCGGTTCAGACGGAATCGACGTCGATCCACCGGTCCACGTCGAGCCGGGCGTGGGGCGGGCACTGTTGCGTGTCCGGGGCGACGCGGTAGGCGTTCGCCCAGCCGGGGCCGAGGTGGGGGAACGCCGACAGCGGCACGTCCGGGTATTCGCGGTACAGCACGACCTCGTCCGGGACGACGGCGTCCCCGGTGGCCGGCGGGAGGACGGCGGCGGCCGCCTCCCGGATCGGGTCGCCCCCGTCCCCGGTCGGGCACCCGAAAACCGGCACTTCCCCGCGCGACCACGGGCCGGGCGGGAGGAGAGTCGGGACGGCGTCCTCGAACGCCCGGAGCACCCCCGGCCCGATCCCCGCGGCCGAGCCGAACCGGCGGGCGAGCATCCCGGCGAGGTCGACCTCCCCGAGCCGCTCGTCGAGGTACCCGCGGGTCTCGTCGCGGATGACCCGGACCAGGGCTTCCGGTCCCTCGGTCGAGTTCAGGCAGGCCTGGAACAGCCCGCCGAAGGTTTGCATCAGGCCGGTTTGCACGCGGTGTTCGACGGCAATCGTGTCGTCCTGGGTGAGCGTGCCGAGGAACCGCTCGGCCGCGCCGCCGGCCGACCCGCACCCCGGCGGGAGGAGGTCCCACGGGGTCAGCGGCGGGCCGGCCGGGGCCTCGTCGTCCGCCGGGAACTGCGACACCATCGCCTCCACCTTCGCCCGACACCCGGCGATCCGGTTCAGCGCGTCGATCAGCGGCTCCCGCAGGGCGTGGTACAGGTGGACGACGCCCCGGTAGACGAGGGCCTGGTACTGCGACCGCGGGTACGCCTTCAGCGCCTCCCCGATGTCGGCGGCGGTCGGCTTCCGCATCCCCTTCTGGTAGTAGACGTACCCGATGAGCGTCTGGTGGCCGAAGGTGGCGGCGGTCTCGAGTTCCGCGACCTGCTGCTCGAACTGGGCCTTGGTCCGGTCCAGCACGGCCAGGAACTGGCGGGCGGCTTCCTCCGCGCCGGCCGGGCGGAAGCCGGGGTCTTCGACGAGGTCGAGGAACAGCGAGGTCGCGTCGACGATCGCCACGTCGGCCAGGTCGTCCGACGCCGCGGAGATCGCCCGCTCCAGTTCGGACGGCGGCGTGCCCGCCGGCGGGTGCGGCCGGCCGAGTAACTTCAACAGCTGGTCGACGACCAGCGACAGCCGGTCCGGGTCGGGCAGCCGCGGGAGCCAGCCCTTCGGGACCATCGGGTCGACGGCGGCGGCGATCACGTCCTCGACCTTGCCGCCGACGGCCTTGTCCGCCGCGACGCGGAAGTTCGCGCCGAGCTTCTCCGGGTCGAGCCCGAGCCGGGACCACCGCTCCGACGCCCAGCCGGGGATCACCTGTCGCACGCGGGTGGGGTCCGGGGAAACCCACCGGGTGACCATCTGGCGGGTGACGACGCGGCAGGCCCGGGCCACGACCTCGCCGCGCGGCCAGGTGAACCGGGTCAGGCCGAATGTCCGGACGTGGGCGGCGGCGACCCGGGCCGGCTTGTCCGGGCCGCGGACGTCGTCCGCCACGGCACCGAAGCCGCTGAACAGGTCGAGCCGGATCAGGTCGGCGGCGGCGGCACACGGGTCGGCCGGCGGGTCGGTCGGGGTCGGTCGGCCGGTGGGAGCGGGGAGCGAGCCGGGCGTCGGGGCCCACCCCCGGTTCCCCCCGGCCCGCGCGGTCGAGGTCAGCCCGATGTCGCTCCGGCCCGCGACGGCGCTGGTCGGCCCGCTCCACGAGGTCGTCGGCCCGACCGACCCGCCGGGCACCGCCCCGGCCGGCGGCAGCGAGTCCAGCCCCGGCACCAGGTACACCTGGGAAAACGGCGGGTCGGCGTCGGTGATCAGCCCGCCGCGGTCGTCGAAGTTCGCGGAGTAGACGGTTTCCGGCCGGGAAAAGTGGTGCAACTCCGTCAGCGCGGCGTACACGTTCGCCTGGGCCAGCGGGTCGATCTCGCCGGCCGGCTTGTCCGCCGGGAGCAGCAGGACGCCGACGACCTCGGGGTTCGCGTACCCGATCCGCTTTAGCCGGGTCCGGACGTTGTAGGCGATGTCCAGAAACATCCCGCTCCCGGTCCCGCCGCCCAGCCCGCACACGACGTAGACCCGCGGCCGGTTCGTCCGCAGTTCCAGCCCGGTCGACTCCCGCGTGACCATCATGGACTCGGGCGCCAGCGCGGTGTCGATCTCCGCCTGGAGCTTCTGCATCAGGCCGCGGTAGTGGTCACAGAACGCGAGCCGGCCGAACAGCCGCAGGCCCATGGTCAGCGGGTTCCGCGGCAGGCGGTAGAGCAACTGCTGGTCGAACCACCCCTCGATCAGGGTCCGGCCGTTCAGCCGGGGCTTGAGGTAGTGTCCGGCCCGGTTCAGCTTCACCGGGAAGACGGACTCCGGGAGGAGTCCGGCGCGGCCGGCGCGGGGGCGGTCGAACGTCGCGCCGTGCAGCGCGTCCGGGTCGGTGTCGACGTAGAGCGTGCGGACCAGCGGCCGGCGGGGCGGGTCGCCGAACCGGTCGGTCACGTCGCGGGTGAACCGCTGGAGGACGCGCAGGCCGGTGTACCCGAGCCCGATGACGACGGCCGGGCGGAGCGGGCCGTCCCCGGTCTGCAGCGGCGGGGCGGCCCGCTCGGCCGGCATTGTCGTGTCGGTGACCGCAGACCGCGGGGGCGGGGTCATCTCCCCGATCGGCACGATCCCGGACGGCGGCGCGAACGGTCCGGCCGACCCCGGCGGGACGAGCGGCGGCAGCCCGCCGAGGGCTGAGGACGAGCGGTTCACCGGGTGGCCGACCGAGCCGGACGAGGTCTTCAACGGCGGCAGATTCACCGGCCGGGCGGGGGCCGGGGCGGAGACGACTCCCGAACCGGGCCGCACCGTGGAGGGGGGCGGGGGCGGGGCCGGCGGGACGGGCGCGGCTACCGTGCCGGGGCGGTTCGTCAGGAACACTTCGATGCGGTCCGACAGCGCCGGGTCGTAGGGCTTTGCGTCGGCCGGGGGCGACGGCGGCGGCGCGGGCACCGGCGGGGGGAGCACGGGGACCGCGAACCCCATCGACGAGCCGCGGTTCCCGTTCGGCTCGCTCGCCTCGATCAGCGCCCGCACCAGGGCCGAGCAGCTCGGGAAGCGGTCGTCCGGCTTCTTCGCCAGGGCCTTCGCCAGCGCCGGCCGGTCCGTGTACGGCGACGGCCCGAGGTTCGGGGCCTGCTGCAAGTGCTGCATGAGCAGCTGCTGCATGCTGTTGCCGTCGAACGGCCGCACGCCGGTGAGCAGTTCCTGGTACACGCACGCGAGGCTGTACTGGTCGCAGTACCGGGACACCAGGCCGTCGAAGGTCTCCGGGGCGGCATAAACCGGGGTGATGCCCCCGGTCACGGACGCGACCATGCCTTCCAGGTCCTTCACCTGCCCGAAGTCCGCGACCTTGACGTGGTTGTACAGCAGGAAGAGGTTCTGCGGCTTGATATCCAGGTGCTGAAGCTGGAACTGGTCGTTCATCAAGTCCAGAACTTCGGACGCTTCCGCCATGTACCGGATGAGTTCGTCCCGCGGGATGCCCGGCAGGTTCTGCTTGCGGCACTCGCGGAAGCGGTCCCACAGGTTGCAGTCGGCGAGTTCCATCACGATCATCAGCCGGCCGTCGACGATGTCGTACCGATCGAGGGCGAGCAGGTACGGGTGGCGGACCTGCTTGACCCGCTTGAGGGCCTTGAGTTCCTGTTCCGCGAACCGGCTGGAGTCCGAGTCTTTGCTGCGGATGTCGCCGAAAATGATCTTGATGGCCTTGAAGATGCCGCCCGGCGCTTCGGCCTTCCAGACCTCGCCGAAGCCGCCGCTGCCGAGCCGCTCCAGGAGTCGGTACCCGGTGATCGGCTCCGCTTGTGTGTCGAAGCGTGCGGACATGGGCATGCCGGAACGGGGGAGCGCAGTGCGACACCACCCAGATTAACCGCAGAAGGGCGTCACGGCTACGGAAGAGCGGCCGGGAATCCGGCAGAACCGTGCGAGTCGGCAGGTAGATTCGGACCTGGGGAGGAGATAGGGTGAAGGAGTCGCCGAATGACTCGTCACTCTGACGAGTGACGCTTGCCTCCATGAATCAAGCAGTGCGTCAGACCCTTTCCTTCACCGTCGCCGATCTTGCGGGCACCGAAGCGTTCGGTCGCCGGCTCGGGGGGTGCCTGTTCCCCGGTACGGTCATCGCGCTCGTCGGCCAACTCGGGGCGGGGAAGACGCACCTGACGCGGGCGATTGCGGAAGGGCTCGGGGTCGCGAACCCGGCGGCGGTCAACTCGCCGACGTTCGTGCTGATTCAGGAGTATCCGGGGCGGGTGCCGGTCTACCACTTCGATGCGTACCGGCTCAGCGGTTCCCGCGAGTTCGCCGAGCTCGGGGCGGACGAGTACTTCGCCGCGGACGGCGTCTGCGTCGTCGAGTGGGCCGACCGCGTCGGGGCGGCGATGCCGGCGGAGTCGCTGACCGTCGCGATCACGGTGCTGGGTCCGGATTCGCGGCGGTTCGACCTCGAAGCTGCCGGCCCGCGGTACATCGGGGTGCTTGAATCGCTTTCCCGGCATTGCTAGTTTACCGCTTTCGCCCCCGCTCCCACGCACACACTGGCCATGCCCCTCACGCTGGAGCAGTACGCGACGAGTTACCTGCCCGGCCGGGGGCTGCCGTGGCCGACCGCGCCCGAACCGGACCCGCCGAAGGCGAAGCCGTCGCTGAAGAAACTCGGCGTCCGCGCCGTGATGTGGAACGTCTACGGCACGCTCCTCGCCATCCCCGGCGGGGAGCTGCAGTTCGAGCACTCCATCGACTTCGTCACCGACGCGGCCCTGGACAAGACGATTCAAGAGTTCAAGATGTGGGGCTCCATGAGCCGCAAGCCGGGGGCACCGTCGGCATACATGAAGGAACTCTACAAGAAGGCCCTCGAACACCTGAGGATGACGGGCGCGCCGCCGGGCGAGAAGTTCCCCGAGGTGCAAAGCGAGAA
>CAYUHJ010000161.1:0-14336 GCA_964444365.1 uncultured Alcaligenaceae bacterium | reverse complement strand
CTCGCCGTCAGCACGTACGTCACCCGGCTCCTCGAGTCCCTGCCGGCAGAACTCCGGGCCGAATTGGATCCACCGGATGACGGAAGCAGCACGCCGGCAACATGCAGAAAGGCGTGACTCCAGCGTCTCTCACACCAAACCCACCATTCTGTCCGAGTCCGCGTTGCCTTGGCCCAATTGCATGCCTCGTGGTAGCATGAACTACACCCCACGACGAGGAGCCGATGGCAACGCTAGACATCCCCGACGACACCTTCGCCCGGCTCAGCCGGCAGGCGGCCGCGATCGGCATCTCGGTCGAGCAACTGGTCCTGCCGCTCCTCGCCCAGGCCGTCCCGCCGACCGCGGAGCCGCTCACCGGCGACGCCTGGGCGGCCGAACTCGACGCCTGGAAGCGCGCCGCCGCCGGCCGGGCGGACCGCTACCCGCCCGGCTTCGTACTGGACGACAGCCGAGACGGATTCTACCGGGACCGGCTGGACGGCCAGGTGTGATCCTACTCGACACGAACATCCTTCTCCGCTACGCGCTCGCCGCCGACCCGGCGTTCCCGGCGATCGACACGTCCGTCGCCGCACTCCACGCCCGTGGCGAGGTGCTGTGCATCGTCCCCCAGAACCTGTACGAGTTCTGGGCGGTAGCCACGCGGCCTGTCACCGCCAACGGCCTGGGCATGACCGTGCCGGAGTGTGAGGCGCAGGTCGCCCGGGCCAAGCGGTTGTTCCGGCTGTTGCCGGACTTGCCGGCGTTACTCGCCGAGTGGGAGGCCCTGGTCGGAACCTACCAATGCCACGGGCGGGTCTCCTTCGACGCCCGGCTCGCCGCCGCCATGCGGACGCACGGCCTCTCCCGCCTCCTCACCTTCAACGGGGCCGACTTCGCCCGGTTCCCAGGCATCACGGTTCTCGACCCGAGGACGGTCGCCGTCGCCTCGCCGCCCACGACGCCGTGAGCGGCGGGCGGGATGGCGAGCCGTTCTCCCCTGCCAGCCCAGTTGACTTCCAATCCTAGGAGCCGGCGTGGGGGTGAGGCGGAAGTAACCGCGAGTGGGGCGGCACGGTTCGTAAGCTCGGCAGAGAGAGGTCAATTCGGCCCCCGATCACTCGATGAGTTCGATCCCGATCCCAACGTCCGCCTCTTGCCCAGGCGGTCGGTGATAGCGGCTAGACAAACCGACGTGACCGATCCATAATACCTCCACTACATAGAAAGTGGAGGTAAAAAGGACCATGCCCGCTGTCCCGTCTCACCAGGCCTCGCCCCGCGATCGGGCGGCGGACCTCTTCCGTGCGCGGGGCGGGATGATGCGGGCGGCCGAGGCCGTCCGGGCCGGCGTCCACCGCCGCACCCTGTCCGCCCTCTCGAACAACGGGGTGCTCGAGCGACTCGGCCGGGGGCTCTACCGCCTGGCCGACGCCCCGCCGCTCGCGTACCCGGACCTGGTGGCCGTCGCCCGGCGGGCCCCGCGGGGGGTGGTCTGCCTCGTCTCGGCCCTCGCCTTCCACGACCTCACCACCCAAGTTCCGCACGAGGTGTATCTCGCCGTCCCCCGGAACACGGAACCCCCCCGGATCGACCACCCGCCGGTCCGGGTGTTCCGGGTCGGCTCGCGGGCGTTCGCGGAGGGGATCGAGACGCACGACCTGGACGGCGTCCCGGTCCGGATCTACTCGCGGGAGAAGACCCTCGCCGACTGCTTCAAGTACCGCACGACGGTGGGGCTCGACACGGCCGTCGAGGCCGTCCGCCGGTACCGGGACCAGGGCCGGCTCGACGTCGGGGCGATCCTCCGGGCGGCCCGCGCGTGCCGGGTCGAGGCCGTGATCCGGCCGTACCTGGAGGCGGTCCTGTGACCCGGCCGCTCAGAGACGTCGCCGCCTCCGTCCGCCAGCGGCTCCCGGACGTCGCCAAGGTCACGAACCGGCCCTTCCAGGATTGTCTGTCAGAGCTTGACGGGGCACACCGGCTGTTTCATAATGCAGACATCTGTTGTGTGTGCCTACGATACGGAACATGAAAGCTAGCCACTCGGACCGGCTCGTCGATCTCGCTCGCCGCCGCGGCGTCCTCCGCGCGGCCGACCTGAAGGAACACGGCATCCCGCGGGTGTACCTCACCCGCCTGGTCGCCGGCGGGGTGCTCGAGCGGTCGTCCCGGGGGGTGTACGTCCTCGCCGGGGCCGAGATCACCGAGAACCACAGCCTCGCCGAGGCCTGCCGGCGCGTCCCGCACGGGGTCGTGTGCCTCCTCTCCGCCCTCCGGTTCCACGGCCTCACCACCCAGTCGCCGTTCGAGGTCTGGCTCGCGATCGACCGGAAGGCGCGGCTTCCGAAGGTGGACTACCCGCCGCTCCGGGTCGTCCGGTTCTCCGGCCCCGACCTCACGGCCGGGGTCGCGACCCACGACGTCGAGGGGGTGTCCGTCCGGGTGACGGACCCGGCCCGGACGGTGGCCGACTGCTTCGCCTACCGGAACACGGTCGGGACCGACGTCGCCCTGGAGGCCCTCCGGGACTGCCTGCGGCAGAGGCTGGCCTCGCCCGATGACCTGTACCGCGCCGCCCGGGCCCGCCAGATGGCGAACGTCATGCGGCCGTACCTAGAGGCGACGGTCGCGTGAGCAAGGACAAGCCGAAAAACATCCCCGCGTCGGTCCGGGCCCGGCTGACCGAGTTCGCCCGCGCCCGTGGGGAGGAGTTCCAGATCGTCCTCACCCGGTTCGCGATCGAGCGGTTCCTGTACCGGCTGAGCGTCTCCCCGCACGGGGACGGGTTCGTCCTCAAGGGGGCCATGCTGTTCCAACTCTGGGCGGTCGAGCCCCACCGGGCCACCCGCGACGTGGACCTCCTCGGGACGGGCGAGAGTTCGGTCGAGCGGCTGGCCGATGTCGTCCGGACCCTCTGCGCGGCCGCCGTCCCGGACGACGGGCTCGTCTTCGACCCGGCCGCGGTGTCGGCGGGCCGGATCAAGGAGGGCCAGGAGTACGAGGGGGTGCGGGTCACCTGCCCGGTGCGGCTCGGACAGGCCCGCGTCGTCCTGCAGGTCGACGTGGGGTTCGGGGACGCGGTCACGCCCCCGCCGGCCCGGGTGGCCTACCCGACGATCCTCGACTTCCCGCCGCCGGTGCTCAAGGCGTACCCCCGGGAGACGGTCGTCGCCGAGAAGTTCCAGGCGATGGTGGCCCTCGGGATGGCGAACAGCCGGATGAAGGACTTCTTCGACCTCTGGGTGCTGTCCCGGGACTTCGGGTTCGACGGAACGACGCTCGCCGGCGCGATCGCCGCCACCTTCCGCCGCCGGCGGTCGGTGCCCCCGGCGGAGCCGCCGCTCGCCCTGACCGGCGAGTTCGGGACCGACCCCACGAAGGTCAAGCAGTGGGAGGCGTTCGTCCGGAAGGGGAAGCTCGGGGTCGGCGCGACGAGGCTGGCAGACGTGGTCGCGCGTCTCGACGCCTTCCTCATGCCGCCGTCGCGGGTCGCGGCAACAGGGGCGGCGTTTACCGCGACGTGGCGGCCCGGGGGGCCGTGGGAGGGCGGAGCGGATCGACCGCCGGACGCGCGGTGAGGCCGCGTCGGCCCGAACTCGACCCGCCGGCCGTCAACGTCCGGCGTGACGCTCGAGTCTCGCGGTTGCTGCCGCCCTGCCGTCGCGGCAAGCGGCGGGGCGACTGTATCGGTGAACTCGTCGCTTGTGGCACCGCAACCGGCGCGTGGGCTGCGGAGCTCGATCGAGGTGTTCAACAAGAAACACGCCGGCCACGGGGACCAGAGTTGTTCGACACTGTCGAACGAAACGGTGGCTGACCTCGGTTAGGACTTTCCGGCGGCTTTCCCGGCCCAACCCGACGCCCATGACTTAATGACTTGCTTAGCGGGGGCACCGCCCAACCCGCATCGGCGTCGGGGCTGCCGGGGGATTGTGCCGACACTGTCGGCATAATTGCTCACGAGATAGTCTCGACGCTGTCGAGACTGTTGTGCCAGGGCCACGTCGTTGAAACTCATCCATACCTGAAGGTGCTTCTGGAGCGGGAGTGCGAGGCAAGAATGTCCTGCGTCGAGGAGTGGGGCGTCGGCATCCGGGGAAGTTCGACCGCGTGGCACACGAGCAGACTGCCTATCGGGGAAGCCCGAAAACCTCGCCGAGCAGGAGCCGGCCCGACGCCGCAACCCGAACACCTCGTTGCGCCCGCGCCGGGCCGAGAGTGCCGAGAGCACCGCGGCCGCGACCGCCGCGGTCAGGACGAGCCGCGGCCACAGGCCGTATGAAGCCCTCCGCCGCCGCGGGCGGGGCAGGTCGGTCGGCCAGGCCGGGTGTGATCTCATCGGGGACCTCGGTACGTCAGCGGCAAATACGCGTGGGTGGTGTGTGACGCTCACGGGGCCACACGGCCGGAGCCGGTCGGGCTCATCGCAACGAAGACGGCCCGCGGGTTCGGTGACGGACCGTCACCCCCGCGGGCCGCTAACCTCAGGTGAACCCGCATGCCGCGGCCGGGTCGGCCGGGGGCGTGTCGGTGGGCCGGTCGAGTACAGGAGCCGGGTCCGGAGATGGAATCGGGTCGCCGGACGCCCGCTCGAGCTCGGCCAAGCGCCCCTCCAACTCGTCGATCGCGGCCAGGGCGGCCTCCAGGTGAAAGACCAGCCGCACCCGGTCGTAGTAGCGCGCCTTCTGCCGAAGCCGCCCGAGCCTCTCCCGGAGCGGCCCGCTCTCGTCCATCACGCACCTGCCTTCCGCGTAGGTAAACGTCCGGTGACGGCATGGATGGCAACCCTGCGGCCGATTTTCTCCCCACTTCTCGGATTCGGAACAGTACACTCGTTCGCATGTCCGACGTCACCCGCCTCCTGTCCGCGATCGACGCCGGCGACCCGGCTGCCGCGGCCGAGTTGCTGCCGCTCGTGTACGCCGAGTTGCGGAGATTGGCCGAGGTGCGGCTGGCGGCGGAGAAGCCGGGGCAGACGCTCCAGGCCACCGCCCTCGTCCACGAGGCGTACCTGCGGCTGGTCGGCGACCAGCACTTCTCCGGCCGCGGGCACTTCATCGCAGCGGCGGCCGAGGCCATGCGCCGCATCCTCGTCGAGAACGCCCGGAGCAAGAAGACACACAAACGTGGCGGCTCGCGCAGGCGGATCGACCTGTCCCAGGCCGAGCCGTTCGAACAGGCCGACCCGGACGCCCTCCTGGACCTGGACGAGTTGATGGCGCGACTGGCGGCCGAAGACCCCGAGGCCGCGGGCGTCGCCAAGCTGCGGATCTTCGCCGGGCTGTCGGTCGACGAGGCGGCGGCCGCCCTCGGCACCTCCCGCGCAACCGCCTACCGCCAGTGGACCTACGCCCGGGCCTGGCTGCACGCCCGGCTCGGGACCGGGGCGGGTCCCGACTGAGTCAGAGTTTCTCTGAGACACTTCTCACGCCGTTCTCGCACGTATTGGCGAGGAGGGATGGTCCGCACCATGAACCCGAACCCCGCGAAGGCGATCTTCCTGGAGGCCGTGGAGCGGCACGCACCCGACCAGTGGCCGGCCTTCCTCGACCGGGCCTGCGCCGGCCGGCCGGAGCTCCGCGGCCAGGTGGAGGCGCTGCTGGCGGCCCACCGGGAGGTCGGCACCGCCGCCCATCAGGAACTTGTCGACGCCGACCCGGACCCGGCCGTCACTGTGGACCTGCCGCCCGTTTCCGTGCAGCCCGGGGCGGTGGTCGGCCCGTACAAGCTGGTCGAGCCGATCGGCGAGGGCGGGATGGGGTCGGTCTGGATGGCCCAGCAGACCGAGCCGGTCAAGCGCCTGGTCGCGGTCAAGTTGATCAAGGCCGGCATGGACTCGAAACAGGTCATCGCCCGGTTCGAGGCCGAGCGGCAGGCCCTGGCGTTGATGGACCACCCGAACATCGCCCGCGTACTCGACGCCGGCACGACACCGGCTGGGCGACCGTACTTCGTCATGGACCTGGTGCGGGGGGTGCCGATCACCCGGTACTGCGACGAGCACCACCTCACGCCGCGGCAGCGGCTGGAGCTGTTCGTCCCCGTCTGCCAGGCCATTCAGCACGCGCATCAAAAGGGTGTCATCCATCGGGACATCAAGCCGTCCAACGTCCTGGTGGCCCTGTACGACGGGCGGCCGGTGCCGAAGGTGATCGACTTCGGCATCGCCAAGGCGGCCGGGCAGGCGCTGACCGATAAGACGCTGGTCACGGGCTTCGGGGCCATCGTCGGGACGATGGAGTACATGTCGCCCGAGCAGGCCGAGGTCAACCAACTCGACATCGACACGCGCAGCGACATCTACTCGCTCGGCGTGCTCATGTACGAACTTCTGGCCGGCAGCCCGCCGTTCACGCGCAAGGAGTTGGAGAAGGCCGGCGTGCTCGAGATGCTCCGCGTCATCCGCGAGCAGGAGCCGTCGAAGCCGAGCACCAAGCTGAGCACGGCGGAGGGCCTGCCCACCCTGGCCGCCAACCGCGGCACCGAGCCGGCCAAACTGACCAAGCTGGTCCGGGGCGAGCTGGACTGGATCGTGATGAAGGCCCTGGAGAAGGACCGGACCCGGCGGTACGAGACGGCCAACGGCTTCGCCGCGGACGTGCAGCGGTATCTGGCGGACGAGCCGGTGCTGGCGTGCCCGCCATCGGCCGGGTATCGCATCCGCAAATTCGCGCGGCGGAACAAGGGCGGGCTGGCGGCGGCCTCGGTGGTGTTGTTCTTCCTGATGGTACTGGGAACGGGGGCCGGGTGGGCGGCGCGCGATCGGGCGGCCCGGCGGGCGCACGTGGCCGGGCAGGTCGAGTCGATCCTGGCGGAGGTGGACCGGCGGGAGGCCGAGCAGGACTGGCCGGGGGCCCTGGCGGCGGCCCGGCAGGCCGAGGCGGCGGCGGTGAGCGGCGGGGCGGACGAGGAGACCGCCGAGCGGGTTCGCCAGCGGCTTAAGGACCTCGAGTTCATCGACCGCCTGGAACAAGTCCGCATGCTGGCGGCGACCTGGGTTGAAGGGAAGTTCGACAACGCGGGGGCCGACCGGGAGTACGCCCGCGCCTTCCGCAACTACGGGGTGGACGTGGAGGAGTTGGCCGTCGAGACGGCGGTCGAGCGGCTGCGGGCCCGGCCGGCCATCGCCATTCCCGTGGCGGCGGCACTGCAAGACTGGGCCAACCTTCGTCGTCCCATCACAAGCGACGGGTACTCCAACGCCCTGTCCAAGCGGCTGATCGCCATCGCCCGCGGGATCGATCCCGACCCGCTGCGGGACTGGCTGCGATCCCGCTGGGGGCAGTCGGTCTCCGCCGATGAACTGCGCCGCGTGGTCGGAGCCCTCGACCTGCGCGCCCACCACCCGACGACACTCTACACCTTCGCCAGTAGGCTGCTCCTCGCCACGGACCGGGACGCCGCCATCAAACTGCTGCGCGACGTCCAGGTCGTCTACCCGGCAGACTTCTGGGCCAATTTCAACCTCGCGCAACATCTGGACGAGCAAAAGGACTACGAAGGTGCGGTGCGGTTCTACACCGCGGCCGTGTCCGTTCGACCGCGCGCCACCGCCGCCCTGAACAACCTCGGCAATACACTGCTTCGCCAGAAAAAGCTCGATGAGGCGATCGCCGTCTACCGCCGAGCCCTCGAGATTGACGCGAACTTCGCTGCCGCTCACAACGGCCTCGGCATCGCCCTGAAAGACCAGGACAAGCTGGATGAGGCCATCACCCATTTCCGCCGGGCAAGCGAGTTGGATCCGAAAGTCGGCCAGACGAACCTGGGAATCCTACTGTCCGAGCGCCTGAAAGTGTATGACAAGGCCGTCGCAGCCTTCCGCACGGCGGTCGCACTCAACCCAAAGGACTTTAACGCCCACGTCGGTCTTGGGCGCGCCCTGACAGACATGGGCGAGTTGGACGAGGCCATCGCCCACTACCGCACGGCCCTCGAGATCGATGCGGATTCCAGCAACGCCCATGTCGGCCTCGGCCTCGCCCTGGCCAAGCAGAGCAAGCTGGACGAAGCCGTCCGCCACTACCGTCGTGCCCTCGAACTCGACCCGACGAACGTCCACGCCCACACGAACCTCGGCCTCGCCCTGGGCAGGCAGGGCAAGCGGGACCAGGCCATCACCCACTTTCGCACGGCCATCGAGGTCGACCCGAGAAACGCCAACGCTCACGGTGCCCTCGCCCTCAGCCTGGCCATCCAGGGCAAGTTCGCCGAGGCGATCCCCAACTACCGCAAGGCCGTTGAACTCGACCCAAAACGGGCCGACACTCACTTCCTCCTCGGCTACGCCCTCGCCCGCCGGGGGGAGTTGGACGAGGCGATCGTTCACTTCCGCACGTCCCTGAAGCTCGACCCGAAGTCCGCCGATGCTCACGAGGAACTCGGAGCCGCCCTGGCCGAGAAGGGCAAGTCAAAAGAGGCCATTCCGCACTTCCGAAAGGTCATCGAGCTCGCCCCGAATCGCCCGGGCGCCCATTTCAACCTCGGCAACGCCCTGAACGACAACGGAGACTTCGGCGAGGCGATCACCGTCCTGCGCCGGGCCGTCGAGCGGGACCCGAAGCACGCCGGCGCTCATGAGGTACTGGGCAACGCCCTGACCAGTCTGAAGAAGCAGGACGACGCCATCACCCACTACCGCAAAGCCATCGAAATCAACTCGAAACGCCCCGAAACCCATTTCCGCCTCGGGATCGCCCTGGCCGCCCAGGGCGATCTGGACAAGGCCCTCGCTCACTACCGCAAGGCCATCGAACTCGACCCGAGGTTTGCCGAGGCCCACAGCAACCTCGGTGCCCTACTGTGCGACGAGCTGGGAGAGTACGACCAGGCCATCGACAGCTTCCGACAAGTCATCGAGATCAACCCGAAGTTGGCCAGCGCTGCCTCCAACCTCCGCTTCGCCCAGGGGATGAAGGGTTGGAGCCTGGTCAGCAGCCCGGACCCGAAACGTCGCGATCCCGAGCGGGCGATTGAGGCTGTCAAGCGGGCGGTCAAGGGCGACCCGCGGTCGGGCGGGGTCTGGCAGTGTCTGGGGTGGGTCCAGTACCGGCTCGGCGACTGGCGGGCCAGCGTCGAGGCGCTGGAGGAATCGTGTCGGCTCGACAACGGGGGCGATTGCGCCCAGTGGATCGTCCTCGCCCTGGCCCACGCCAGGCTCGGGGCGCAAGAGGGCCTGCCCGACGCGGAACGCGCACATCACATGACCGAAGCCCGCCGCCGGTACGAGCACGCAGACCAGCAAATCGACAGCCGGTGGCGTGCACGCCCGCGGGGTGGGACATTCCAGGCCATCTGGGACTTCCGGGCGGAGGCCCGGGACGTGTTGGGGGTGAAGGAGGGCAAGAAGTAACCGGGCCACTTGGGCCTTTGTGCAGAACGAATGACAGCGGCCGGTGGGGTCCTTACCGCCAAGCAAGCCCCCCCACCGGCCCGGCACCGCCACGGCGCCCGGTCTGCGCGCCGAGGGGTGTTCCTTTCAACGTACCGCAGACCGGCCTTGAAAGGGAGAACCCGATGAAGTTCCGCAACCCATTCGTCGCGTCGAAACCCGCAACCGGTCCGGCCCCCCGCCGGCCGACCGCCGCCCGGCTGGCCGTGGAGCTGCTCGACGACCGGGTCGTGCCGGCGGCGCTCTCGATCGGGGACGTCACGGTGGCAGAGGACGCCGCCGGCGTTCGGAATGCGATCGTCACCGTGACGCTGTCCGAGAGGCTTAACAAGCCGGTCTCGGTCAATTACGGCACGGCCAACGGCACGGCGACCGCCGGCAGCGATTACGCCGCCGGGGCCGGTAAGCTGACCTTCGACAAGGGCGAGACGGTCAAGACGATCCTCGTCCCGGTCCTCGGTGACCAAGTCCCCGAGCCAACCGAGACGTTCTCCCTCCGCCTCTCCAACGCCAAGGGGGCGTCAATCGCCGACGGCCTGGGGATCGTCACCATCGCGGACAGTTCGCCGCGGCTCGACATCTCTACTCAGGCCGTGGACGAGGGTGGCATGATCACCTTCACGGTCACCCTGTCGGCCGCCCTCGACACGCCGTTCACAGTCGACTTCGCCACCGCGAACTTCGCCACACCCGGCCTGCCCTACGACGCCTACGCGGGCCAGGACTATGTGTCCACATCTGGGACGCTGACGTTCGCCCCCGGCGAGACGACGAAGACGTTCACGGTCCAGACCCTCGCCGACGATGTGGAGGAGTACGACGAGGTGTTCTTCGTCCGACTCAGTAACCCCTCGAGCCCCGTCTTCATCCCACGCGACTCGAACGGTTACAGCGCTTGGGGATACATCTACGGCGAGTACGGCCCGTATGGGTGATTCTCGACCCGGCACTTCCGACGCATCGAGACTCGGTCTGTGCGCCGGGAAGCGGGGCGGAGATCGATGCGGCCGGTGAGGCTCGGCAAACAAGCAGGCCCTCCCGGGCTCATCGACTTCGCCCCCGGCGAGGCCGAGAAGACCATTCCTATCGAAGTCAAGGGAGACAGCAGGCGCGAGGCGGACGAGTACTTCTACCTCGACCTGTTCGACAAAAGCAGCAACTCGCTGTTCGCCAAGAACCGCGGCGTCGGCACGATCCTCAACGACGACTGACCCGCCGCCCGGGACCACGCCGGGGTGGCCTACCCGGGGGAAGCCCTCACCGGCTCGCGGGCCGGAGTTCGCGCGGATCGGCGGCCCGCTCGGCGCCGACCGGACCGGCCGGCGATCGGGACCACCGTTCCGGGAGCAGATCGGCCAGATCTGCTCCCGATGGGCCGGCCGGCAGTAAGGTCAGTACATGCTTGAAATACGCCCACGGATCGATCCCGTGTCGCTTTACCGAAGCCGCGATACTCAGGAGAACCGCCGTGGGCTGCAACCCGCCGCTCCCGCCCAGGTGCAGCCAGTTGCGGCGACCCACACAGAGCGGTCGAATGGCTTGCTCGGCCGGGGTGTTGTCGATCGTCAGCCGCCCGTCCGTCAGGTACACCCCGAGGGCCGGCCACTGGTTCGAGGCGTACGTGATCGCCTCGCCGATCGGGGACTTCGGCAGCACGCGCGGGCGCTGCTCGGCCAGCCACCCGTCGAATGCGGCCAGGACCGGGCCGGCATGTTGTCGCCGGTACGCGGCGAGGTCGGCCCCGGCCAACTTCCTCTCCCTCGCCTCCCGCTCGACCGTGTACAGGGCGCGGACACGGGCCAGCGCCTCGTGTGCCCGCTCCGGGTCCGACAGTCGTGCGTCGAAGAAGTAACGCCGGGCGTGTGCCCAGCACCCGACGTGCGTGGCCCCGCCGTCGTACACCGGGTTGTACCCGGCGTACCCGTCGGCGTGAACGAACCCCTTGTAATCCTTGAGGAAGGCGCCCGGGGCGTCGCGGGACCGGCCGACGGACAGGTCGAACACCGTGTACGGGTTGGCGGCGTCGCCGACGTACACCCAGGCGTGGGCCGTCCGTCGTGGCGCGAGCAGCGCCACCGGGGTGTCGTCGGTATGTAGCGCGGCCGACAGCCGAACCCGGTCACACATCAGGCGGTAGAGCGGCTCGAGTACCCCGGCACAGGCGAGGATCTGGTCGCACAGGGTGGACCGGGTGACGGCCCACCCGAGGCGGCCGAGAATCGACTCCTGTCGGTGCAGCGGCAGGTGATCGACGTACTTCGACACGACGACGTGGGCGAGTAGCCCGGCCGCCGCAGTCCCTCGCGGAATCGGTTCGGGCGGCAACGGCCGCTGAATCATCTGCGGGTCGTCGCCGGCGCGTTCACAGGCCCGGCAGGCGTAGGTCGGCCGCACGATCTGCCGGACGAAGAGCGACGCGGGTCGGTAGTCGAGCCGCTCGGACACGTCGGCCCCGATCCGCACGCGGGGCTGGTGGCAGCACGGGCACGCCTTCTCGGCCTCGGTCAGGTCGATCTCGACCCGCTCCCGCGGCAGGTCGGCGGGTCGCGGCCGGCGACCGTGTCCGCGTCGCTTCGGGGTCGCAGGTTCGTGCGGCGGGTCCGGTACTGGGGCTGCGTCGGTGGACGGGAGTGTTGCCGGATCGGGATCAGGGATGTCGTCGAACAGGGTCGCCCCGGTGACCACCCGCTCGCTCTTCCGGCCGAAGGTCATCCGCACGAGCTTGTCGATGTGGGCCTGCTGCCGCTCGACGGTGGCCCGCAGTTCGGACACGCTTCCGAGTAGTTCCTGGTTCACCCGCCGCAGGTGCGCGACCTCGGCCCGGAGGGCGATGAGTTCGGCGCTCGGGTCGGGTGCGGGCGACATACCCGTGGTACGCGCGAACCGGCGCGGCGGTTCCGCGCCCGGCGCGGAATCCCGACGCGATCAGCCGACCGCCGGATGTTCGTACCGCGGTTGCTTCCTCGCCGACCCGAGTTCGATCCCGCCGAGGATCATCGCCAGTTCGGTCGCGGTGATGCTCGCCTCGACGGCGTCCGCCTTCGGGAAGGTGAACGTGCCCTTCTCCAACCGGCGGAGGTAGAGGGCGAACCCGTCCCCCTGCCAGGCCAGGATCTTCAGCCGGTCGCCCCGCTTGTTGCGGAACACGTACAGGTCGCCGGACAGCGGGTCCTTGCCCAGGTGGGCGGTTACCACCGCCTGGAGGCCGTCGAAGCTCTTGCGGCCGTCCTGCGGGGCGGTGCAGATCCAGATCCGGCCGGTCAGCCCGAGGGTCAGCACGGCGCACCCCGCAGGGCCAGGACCAATCGGGCTACAACGGCCGGGTCAGCCGCGACGAGGGTGCGGAGGACGATGCCGCCGGGGACGACAATCTCGACGGTCGCGTCGGGAATCACCCGAACCGCCGCGAACGACCCTTTCGCCTCCTGTGTGACCGGTGCATTCAGAGCTTGGTCGCGCCGGGCGAGTTCGCGCCGCCGGGCGAAGAACGTGGACTCGCCGAGCCCGCGGGCGGCGCAGAACGCGGTGACGGTCTGGCCCGACTCCTTCCAGGCGGCGATCGTGTCGCGCCAGAACTGGTCGCGGTCGGCACGGCGACGGGCCTTCGGCATTGGTGGGCTCCTCGGGAGTGAGAAAGCCCGATCATACCCCACCCCGCAAGACGTCCCGGAACCGGACGCTTACCCGCGTAGAACGGTGTTTGGGTGGACCTCCCTTCGTGGTGTGGGCGGGGGATGGGCGGTGTGACTTAACCGCCCTAACCCCCCGCCCGGACTCCCGTCACCGCGGGGGCAGGAGCCCCTCCCGGCGGTACCGCTCGACCTCGGCCGCGGACACGGCCCAGGCCCGGTGCCGCCCGCGCCCGCTCCGCTTCTTCTCCGCGCGGATGCGGCCGAGCCGGCACCACTCGCGGACCGTGAACTCCTCCTTCCCGAGGAGGGCGGCGAGTTCGGCCGTGCCGTACCACGCCTGCCCCGCCCGTTCCGTGGCGAGCCGCCCGAGCACCGCCGTGAGCCCGGCCTCGAGGCGGGAGAGCCGCTCGAGCAGCTCCTCCATCACCTCGCCGGGCGGGCGGCCCGCCCTCGCGCGCGTGCCAACCAGGGCGTCGCCCTTAGCCGGCGCGTTCATGACCGTTCCAGCCGTTCATGAGACACTCCCTTCGTTAGTTCCGCCCGGGTTTGGACGCCCGGGCAAAGGCCTCGGCGCGGTGCCGCTCGAGCTCCCGCTCGACCCGGAAACACACCGCGCTTACGAACCGGATCACCTCCTCCTTCGTCGGGGGACCGGCGCACCAGGGCCGGCCCGCGAACCTCAGTGCCAACTCGCACACTTCGACCACTAACCGCTCGCTCACGAGCGGCCGACAGGACTTCATCATCGGGCTCCTCCTTCGGGACCGGACTGCGCCCGCGGCCCCGCCGCGGGCGTTCGGGGAAAGGCCCGTCCGTGGGCCGTGAGCCGTCCGTGGCGCCCGGTCAGACGAGCTTGACCATGAGGGTGTCGCCGGGCTTTAGCTCCCCGACCACGGCCTCCACCTCGACACCGCCGGCCGGGAGCCGGCGGACCACCTTCGCGAACCCGGCGGCCGTCCCGCCGCGGATGACCGGGTAGTGCTCGGCCGGGACGAGGGCCGCGTGGGTCGCGACCGCCCGGCCGCCGGTCACGGTGACCGCGGGGCTCGCGTACTTCTGCGCCTCCCGCCGCCAGGACGCCTCCCAGTTTGCAAGGGCCTGCCGGGCACCCGCGTGCTGGCCGTTCTCGACCATCGCCTTCAAGGCCGGCTCGAGGACGGCCCACTCCTGGGACCGCTTGGCGAGGAGCCCGTCCGCCTCGGCCAGGAGCGCCTTGGCACGGCCGAGCTCGCGGTCCCGGTCCCGCTCGCGGGCGGCGGCCAGGTCCCGCTCCCGCTCGGCCTTGAGCTTCTGGGAGACGGGCGCGGCCTTGAGCTTCTCCGAGAACG
>CAYUHJ010000160.1:0-14348 GCA_964444365.1 uncultured Alcaligenaceae bacterium | reverse complement strand
ACGGTGTACACCCCGGTCTACTCGCAGGTCGGGGCGAGCAGCGTGGCCGTCGTCGGCGGCGTCCGCGAGCTGCTGCCCAACCTCGAAAAGCGCACGCTGTCCGACACCGGCAACGACGTCGAACTGCACCCCGTCATGGACCAGACGTTTTACGTCTGGGCGTCCATCGAGGGGCTGGCCCACGAGGCGGTCGTCGGCGCGGGGCTCGTGTCGCTCATGATCCTGCTGTTCCTCGGGAACTGGCGGATGACGCTGATCGCCTGCCTGTCGATCCCGCTGGCCGCCCTCGGGGCCATTTCCGGGCTCTGGCTCACCGGCAACACGCTGAACATGATGACCCTCGCCGGCCTCGCCCTCGCGGTCGGCCCGCTGGTCGACGACGCGGTCGTCGAACTGGAGAACAACCACCGCCACTACGAGATGGGCAAGTCCCGCATCCGGGCCGCCATCGACGGGGCGCGGGAGGTGATGATCCCCGTCATGGTGGCGACGGCGACGACAATCCTGGTGCTCAGCCCGATCGCGCTGATGCCGGGGATCAACGGGCAACTCTTCCGCCCGCTCGCCCTGGCGGTCACGTTCGCGATGCTGTCGTCGTTCATGCTGTCGCGGACGTTCGTGCCGATGCTGTGCGCCCACTTCCTCCCGGACGCCCACCGCGAAGGATCGCCGCCGCCGAGCCACGAGAAGCCCGGCTTCTTCACCCGGTTTCACCACACGTTTGAGGGCTTTCTGGAACGGCTCACGAAGGGGTACACGAACCTGCTGGAAGTCGCGATGCGGTTCCGCGTCCTGACGCTGCTGCTGGCGTTCGGGCTATTCGCCGCGTCGCTGCTGCAAATCCCGCTCATCGGCCAGGAGTTCTTCCCCGCGACGGACGCCGGCCAGATCGTGATCTACGCCCGCTGCCCGTCCGGCACGAACATCGAGGCGACCGAACGCCGCGTCGCCGAGTTCGAGGACTTCCTCAAGGCGAAGATCAAGACAGAAGACCTGCAACTCGTCATCTCCGAGATCGGCGTCGACTCGGACCTGTCCGCCGCGTACACCGCGAACGCCGCGACGTGGGACTCCACCATCCGCATCCAGCTGACCGACGGCCGGTCGAAGACGTCGCAGGACTACGCCGCGGAACTGCGGAAGGCGCTGGCCGCGGACCCGAAGTTCGCGGACATGCGGTTCACGTTCAACACCGGCGGGATGATCCAGTCCACGCTCAACTTCGGGGCGCAGACGCCGATCGACGTGCGCGTCCTGGGCGGGACCGACGACGACGCCTACGGCGTGGCGATGAACCTCCGCGAGCGGATCAAGCGCATCCCCGGCACGGCCGACGTCGCGATCCTCCAGCGGCGGGACGCCCCGAAGAAGCTCATCGTCGTCGACCGGACCAAGGCGGCGGGCGTCGGCCTCACCGAGACCGACGTCGTCGATCAGGTCGTGGCGGCGATGAACTCCAGCCAGTTCATGAAGCGGATCGTCTGGATCGAGCGGAAGAGCGGGCAGCAGTATTGGGTGGCGGTGCAGTACCCGCAAAACCTCGACATGCGGCTCGAAGACGTGCTGAACATCGTGGCCACCGGCCCGAACGCCAAGGAGCCGGTGAAGCTCAGCAGCCTCGTCACGATCGTGGACGGGTCCACCGCGGTGGAGATCAACCGGGACCAGTTCTCGCGGCTGTACAACGTCCAGGTCAACGTCGAGAACCGGGACATCGGCTCGGTCGTCCGCGACGTGCAGGCGGCCGTCGCGGACCTGGAAGCGAAGAAGCTCCCGACCGGGATCCGCGTTCAGATCACCGGCGAGTACACGAACATGGTCGCGTCGTTCAAGTCGATCGGCCTCGGGCTCGGCCTCGCGGTGCTGTTCGTGTACGCCCTGCTCGTCGGCCTGTTCCGCTCGTTCCGCGGGCCGTTCATCCTGATGCTGACGGTCCCCCTCGGGCTCATCGGCGTGCTCACGACGCTCCACCTGACGAACACGACGTTGAACGTGCAGTCCGGGATGGGCGTGATCTTCCTGGTCGGGATCGCGGTGTCGAACGGGGTGCTGCTGATCGACTACGCGAACCACCGCCGGCGGCAGGGACACTCGGTCCGGGAGTCGATCGAGATCGCCGCCGCCACGCGGTTCCGGCCGATCCTGATGACGTTCCTCGCCACGTTCCTGGACCTCATCCCGATCGCGATCGGGTCGAGCCTCGCGGACTCGACCGTGCCGCTGGCCCGCGCGGTCGTGGGCGGCATGGTCACGTCCACCGCCCTGACGCTGTTCGTCGTCCCGTGCCTGTACACGCTCCTGATCTCGGACGCGCCGGTCGAAGACCTGGACAAGCTCGTGGACGACGAGATGGCCCGGCCGGAGCCGGGGCACGCCGGTTGACCCCGAGGTTCGGGGGCGTCCTATTTCGTCGGCTTCACCGCCGCGTCCATCCGCTTTCGCCAGAGGTGGATCGCCTCCCACTCGGCGGGCGTCGCGGCCGCCGGGGCGAACGTCGACGGGTCCGGGGTCAGGTACAGTTGCTTGTGGAGCGCCGCGTCGAAGGCGGGGTTCGGCTTCATGTCCTGGGCGTCGACCGCCTTCAACCACTCCGCCAGTTTCGCCCGCAGGGCGCGAACGCGGTCCGGGTGGTCCGCGGAAACGTCGGTCTTCTCGCCGGGGTCGGACGACAGGTCGAAGAGTTCCGCCGTGCCCGTCTCGGCCCAGGCGACGAGCTTCCAGTTCCCCTCGCGGACGACGCTGCCGGGCCGGCTGCCCTGGTTCATGTAGTGCGGCTGGTGCCAGAACAGCGGGCGGTCCGGGGGCGGTCCGGAGCCCCGGAGCAACCCGGCGAGGTTCGCGCCGTCGAGGGTTTTCGGCGGCTTCCCGCCCGCGATGTCCACGAGCGTCGGCAGCCAGTCCGTCGTCACGACCGGGGTGTCGATCGTGGTGCCCGGCTTGACCTTCCCCGGCCAGCGGACGATCAGGGGCACCCGCAGCCCGCCTTCGTAGAGGTAGCCCTTCCCCGCCCGGAGCGGGCCGTTGTGCGTGACCCGCTCGTGCTTCAGTTCCGGGACGTGCAGCCCGCCGTTGTCGCTGGTGAAAATGACGACCGTGTCGTCCGCGACCCCGAGGGCGTCGAGCTTCTTCAGCAGCACCCCGACGGACTCGTCGAGGGACTCCACGACGGCCGCGTAGGTCGGCTCGAACGCGGCGGCGTTCGCCGTCACGCGGTCCGGCCGGGCCGTGTACGGGATGTGGGGCGCGTGGTGGGCGAGGTACGCGAAGAACGGCCGGTCTTTGTGCTTCTCGGCGAACCCGGCCACGGCCGCGGTCAGGTCGAACTCCCCCTTCCCGCCTTCCGTGTCGCCCGGCGTCGTGCTCGCCTTGCCGGCGTGGTAGGTGTCGAAGCCGTGGTCGGTGGGCTGGTGCCCCTTCCCGCCGAGGTGCCACTTGCCGAAGCACCCGGTCGCGTAGCCGGCGTCCTTCAAGAGTTTGGGAAGCGTGGGCACGTCGGCGGGGAGGTGGGTCGCGATGGCGGGGTGCAGGAGCTTCTGGGACGGGGCGTCCGGCCGGCCGGGAAGGAACGTCGTGAGGTGAAGCCGGGCGGGGGACTGGCCGGTCAGCAGGGCCGCCCGCGTTGGGGAGCAGACGCTCGCGGCGGCGTAGCCCTGGGTGAACCGCGCGCCGCCGGCCGCCAGTTTGTCCAGGTTCGGCGTGCGGTGGTCCTTCCGGCCGTCGCAGCCGAGGTCGAACGAGCCCAGGTCGTCGGCGAGGATCAACACGATGTTCGGCGGCCGGGTGTCCGTCGCCGGGGCAGACGCCAGCAGGGCCGCGAACAGAACGGGGGTCATGGGGCCTCCGGGAGTGGTTCCGCAAACCGACGTTCCTCGTCGGCGGGCGGGGGCTCTACAATCGTGACATGACGGAAACGGAATGGCTGACGACTTCTGACCCGAATGCGGCGTATCTCCGCCTGGCGGGGGCGGCCCCGAGCCGGGCGTCCCGGTGGATGGCGTTCGTCGGCATCCCGAGCCGGCCGGTGCCGCACCGCAAGCTCCGGCTGTTTCTGTGCGCCGCCTTCCGGTTCGACTCGGCCGCGTTCCCGGCGGAGTGGGCCGCCGCCACCGCGGACGTGCTGGACGCCGCCGAGCGGGTCGCCGACGGGGAGGCGCTGCCGGGCGACGTCCTCGCCGCCATCGACGCCCACTGGTCCGCCGCCATCACCGGAGGGGAGGTCAAGGCGACCCGCTCCACCGAGGCGACCCAGCAGGTGTCCCGCGGGTGGATGACGCTCATGCCCCAGTGGCGGACCGCCGCTGCCCGGCTCGGCACCGCGGACGCCGACCTTGAAGCGCTCGTCCGGTCCACGCTGGCCCCGCGCACCTACAGTCCGGGGTTGGCGGACCTCGTGCGGTGCGTGTTCGGCAACCCGTTCCAGCGGGCCGAGATACTGGACCCGTGGCGGACGTCGACCGTGCTCGGCATCGCGACGGCGGCCCACGAGGACCGCACGTTCGGCCACCTGCCCGTCCTCGCGGACGCCCTCCAGGACGCCGGCTGCGAAGACCCGCACGTCCTCGACCACTGCCGGCACGCCGGCCACCACGCCCGCGGCTGCTGGGTCGTGGACGGCATCCTAGGGCTGGGGTGACGGCTCCGCCGGCGGCGGAGCCGGCTTCGGACCGCCCTTCGCGGCTTCCGCTGCTTCCTTGGAATAGAGCACCAGGAACACCCCCGCGGCGATCAGCGCGATCCCGACCGGCAGGTGCCAGCTCGGGATTTCCAGGTGGAAGTTCCACGGGTCGCCCGGCTTCGGGTGCCAGACGAGGCTCATCAGCGTGTTGATCATCGGGGCGAGGCAAAAGATCAGCGGCGCGATGTAGATGCGGTACGTCGCCGGGTTCACGCCCTCGACCTTCGCCGCGTCGACGGCCGCCTTGCTGGCGAAGATCACGCAGATCGCGCCGACCGCCCCCATCACGCCGGCAAGCCCACTGAAGAGGAGCCCGTTCGGCTTCCAGTCCGGCTGGGCGTCGTCCCGGAGTTGCATCATCACGAGCGGGACGAGGACCGCCATGACGAAGTACGCGATGCCGACGCACAGGATCGACGCCAGCCGGCCGCCGATCGTGCCCGGCTTCGTGGTGAGCTCGGTCCCCCCGTAGAAGATGATCGGGACGTACGTGCCCCACGACAGCCCGGCCAGGACCACGTACCCCCACCACGGAATGCTCATCGGTTATGCTCCGCGACAAACTCGGCGAGACGGCCGACGCGAAAATGTTAGGCACGGCGCGGCCCGCGAACCAGGGGGGGGCTCGGCGGACACCGGCGGCGGACGCCCGTCACTTCAACGTCGTCAGGAACTCGACGAGGTCCCGCACCTCCCGCGGCGAGAGCGTCCGGTCCATCGGCGGCATCGGCGAGGTCGGCGTCGTCCGCGCGTCGACGTCTTCGGTCGCGATCACCTGCTTCTTCCCCTCGGGCGTCTGCACCGTCACCTGTTTCTTGTCCTCGGCCAGAACGACCCCGGCGATCACCCGTCCGTCGGCGAGGGTGAACGTGACGGCGGCGTACCCGTCGGCGATCTTCGCGTTCGGCAGGGCCAGGGATTCGACGAAGTGCTCGCGGGTCTTCTCGGGGTACTTCGCGGCGACTTTGCTGAGGTCCGGCCCGGCGACGCCGCCGACGCCGTTGACGACGTGGCACCGCACGCACTGCGCCGCCGTGTGGCCGAAGAAGATGTCCCGCCCGCGGTCGGCGTCGCCACCGGTGAGGGCGTCGCGGAACTTGCCGACCGGGTCGCGCGGCACGCCGGCTTCGTACTTCGACCGGTGGGCATCCCGCGTCGCGGACGGGGCCGCTTTGAGGGCGTCGGCCACGTCGACCCGCAGTTCCGCCGGAACCTTCGCCTCGGCCAGTTTCCCGGCCCACTCGTCCAGCAGTTTCGCCGCCTTCGCGTCCTTGACGCGCGGCAGTGCCAGAATCGCCCGCTGTTTCTCGGACACGGCGGCCTCGTCGTCGTCGAACACGGCGGCGAGTGCGGCAACGCCGCGGGTCGGGTCCGTTGAAGCGAGCACCTCACGGGCTTCCGACCGCACCGCGGGAATGGAATCCTTCAGTGCGACGGCGAGGGATTCGTCCAGGAACTTCGACTTGCGGTCGCCTAGGATTCGCAGTGCCGCCGACCGCGTGTTCGGGTCGCGCTTCGGGTCGGCGACCCACGCGGCGAACGTCCCCTCGTCCGCCTTCACGCCGAGCTTGCCGATGAGGGACACCGCTTCGGACTGGAGTTTTCCCGACGTTTTCGCGAGGAGTTCGGCCACCGCGGGTTCGACGACCCCCCGCACGACTCCGGCGTCGCGCTTCTCCATGACCCGCCAGAACCCGGTGACGCGGTCTCGTTGCGGCGGGTCGGCCCAGTCGCGCAGGGCGAACAGCGCCTCGGCCCGCACCGCTTCGGGGAAGTTCGGGTTGAGCACGACGCCGAGCACGGCCTTCGCATTGTCCGCCTGGCCCAGCACGAAGTTCGCGTCGATCCCGCGGCGGACGAGCGGGTCGATGTCGGGCACGACCGAACCCCCGACGGTGGCGAGCGTCATCGCCAGTTCCGGGTACAGGTCGGTCATGGGCAAGTCGTGAACTGCCCGTGCCGCCTCGGTTCGCACGAACAGGTCGGCGTCCGACAGGAACCGGGCAACGCGCTTGTCGCCGAACTTGCGCTGCACCAGCACCACGCCGAGCCGCACGGCCGCGGACTCGTCGGTCGCCTTGGCGTGGACGGCCTCCGCGTCGCCGATGCGAACGAGGGCCGCGACCGCCGCGTGCCGCAGGAACGGGTCGGCGTCCTTGTTCGCCTTCAGCACGTCGAACAGGGGTCCGACGGCGGGCCGGTGCCGCAACTTCCCGAGCGCGGTCGCCGCGAAGTGCTTGACCCGCGGGGCCGGGTCGCCGAGCAGGGCGACCAGTTTCGCCTCGGAGCCGGGGAACTTCGCGTCGCCGATCGCCTTCGCGGCCTGGGCCTTCACCTCGGGGTCCGCGTCGTCCAGAAGGGGAACGACGGGCTTGACCGCGTCCGGGTTCTTCCGCGCGAGTTGCCCCAGCCCCCAGATCGCGTGCAGCCGGGCGAGCGGCTCCGCGTCCTTCGCCGCAACCGCGGCCAGCGTGTCGGCGGCCCCCTGCTCGGCGAGCGCGAACTGCGCCCGCTGGCGGACCCGCATGTCCGGGTGGGCGAGCAACTTCGCGAGTTCCGCCGGCTTGCGGTGGGCGAATCCGGCGGCGAAGAGTTCCTTCGTCTCGGCGACGTCCGCGGACTTTTGCTTCTGCTCGTCGAAGACGGTGTACACCCGCCCGCCGAGGGACTTGCCGCTCCAGTCCAGGTTCACGAAGTCGGACACGTACAACTTTCCGTCCGGTCCTTGCTCCACGTCGGTGGCCATGATGGGTTTGAGGAAGTCGTGATAGTCTTCGATCTCATACCCGGCCCCCTTGGGCTTCAGCCGCCAGGATTCGAGCCCGCCGCCGCCGGTGTAGTTGCACATGATGAAGGCGTTCTTGTACCGCGCCGGCAAACTCGTCCCGCTGGTGAACAGGAACCCGGCCGGCCCGGTGCCGATTTTCCCCACGGGCGGCAGCATCCACGCGGGCTGGCCAGGGTTCGGCAGGTGCCACATCCGCTCCGCGAACCACGGGCCCGCCATGTAGGGTGCGGGGATGGTTTGATACGCCATGTTCCACCCGGCGTCGGCGTCTTCCAATACATACACGAGCCGGCCGTGGTCGCCCTTGTCACAGTTGTTATCGTCCGCGAAAAGATTGCCATACTGGTCGAATGCCAGTTCCTGCGGGTTGCGCAACCCTCGCATCACAACTTCAAAATTGCTGCCGTCCATGTCGCACCGAAACACCGCGCCGTTCCGCGGGCCGGGGAAGTGCTTGCCTTCCTTGGAGGTCACGTCGAACCCGCGGTCGCCGACGGAGAAGTAGAGCTTCCCGTCCGGCCCGACGACGAGCCCGTGCAGGTCGTGGCCGAAGAACGCGATGTTCGGCCCGAACCCGGTCAGCAGTTTTTCCCGTTGGTCCGCGACGCCGGTCCCCTTCGTGTCGCGCAGCTTCCACAGGTTCGGGATGCACGTGAAGTACACGTCCCCGTTGTACGCGAGCACCCCGGCCGCGAGGCCGTCGAGCGCGTCGTTGAACCCGCCGGCGAAGACGATGCTTTTGTCCGCCTTGCCGTCGCCGTCGGTGTCCTCGACGAGCCGGACCTGGTCGGAGTACCGGGAGAACCAGTCCATCCCGCCGGGCATCTTGGCTTGCCACTTCTTGTAGTTCGCCAGCCGGTCCGCGAGGGTGTTCGTTTGCAGGTCGTCGTCGAGGAAGAAGCTGAACTTGAACGCGGCGTTGTCCCGGTTCTCCGCCGCCCCGCGGCCGAGGCGGTGTTCCTCCGCCACGAACACGCGGCCCTTGTCGTCCACGCTGATCGCGACGGGGCTCGCCAGCTTCGGCTCCGCCGCGAACAGGGCGACCTTCACCCCCGCCGGCACGCGGAACGTGGCCATCTGCTTCGTGGCCTTGTCCGTCCCGTCGGGCAACTCGGGGTCGCCCTTCGCCGGGTTCGGCGTCGCCGGGTCAACGGCGGAGACGGCCGTGAGCAGGGCCGGAACGGTCAGCAGCACGAGGAGTCGCGCGAGTCGCATGGGTGGCCGGGTGGGGTGGGGAGGGCGTCCGGGTCCGCAGAAACTCGCCCCGCGGGGGGGCGGACGGCAGGATTGCAGTATACCAACACCGTTCCTTTCCCGCGAGCATGAAGGGGCGGCCGATGATTCACGTGATCGCGACCATTGAGACGGAACCCGGCAAACGCGCGGACGTGGTGGCCGGGTTGAACTGGGTCACGCCCGCGGTCCGGGCGGAGGACGGGTGCATCGAGTACGGCGCGACCGTCGACGTCGCGTCCGGCCTCGGGGCCCAACCGCCCCTGCGGGAGGACGTGGTCACGGTCGTCGAGAAGTGGCGGGACGTGGCCGCGCTGAAGGCGCACACGACGGCCCCGCACATGGCCGAGTACCGGGCCAAAGTTGCGGGGCTGGTGAAGAAGGTGACGCTCGCGGTGACAGAACCGGCCTGACGGACGGTAGAATTATTGGTAACTCGCCGCCTCGCTCGCCCCCACCGGGTCCGGGATGTTCGCACGCTTCTTCATCGACCGCCCGATCTTCGCCGCCGTGCTCTCGATTCTCGTCACCCTCGGCGGGGTCGTCGGGCTCGCGCGGCTGCCGGTGGCCCTGTACCCGGACATCACCCCGCCGACGGTGGAGGTGTCCGCCACGTTCCCCGGCGCGAACGCCAACGAAGTGGTGAACACCGTCGCCGCCCCGATCGAACAGCAGGTCAACGGCGTCGAAGACATGATGTACATGTCCTCGATGTCGTGCAACGACGGCAGCTACGCCCTGACGATCACCTTCCAGCCGGGCACGGACCTGGACATCGCTCAGGTGCTCGTCCAGAACCGCGTGAACCTCGCCGCCCCGCAGTTGCCGCCGCTCGTCACCCGCCGGGGGGTGACGGTCAAGAAGAAGGCGACCGGGCAACTGATGATCGTGAACCTGAGGTCGCCGAAGGACTCGCGGACGGACCTGTACCTGTCGAACTACGCCACGATTCAACTTCGCGACGAACTGGCCCGCGTCGAGGGCGTCGGGGACATCGTGTTCCTCGGGCAGCGCGACTACTCCATGCGGGTGTGGCTCGACCCGGACAAGCTGGCGTCTCGCGGGCTGACGGCGAACGACGCCGTCCACGCCATCGAACAGCAGAACGCGCAGGTGGCGGCCGGGCAGATCGGCCAGCCGCCGGTCCCGACCGGGCAGACGTTCCAGTACACGATCAACACCCTCGGCCGGCTCGCGGACGTGACCCAGTTCCGCGACATCATCGTGAAGACGGACGCCCAGGGCCGGGCCGTCCGGATGCGCGACGTGACCAGCCGGGTCGAACTCGGGGCCGTCGGCTACGACCAGGCGTGTACGCTCGACGGGAAGCCGTCCGTGGCGGTGTCGATCTACCCGTTGCCGGGGGCGAACGCCCTCGAAACCGCCCGAAAGGTGCGGGAAAAGATGGCGGAACTGAAGCCGCGATTCCCGCAGGACGTGGACTACGAGATCGTCTACGACACGACGCCGTTCATCAGCGAGTCCGTCAGCGAGGTCTTCCACACGCTCCGCGACGCGGTGATCCTCGTGGCCGCGGTGATGCTGCTGTTCCTGCAAAGCTGGCGGTCCGCCGTCATCCCGCTGGCGGCCGTCCCCGTCGCGATCGTCGGCACCTTCGGGGCGATGGCGTTGCTCGGGTACAGCCTGAACACCCTCACCCTGTTCGGGCTGGTGCTCGCGGTCGGCATCGTCGTGGACGACGCGATCGTCGTGGTGGAGGCGGTCGAGTACCACATCGCCCAGGGCCTCTCGCCGCGGGACGCCACCCTGAAGGCGATGCAGGAGGTCGCCGGGCCGGTGATTGCCGTGGGGTTGGTGCTCGCCGCCGTGTTCGTGCCGTGCATCTTCGTGACGGGGATCGTCGGGCAGTTCTACCGGCAGTTCGCGGTGACGATCGCGATCTCGACGCTGCTGTCCGCGTTCAACTCGCTGACGCTGAGCCCGGCGCTGTGCGCGCTGCTGCTGAAGCCGCACGCCGGGCACGCCCCGGCGGAACCGCTGCCGAGGGCCGCGTTCCCGGTCCTCGGGGCGTGGCTCGGGTGGGCCTACCTGACGCCGCTCGTGACGCCCCACCTCGCGCCGCTGATGGCGATGATCCCGCCGCTGCCGCCGGGGCTCTCGCCGTGGGTGCCGTACCTTCCCGCGTTCGCCGCCGCGTGCGCCGGGGTCGTACTCGGGTTCGCCGCCGGCACGGTCCTGAACCCCGTCCTCGGCTGGGTCTTCCGGGTGTTCAACATCGCCTTCGACCGGACCACCCGCGGCTACCTCCGCGCCGTCCGCCTGACGCTCCGCGTCGCGCCGCTGGTGCTGCTCGGGTACGTCGGGCTCGTGTACCTGACCGCGGAAGTCATGACGAAGGCCCCGCTCGGGTTCATCCCGACGCAGGACAAGGGCTACCTCCTCGTCAACGTCCAGCTGCCGGACTCGGCCTCGCTGACGCGGACGGACGCCGCCGTCAAGAAACTGGACGAGATCGCCCGCGCCGTGCCGGGGGTCAAGCACACGATCGCGGTTTCCGGGCAATCGCAACTCCTCGGGGCGAACGCCGCCAACTTCGGCACCCTGTTCGTGATCCTGGACCATTTCGAGGACCGCACATCCCCCGAGCGTTCCGCCGAGGCGATTGCCGCGAAGATTCAAGCGGCCGCCGACGAGCAGGTTCCCGGCGGGCTGGTGCAGGTCTTCGGCGCGCCCCCCGTGGACGGCCTCGGGGCGACCGGCGGGTTCAAGTTGATCGTCGAGCAGCGAGCGAACGCGGACGCCCCGACCCGCAAGCCGAAGCCGGGCGAGGTCGCGTCGTCCGGCCCGAAACTCTTGCAAGCCACGGCTGACGATCTCGTCCGGCAAGGCGGTGAATCGCCCGACTTGAAGAACGTCTTCACCGGCTTCCGCGCCGACACGCCCTGGCTGGAGATGAAGTTCGACCGCGAGGCGGCCGAGGCGCGGGGCGTCTCCGTCGCGGAGGTGATCGCCACGTTGCAGGTGTACTACGGCTCGCTCTACGTCAACGACTTCAACCGCTTCGGCCGCACGTGGCAGGTGAACGTGCAAGCCGACCCCCGGTTCCGCGACCAGACGTCGGACATCCGCCAGATCCGCGTGCCGGGCCACAACGGGGAACAGGTGCCGCTCGGCGAGTTCCTCACGCTGGAAGAGACGTCCGGCCCGGTAATGGTCGTGCGGTACAACCTCTACCCGTCCGCCCCGGTGACGGCCTCGCCCGCCGCCGGGGTCAGTTCCGGGCAGGGGATTTCCCGCATGGAGGAGATCGCGGCGAAGGCCCTGCCGCCCGACATGAAGGCCGAGTGGACCGAACTCGCATTGCTTCAGTTGCAGTCCGGCGACACCGCAGTCCTTGCGTTCCTGCTCTCGGTCGTGCTCGTGTTCCTGGTCCTGGCCGCCCAGTACGAGAGCTGGGCGCTGCCGCTCGCGGTGATCCTCGTCGTGCCGATGTGCCTGCTCTCTGCGACCGCCGGCGTGATCGGGGCCGGGCAGGACGTGAACATCTTCACCCAGGTCGGGTTCGTCGTGCTGATCGGCCTCGCGTGCAAGAATGCCATCCTGATCGTCGAGTTCGCCCGGTCCCGCCGGCAGGCCGGGGCGACCGCACGGGAAGCGACGCTCGAAGCGTGCAAGCTCCGTCTCAGGCCGATCGTGATGACCTCGGTCGCGTTCATCCTCGGCGTCGTGCCGCTGGTCGTCGCGGAAGGGGCGGGTGCAGAAATGCGGCAGCTGCTGGGGACCGCCGTCTTCGCGGGGATGCTCGGCGTCACCGCCTTCGGCATCTTCCTGACGCCGGTGTTCTTCCTCGCGATTCAGTGGGTGACGGACACGCTCTGGGGCCAGTCGTCCGTCAGCGCTTGATCCGCAGCCCGTGGCCGGACATCACCGCGTTGACCTCTTCGCGGGTGATCCAGGGCAAGTCGCCGGGGATGCTGTGCTTCAACGCCCCCATCGCGGCCCCGGAAAGGATGCCGCGCTCGAAGTCGCCGTCGAGCAGGCCGTCGATCAACCCGGCGGCCATCGCGTCCCCGGCCCCGAGGCGGTCGACGATCTCGACCTCGTACCACGGCGACTCGAACACCTTCCCGCTGGCGAAGCCGACGACGCCGAACTTGTTCCGCCACACGAGCGGCGTCTCGCGTTGCACGCCGACCACCATCTTCACGCCGAACGTGTCGACGAGTTTCGCCGCGGCCTCGCCGAAGGTGCTGGACTTGATGCCGAACAGCGTCTCGGCGTCCCCCTGGCTCGCGATGAGCAAGTCGCACGACTTGAGAAGCTTCCGCATCGTCAGGCCCGCGTCCTCGGCGGACCACAACGTGCTGCGGTAGTTCAGGTCAATGCTGGTGGAAAGCCCCGCGTTCTTGGCCGCCCGCAACGCCCGCAGGGTGGCATCCGCCATGCCGGGGCCGAGGGCGGGGGTGATGCCGGAGACGTGGAACCACTTCGCACCGGTGAAGACGGCCTGCCAGTTGAACATCCCCGGCGACGCCTTCGCGAACGCGGAGTCCTTGCGGTCGTAGACGAGGCCGCTGGCACGAGGGGATGCGCCGAATTCGAGGAAGTACAGCCCGCACCGGCTGCCGTCCTCGGCGAAGATCACGTGTTCGTCGGAAACGCCCGCTTCGCGAACGCGGTTCGCGATCAACTTCCCGAGGGCGTTGTTCGCCAGCCGGGACACCCACGCGGAACTGCGACCGAGCCGGGCGACGCCGACGGCGGTGTTGAGTTCGGCCCCGCCGATCTCGATGTCGAGCGACCGCGCCTGTTCGAGCCGTTGAAAGTGCGGCGGGGCGAGGCGGACCATCGCTTCGCCGAAGGTGATGACGTCGTGGGGCATGGGATGCCGGGGGTGAGATGGCGCGGGTCAGTGCGATCTCAAGATATGAGCAATCAGGAGCGACGACGATCCGCACTCTTGCGACACGGGAGTTGGGACAGTTCCCGCAACGGCTGGGGCAGTTCGCCCTCGGCCGCGTCGAGGATCGGGATGCCTTGCTTCAACGGGAAGGTGACGGAGCAGCGGTTACAGACCATTGACTGGTCGTCTCGCTTGAGCGTCGCCGCGCGGCGCGGGTCGAGCGGACACCGGAGGTAGGGGAGGAATTGGGCATCCATGATGCAGGCGGGAGGTGAGGAGTGTACGAAAAAAGGCCCCGCCGGCTTGGGCCGGCGGGGCCTGTATCTTGGCAAGTGGGTCGTCGAGCGGTTGCGGGCGGGGACATGCGAGGGTCACGCTCTGGTGGGCGTGCCCTGCTTGGGTAATCATCCTTAGAAAGGAGGTGATCCAACCGCAGGTTCCCCTACGGTTACCTTGTTACGACTTAGTCCCAATCAGAAGTTTCGCCTTCGGCACCGGCCAAGGTGACTTCGGGCGCTCCTCCCTTTCGTGGCTTGACGGGCGGTGTGTACAAGGCTCAGGAACACATTCACCGCGGTGTTGCTGACCCGCGATTACTAGCGATTCCGACTTCACGCAGGCGAGTTGCAGCCTGCGATCTGAACTGGGGCGTGTTTTCTGGGATTGGCTCCGCCTCGCGGCCTCGCGTCCCTTTGTTCACGCCATTGTAGCACGTGTGCAGCCCTGGGCATAAAGGCCATGAGGACTTGACGTCATCCCCACCTTCCTCCGGTTTAACACCGGCAGTC
>CAYUHJ010000159.1:0-14667 GCA_964444365.1 uncultured Alcaligenaceae bacterium | reverse complement strand
GCGTCAGCCCGCCGTGTTCCGCCGGATCCCTTCCACGGCGGGCTGACGCGCCGCCGCTCGCCCGTCAGTCCGCCCGGCTCGGGGTCGCCAGCCCCAGCGGGAACACCCACTTCGCCACCAGTTCCCGGACCGCGTCGACCAGGCCCAGCTCCGGCGTCGCCCGCGGCGTCATCGGCGGGACCGGGGTCGCGCGGACGACCGCCAGCGGGAACGCCAGCACCGGGGTCGCGTCCGGCGGGGCGTAGAACTCGTGGTCGACGCCCGGCCGTTCGCGGCCGAGGTCGTGGACGTCGACCGGCACGCCGGCCGGCTTCGCGGAACCGAGCGCGGGCACGGTCGCCAACAAACACGTCGAAAGGACCGCGGAGCGGAGCATGGTCGTTCCCCAGCGGAGGAAAGCGGGACCGTCGTGAGAGGGGCGAACCATACCGGCGAGGGGTGAGAACGCAAGCGGAATCCGCCGATCCCGACCGCGGCTTCCCATTGACTCCGGCCGGCGGTTGCCGCTATACCCCGCTGGCGTTCATGGATGAACCGCACGGGGTCGAACCGGAATGACCGCGGCCGCTGCTCTGGAACTCGACAACATTCGCGTCCGGTACGGCTCCCACCTGGCCGTCGACGGGGTCACGCTGCGCGTCGGCCGGGGCGAGATCGTCGGCCTGCTCGGGCCGAACGGGTCCGGGAAGAGCTCCACCCTCGCCGCCGCCGCCGGGGTCATCGAGCCGGAGGCCGGCACCGTGTCCGTCGACGGCATCGCCCGGGCGGCCGACCCGTGCGGGTTCGCGAAGCGGATCGGCCTCGTGCCGCAGGAACCCGCCCTCTATGACGAACTCTCCGCCGAATCGAACCTCGTCTTCTTCGGCCGGCTGTACGGGCTCGGCGGGCCGGACCTCCGCAAGAAGGTCGACCTCGCCCTCACCCGCGTCCGCCTGATCGACCGGGCGGACGACCGGGTCAGCACGTTCTCCGGCGGGATGAAGCAGCGGCTCAACCTCGCGTGCGCCCTCCTGCACGGGCCGCTCGTGCTGCTGCTCGACGAGCCGACCGCCGCCCTCGACCCCGCCAGCCGGGACGCCCTGTTCGCGGACCTGCACGACCTGCGGGATGCCGGCCACGCGATCCTCTTGAGCACGCACCACCTGGACGAAGCCGAGTCCGGGTGCGACCGGATCGCGGTGCTGGAGGCGGGGAAACTCGTCGCGTCCGGGAAGCCGCACGACCTGATCCGCCGGCAGCCGGGGAACCGGGCCGTGCTGTACGCCCACCTGCGGGAAGCGCTGCCGCGGTTCTTCGTGCGGGGGCTCCAACAGCGGGCGGACGACGGCGTCGAAATCGAAATCGTCGGCCGCCGGCTGCGGCTGTCCGCCAACTCGCACGAATCCCTGGGCCGGGCGCTCGCGATGGTCCTCGCGGACGGCATCGTGCTGGACGCCTTCCGCACCCCGCCGGGCCGGCTCGACTGCCTGCTCCGCGGCGTCCCGGTCGAACCCGACGCGACCGAGCCCGTCGCGCCGCCCCGAAGGTAACCCGAGCCCATGCGCCGCCACCTCGCCCTGATCCTGGCCCTCGCCGCGAAGGACTGGCAGCTGTTCCTGGCCGACCGCCGGGCCGCGGTGCTGTGCTTCGCCGTGCCGATCGTCCTCGCGTCCGGGTTCGGGATCGTGTTCCACAAGACGGCCGGCTCGTCCGACGGCCCGAAGCTGCACCTCCTCGTCGTGGTCGAAGAAGACGCGCCGTTCACCCGGCGGGTCGTGGACGACCTGCTCGCCAGCCCGCGGGTCGAAGCGGAAGTCGTGACCGCCGCGGAGGCCGAGCGCCGGGTGGCGGACCGCCGGCCGGGGGTCGCGATCGTGTTCCCCGCGGGGTTCGACAAACTGACCGAGTGGACGCCGGGGAAGGCCGTCGCCAGCCGGCCGAAGCTGCGGATCCTGCACAGCCCGCTGTCCGAGGGCGAGGGCCAGTGGGCCGAGGGCGTCGCGTCCGAGGTCGTCGTCCGCCGGCTCGCCCGGGACCGGCTGACGCCGTGGGTCGGCGGCGACAGCGCGATGTCACTGCCGTTCGCGGTCGAAACGAAACCCGCCGGCGGGCCGGGGGACGGGTTCAACTCGTACTCGCACAGCTTCAGCGGGATGACGCTGCAATACCTGCTGTTCTGGGGGATGGAGAGCGGCCTGCTGCTGCTCCGCGAGCGGCAGCGGTCGCTGTGGGCGCGGCTGCGGGCCGCCCCGGTGCCGCTGTGGGACGTGCTCCTCGGGAAGGCCCTGTCCACGGCGGTGATCGCGCTCTTGCAAGTCGTCGTCACGTTCGGGTTCGGCCACCTGGTGTTCGGCGTCACGCTCACCGGGTCGGTCGCGGGGTTCGTGTTCATCGCCCTCGGGATCAGCGCACTGGCCGCGTCGACGGGGCTGCTCGTCGCCGCCGTCGGCGGGACGGAGGCGCGGGCGCGGAGCGTCTGCATCCTCGCGATTCTTGGGGTGTCCATGCTCGGCGGTTTGTGGCTACCATCGTTCGTCCTGCCGGGGTGGGCGCGCGACATCGCACTGTCGCTGCCGACCACCTGGGCGATGCACGGCCTGGACGGCGTCACTTGGCAGGGCCGCGGGTTCCTGGACACGCTGCCGAACGCGGCGGTCATCTCCGGGTTCGCGGCCGTGTTCCTGGCGGTCGCCGTCGCCAAACTCGTAACCTCCGAGGCGCGCCGCCGGCGCGGACTGGTATGACTCGCAGCCTGACGGTGTTCGCCTGCCTTGCGGTCTCAACCGCCGCTTCCGCACAAGCCCCGGTCGTGCCCGCGGCCGCGTCCAAGGTCGCCGAGCCGAAGCCGGTGGAACTCGTCCTCGAAGACCAGTTCGGCCGGCGGGCGGAACTCGGCACCCTCCGCGGGCACGTCGTCGTCCTCGTCTTCGGCGACCGCAAGGGGACCGACGCCTGCAAGGAGTACGGCGAGCAACTGCACGTCCTCTTCCACCCGGCCGCGAAGGGGCAGACCCCGGACAAGGCCCGCACGGCCCCGGTCGTGCCGCTGGCCGGGGTCCCGGAGGGGAAGAAGTCGCCGGAGGTCGTCGTGGTGCCGGTCGCGTGCGCGGGCAGCGTGCCGGGGCTGGTGAAGGACGTGATCCGCAATCAGATCAAAAAGGCGAGCCCGGACGTGACCGTGTGGCTGGACTTCTCCGGGGCGATGGAAGAGAAGTTCGGCCTCCGCGCGGGGCAGCCGAACCTCGCGGTGATCGACGCGGCCGGCCGGCTGCGGATGAAGGTCAACGGCACTCCCGACCAGGCCACGGGCGAAAAGCTGGTGCAGACGATCCAGAACCTCCGGGCCGAAGCCGCGGGGCTGGGGAAGTGACGGCGTCGGTCCCCTGTTCGCCCCTTTCCGGGGCGGACCGATTTTCGTGCAATGCCCGGATGACACCCGCCCCTCCTCGTGCCGCCGCGTGGCTTCCCGTCGCCGCGGCGGTCCTGTTCGCCGTCGCCCACACCCAGTCGCCGGGGATCTACTCGAACCAGAACCAGTACTACCTCCACGGCCTCGCGGACGCCGGGTACGGCGACCTCCGCACCGACTGGCTCGCGAACACCTCCGACCCCACGCCCCTGTTCTCCGCCCTCGTGGCGGCCGGCTACCGGGTCGGCGGCCTCGTCCCGCTGCACGCCGCGTTTTTCTGCCTGCTGATCGCGTACTTCCTGAGCCTGTGGCGGGTCGCGTCCGCCCTGCCGTTCTTCCCGACGACCTTCGCCGGGCGGACCGCGTTCGCGGCGGGGCTGATCGTGCTCCACTCGGCGATCCTGCGGGTGGATTCGGTGAAGTTTCTGGGCGTCGACTACCCGTGGTACTTCCAGGCGGGGGTCGCGAACCAGTACCTCGTCGGGCCGGGGTTGCAGCCGTCCGTGTTCGGGGTTCTGCTCCTGACCGCACTCGGGGCGTTCGCCCACGGCCGGCCGGTGCTCGCGGGAACCCTGGCGGCGGCGGCCTGTGTCTTCCACTCGACGTACTTGCTCCCCGCGGGGTTGCTCGTCGCCGGGATGCTCGTGACGTTACTGGTAAACGGGAACCGCCGCGCGGCGTGGCGGACCGGGGCGGTCGCGCTGGTCGGCGTCCTGCCGGTGATCGGGTTCATCCTGGTGCGGTTCGCCCCGAGTTCGGCCGAGGAGTTTGCGGAAGCCCAGCGGGTGATCGCGTGGGTCCGGATCCCGCACCACTGCGACGTGGGCCGGTGGCTGGACTGGGTCGCGGGGGTCCAGCTGGTCTGGATCGCGGGGGGGATCGCCGCCTTCCGGCGAACCCCGCTGTTCCCGGTGCTGCTGGTCGCGGCCGGGGGGGCGGTGGGGCTGTCCCTGGTGCAACTGGCCACCGGGAACGCCACGCTCGCGCTGATGTTCCCGTGGCGGGTGTCGGCGGTGCTGGTTCCCCTGGCGACGGCGGCGGCCGCCGCCGGGCTGGCGGCGCTCCTCGCCGCCAAGGTGCCGGGGCGAGTCCTGTTTGCTCTGTCGGGGCTTCTCACGACGATCAGCGTCGTCGGCTCGGTACTCGTCGTGTCCCAGCGGCTGAGCTACCAGCAGACGACCGCGGAGGAGAAACTCCTCCGGGAGGTGGCGGCGACTCGGTCCCCCGGCGACCTCTACCTGTTGCCGGCGGACTTCCCGAAGCCGCCCCCGGCCCGCGGGTCGGCGTCGAGCACCGCCGTGCCGGTCAAGGCGTCCGACCGGCCCGCGATCTTCGAGCTCCAGCGGTTCCGCCTCGGGACGGGGGCGGCGTGCTATGTGGACTTCAAGTCGATCCCGTACCGGGACGTGGAAGTGTTGGAGTGGCACCGCCGGATGAAGCAGGCCGCCGCGTGGTACGCCGCGGCCGACTGGGACGCGACCGGGGTCGTCGAGCAAGTCGCCGCCGCCGGGGTGACCCACGTCGTCCTGCCGGTCGAGTCCCCGGTCCGGTCGCGGCGGTTCGTCACGGCGAGCGAGGGGCCGGTGTACCGGGTCGTGAAGATCGAGTGACCGGGCGACGGGTTCCGGTTATGCTGGCATCGGCCGCGGTGGAATCGCGCGCGGTGCGAGTTCGCAGTGAATCTTCGCCGGCCGCGACGGTTGCAGTCTCGGAGGAACCCATGACCACCACCGACCCGTTCCCCGGCCAGGCGATCGTTCTGTACGACGGCGACTGCCCCCTGTGCCGGCGGTCCGTCGCGATCCTGAAGAAACTCGACTGGCTCGGGAAGCTCGCGTACCGGTCCGCCCGCGAGAGCGACAATCTGCCGCCCAGCGAGGTGCCGCTGAACCCGACGCGGATGCTGGAGGAGATGCACGTCCTGACGCCGGACCGCAAGCGGGTCTACATCGGCTTCCGGGCGGTCCGCTGGATCCTGTGGCGGCTCCCGGCCACGCTCGCCGTCGCCCCGTTCCTGTACATCCCCGGCGTCCCGCAGATCGGCAACCGCGTCTACCTGTGGGTGGCGAAGAACCGCCTCGACCTCGTCCCGTGCGAACACGGGGCGTGCAAGGTGAACCTGAAGAAGAAGCCCGCCGCCGAGAAGGTCGGGTAATCGGTTTACTTCGGTACGCCGGCGAGAATTTCGGCGACAACGTCCGACTTCTTCGGCCGAGGTTGCTGCCAGATCCACGCGGGGCGGAGCCAGAAGCCGGGCAGCACCTTGCTCGCCAGTACGCCTTTCCGCGGCCGCGCTTCCTTGTACCCGCTTGGCCCCAGTCGCAAAAGCGTGACGCGCTCCAGTTCTTCATCGATGATCCAGTATTCGGGTACGCCGTGTTTCTCGTACAGCGTCCGTTTCTTGTCGTAGTCGCGTTCGACGCTATCGGGTGAGACGATCTCGATCGCCAGATCCGCTGGCCCGACGACGTGCCCACGCTCGACTCGACCCAAATTCTTCTTCAGCACCACCGCAAGGTCGGGTTCCGGGCTGTTCTTGTCGTCCAGCCGGAATGCGACCCGTGAGCCGTAGACCTTCCCGATCTCTTCGAGGTCGAGGTAGTCGTACAGGATGCACATCAACCAAACGAAGAGGTCCGCCGCGTCCGTGTTGTCGGGTGACGCCATGTAGATCACCCCGTCGATGAGATCGGCTTTGTCGCCGTCTGCGACGAGCGAGCAGAAGTCGGAAAAGGTGTACAGGCCGGATCGGCTCGGTCGGGGCACGACGTGCGTCTTCACCACTCGCGACATGGCTTCTCCGGTCAATTCAACGGCGTTCGCCCCATGCCGGCGGCCTCCATTTTCGCCCGGAGGTCGGCGAAGTACGCGGTCAACTCGTCGGCGGACTTGACCGCGCCGCGGGAGCAACCGCCCGTCGAACAGCCGCCGGTCGAGCACCCGCCGCCGGTACCGCAGTCGGGCTTGCCGCACGTCGGGGCGGGCTCGGGAGCGTCCGTTTCCGCCGGCGAGCGGGACACGTCGAAGAACTGAACGGCGACGCCGAATCGACGGGCGAGGTCGGCCAGCAGGGCGTCCGCGTCACACGCCGCGAGCGGAATCGCGTGCAGGATCACGGGGCCTGCCAGGAGCGGTTCCGCGTCCACGAACGCGACCGGCAGCCCGGCGGCGTCGGCGGCTTCCAGCAACCGGGACCCGAGGTCTGCAAGGCGGGCCGTTTCCCCGTCGTCGGCAGAAGTGACGGCCCGGAGCAGGTCGCCGCCGGATCGGGCGTCGAGGTGGCGGGCGAAGCGGTCGGTCGCCGCGCACAGGACCGTGCCGATCTCGACGCCGCGAGGGGTCCGGATCACGGCCCGGTCGCCGCGGTCGAACGCGAGGCGTTCGTCGGACGTGAACCGCCCGACGAACGCGGACCGGCCGTACTGGACGAAGTACCCCTCGGCGGCCATGCGGTCCTCGCGGTCACACCTCGAACAGCATCCGTTCCGGGTTCTCGACGCACTCCTTGATCCGCACCAGGAACTGCACCGCCTCCCGGCCGTCGATCAGCCGGTGGTCGTAGCTGAGCGCGAGGTACATCATCGGCCGGATCACGATCGCGTCGTTCACCACGACCGGCCGCTTCTGGATCGTGTGCATCCCCAGGATCGCGGTCTGCGGCGGGTTCAGGATCGGCGTGCTGAGCAGCGACCCGAACACGCCGCCGTTGGTGATCGTGAACGTGCCGCCCATCATGTCCGGGATCCCGATCTTCCCGTCGCGGGCGCGCTTGGCGAGGTCGCCGATCTTCTTCTCGATGTCCGCGAACCCGAGCTTGTCCGCGTCGCGCAGCACGGGCACGAACAGGCCCTTCTCCGAACTGACGGCGACGCCGATGTCGTAGAAGTGCTGCTGGACGATGTCCGTCCCGTCGATGCGGGAGTTGACCATCGGGAACGCCTTGAGGGCGTCGACGGCGGCCTTCACGAACACGGACATGAACCCGAGCTTCGCGCCGTGCTTCTTCTCGAACTTCTCGTTGTACTTCGCCCGGAGGTCCATCACGCCGCTCATGTCGGCTTCGTTGAACGTCGTCAGGGTCGCGGTCGTGTTCTGGCTTTCGAGCAGCCGCTCGGCGGTGCGGCGGCGGATCATCGTCATCGGCGTGCGGGTTTCGCGCTCGCCGGGGGCGCGGGCCACGACCGGGGCGGGGGCCGGGGTGGGGGCCGGCGCGGTGCCGTTCCCGGCGGGCGACTTCAACGCGGCGGGGTGGAAGCCGACGGCGTCTTCCTTCGTGACGAGCCCCTTCGGCCCCGTGCCCGTCACGGCGGACGCGGCCACGCCCTTCTCGGCGAGCACGCGGCCGGCGGCGGGGGAGACCCGAGATTCAGCCGACGGAGAATCGGAGGCCGGGAGGGAAGGAGAAGCGGAGACGGCCGCTTTTTTCTCCCCTTCTCCTCCACTCCTCTTCTCCGTGACGATGCCGGCCGGGTCGATCCCGCCGACCACCGCGCCGATCGCGACGACTTCCCCGGCGGGGACGGAGATCGACAGCACGCCCGCGACCTGGGCCGTGACCGTCTGGGCGGCCTTGTCGGATTCCAACTCGAAGAGGGGTTCGTCGACTTTCACCGCCGCGCCGTCGGTCTTGTACCACTGGGCGATGCGACCCTCCGTGACCGACTCCCCCGGCGACGGCACCTTGATCGGCTCGACGGCCATGACTCCCCCGGAAAAAAGCAACCGCGGGCAAGACGCCCGTGCTGCTACCGTATCCGAGTTCGGGGGCTTCGTCCAAGCCGGCCGGATCCTCACTCGCGGCGTCGAACGCGGCCCGGGGCGAACTCGTGCCGCCGGCCCGTGCGAAGTTCGAAACGGCGGGTCTGGTCGCCGAGTTCGTGTCGAACGTCGTCCCGTTCCGGTCGCCGATCCCGTGGGTCGAGCGGGAAGGCTCCGCAGAGGCGCACTTCCGAAGGCCGGACGGGCGTTATGTCATGTCTTCCGACCAGGACTTCCTGCGCGTCGCCCGGCCCGTATCCTGACCCCGGCTATCTGTACGGCGGGCCGACGCCGCGCCGCTCGCACCGGGGGATGCCATGCCGCGCGTGTTCGTCGGGAAGTCGTACTCGGAGGCGACGTTCGGCTTCGCGCTCTTCATCGCGATCGTGGCCGGGGTCGGCGGCTCGGCCCTGCTGCTGTTCGAGTTTTGGGTCGGGTCAGCCCTGCTCCTCCCCGTCGCGGCCCTGTCCGGGGTCGTCGCGCTCGTCCGCTACCTCGACATTTCCCGGAACCGCCGGTGGGTCACGCCGAAGGACGACGGGTTGACGCTGGAAGACCCCCGCGGCACGTTCGACTTCGACGACGAGATGATCTCCGACCTCGGGACGTGGTCCAAGGTGCGGTACAGCAACGGCGAGCCGAGCGGCATGTCGCGGACGTGCCACCTCGTCGTCCGGGCCGGGGAACTGAGCACGAACTTCACCTTCGAGTACCGGTTCGGGCTGAACCAGATCGACCCGCTCGGCGAGTTCCTCGACCGCAACCTGGAGCGCCTCTTCGAAAAGGCGTGGGCGGACTGGACCGCGGGCCGGGCGATCGACGGAGACGGCTGGGTGCTCGACCGCGAGGGGCTGACGCACGGGTCCGGGCCGAAGCAGCAGACGCTGGCGGTTCACGAACTCGCGGCGGTGGACATCGTCGACGGCACCGTCAGCGTGTGGGCCGTCGGCCAGGCGATGCCGGTGGTGAAGGTCGCGGCCGGCACGCCGAACGCGCTGATTCTGGGGCGATTGTTGTCGAAGAAGCTCGAAGAGCGTGGCAAGAAGGACGAGGACCCCGCGGACGGGCTCGGGCGGGTGATCTTCGAGCGGGATCAGTCCTGGCGGATGGCGACTTTAGTTCTTCTCAGCCTGATTGGCATGGCGATGTCGAGCATCGGACTAGTGGGTGTGATCGACGGGAAATCTGATCAACTGCTCATCTCAACACTGATGATCTTCGGAGGGCCGATTATTCCTCTGATCGGATACTTCAACCGGAAGAAAATTCTCCGCTGCCACACGCACGGCGTCTGTTACATCACATCGCTGAAAGAACGCAAGTTGCTCTACAAGGACGTCCGCGTCTTCACCTTCGGGGCGACCCGCCACTACACCAACGGCGCGTACACCGGCACGGCCATCGCCCTCACCTTCGAGCCCGGCACGGAGGACGCCGGGGACCGCATCGCGTACTCGGCGACGATCCAGAAGATGGACGAGGAGCTCGACAACCTCCGGGACTTCGTCAGCCGGGTGATCGCGCAGCACATGCTGAAGCGGCTGAAGGACAACCGCCCCGTCGCATGGACGGACGGGCTGCGCTTCCTGCCGGAAGGGCTGGAGATTCACCCGAGCGGGTTCTTCGGCAAGAAGGGGAAGTGGGTGCTGCCTTACGGCGAAATCGCCGGCACGGACATGCAGCAGGGCGTCTTCTACCTGTTCCAGACGGGGCGGAACAAGCACGTCTACGAGGTTCCCGTCAGCGCCGCGAACTTCTTCCCCGGCTTCGTCCTGCTCAACGCCCTGCTGGCCCCCGGCGATCCGCCCCCGGCCCCGTCGGCGTGACCGCCCGTCCCGCCCGCACAACCGGACCATCCGGACCCACTCGCGCCGCGACCGCCGCCCGCGCCACCCGATTCCGCGATTCGGCCGGCCCCGCTTCTCCGATGGAGTAGCAAGGCCGACCCCGATCGGGTCGGCACCGGCCACGGACGGCGGACTCGTCACCCAATCCCACGAAGGGGAATTTCCATGCGGACTCGGATGTGGCAACTCGCGGCGGCCGCCGTCCTCGCGATCAGCGGGGCGGCCTCGGCCCAGACCGGCGTGCAAGTGCTCCCGCAAATCCCGGTCGCGACCCAAGCGGCCCCGGCCCCGATGCCGGCCCCGGCGGGTGCCCCCGCGGCGGCCCCGGCCGTCAGCCCGGTCATCGTCCACGGGCAGGGCGGCTGCACGAACTGCGCGGCCCCGGCCGGCAACTGCGCCTCCTGCGACCCGTTCGAGAAGTGCAAGCGGTCCCTCCTCGGCGGCGGGCTACTGGGCGGCGCGAAGATCGGGGCCGGCTGTGCGAACCCCGTCGGCTGCGGCACCGTCGCGTCCGAGCGGACCTTCCTGTTCGGCAGCTGCAAGCAGTTCTACAACCCCGGCAGCGACTGCGGGAAGCACGGCGGGCTCGGCGGCGGGTGCGGCGCGGGCGGGTGCAAGAACTGCGGCCTGATCCCCCCCGGCCCCGGCGGCTACGGGGCCCCGATCTGCACCTACGGTGCCTACTCGAACCGGTAACCCGGCTGGATCAGTCGGTTCCGCGGCCCCGCTCACGGACGAGCCGGGCCGCGGGCGTTTCGCCGGTTGGCAATCCCATGACCACCACAGGTCACACCGCGACCGCGGCAAGGCGGTGGTTTCCCGGAAGCCACAGTGTTTTCGGCGCGATCAGGCTGGTACATTTCTTGCACCTATCAACCGTCCACTTCCCAAGCGTAAAGAAGGTCTCCCATGCGCCGCCGCCCCGCGTTCACGCTGATCGAGTTGCTGGTCGTCATCGCGATCATCGCGGTGCTGATCGGGCTGCTCATCCCCGCCGTGCAAAAAGTCCGGGAGGCGGCGGCCCGGTCGAAGTGCCAGAACAACCTCAAACAACTGGCGCTCGCGGTCCACAACTACGAATCGGCCCAGATGGTCTACCCGCCGAGCATAGTCATTCCGGCGAGCGGGACATTCCCGACGAACAACGGGTCCTGGGGTGTCCCCGGTCGGATTCTGAGCTACATCGAGCAGGGCAACGCCGGGGCGAAGGTCGACCTCGAAGTCGGGTACGACCAGGGGACCAACCTCGGCAACGGCGTCCCGACGCTCCGGATCCCCGTGTTCCTTTGCCCGAGCGAAGTGAACGACAAGGTGCGGGTCGACAGTTCCGGCAACCCGTTCACCTACCCCCTGACTTACGGCTTCAACCAGGGCTCGTGGCTGGTCTGGAACCCGGCCACGAAGACCGGCGGGGACGGCACCTTCTTCCCGAATGCCAGGCTGACCCCCGTCGCGATTCAGGACGGCTTGAGCAACACGCTCTGTGCCGCCGAGGTGAAGGCGTTCACCCCCTACAGCCGGAACTACGCCACCGCCGCCACCGTGTCCGCGACGCCGAGCACGGGCTCGACTCTCACAACAACCGCCCCGGACCCGGCGACCGCCCTGACCGACGTGGCCGGGCTCGCGAACTCGGCCCCGGACAAGAAGTGGGGGGCCGCGACGAACAGCAACACCGGCCACACGGAATGGCCCGACGGCCGCGTCCACCACACCGGGTTCACCACCACCCTGCCGCCGAACTCCAAGGTCGACGCGAGCGGGTACGACGCCGACTACAACTCCTGGCAGGAGGGAAGAAGCCCCGGCACGAACCCGACCTGCGCGTCGATCACCGCCCGCAGCTACCACAGCGGGGACGTCGTCAACGCCGCGATGATGGACGGGTCGGTCCGCAGCGTGACCAAGTCCATCGCCCCGCTGACGTGGCGGTGGATGGGTACCCGCGCGGCGGGCGAAGTGATCGTCGAGTGACGTCGAGTGACGTCCGGACCCCGCCTCCGCTTGACCCGTCCGCCGTTCCTCGCTACGTTCGCGCCCCTCCGGCCGGGACCGACCCCGGCCGTTTCGTCGCTCCGAGGGGTTTGCCGTGCCGTCACTTCACCGCCGGGCCGTGCTCGGGTTCGTCGCCCTGCTCGCCGCGTCCGCCCCCGCCGTCGCCCAGGAATCGGTCGTCCTCGCCGAGGAGATCAAGCCGGGCGACTGCTTCCGCGTCGACATCGGGCTCACCGTCGAAGGCAAGATGAAGGTCGAACGCGACGGCAAGCTCGAGCCGATCGGGCTGAAGTCCAAGGCCACGCACGCCTACGTCGAGCGGGTCGAATCCCCGGACAGCCGGGGCGGGATCGGGAACGTCCTGCGGCACTATTCCACGGCGGCTTCCGACTCGGAAGTCGGCACGGACCGGTCCCGGCGCGAACTGCCCGCGGACCGCCGGCTCGTCGTCGCGAAGCGGACGGCCGACGGGTCGCTGCACTACTCGCCGAACGGCCAGCTCGCCCGGGAAGAGCTCGAACTCGTCGCCGAGCACTTCGACACGATGATCCTGCCGGCCCTGCTGTCCGGCAAAGAGACGAAGGTCGGCGACACCTGGACCGTCGCCCCGGACGCGGCCCAGCACGCCTGCCTGTTCGACGGGCTCATCAAGAGCGACCTCGTCGGCAAGCTGTCGTGGGTCAAGGACGGCGTCGCCGAGTTCGAGATCAACGGCAAGGCCGAGGGGACCGAGCACGGGGCGCACGCGCGGGTCGTCGTCGCGGCCCGCGGCCGGTTCGACGTGGTCGGCAAGCGCGTCACGGACCTGGCCTGGGAACAGTACGACGACCGCGCCACCGGCCCGGCCAGCCCGGCGACGGAGGTGAAGGCGAACGTCGTGCTCAAGCGGGCACTGCTGGTCGACGAGCCGAAGGAAGTCGGGGCGGACGTACGGGCGAAGCTTCCGGCGGAAGAGAAGGCGACGGCCCTGACCCGGCTGCGGTACGCCGACGCCGACGGCCGGTACCGGTTCGCCTACACCCGCGACTGGCACGTCGTCGGCCGGACCAAAGACCACCTCGTGTTGCGGTTGCTCGACGGCGGCGAGTTCGCGGCCCAGGCGACGGTCACGAACTGGAAGAAGGCGGAACCCGGCAAGCACGCCTCGCCGGACGAGTTCAAGGGCGTCATCGCGAAGTTGAACGGCTGGGCCCCGGAGCAAACCCTCGCGGACGGCGAGACGCCCGCGGCCGGCGGCAAGTGGGTGTACCGGGTCGTCGCGACCGGCAAGCAAGACGGCCTCGCGGTCGTGCAGTCGTTCTTCCTGGTGGCCGGGCCGAACGGCGACCAACTCGCGGTGACGGTCGTCACCCGCAAGGAAAAGGCGGAGAAAGTCGCGGGGAAAGACATGGGGCTGGTGCAGGCGATCGAACTCGGCACGGAAAAGTGACGGGGTGACGGGGTGACACGGTGAGATGGACAGTGATGTCACCTAGTCATCTGATCAGCCATCTACCGGCAACCCGCACGTTCTGTTATCGTAACGACGTGCGGAATCGGGGCCCACGGGCGGGCCACCTTCGACACCCCCGTGGGACAGGGCCGTCCGACCGGGGCCGGGTGAGGTCGGCATGCGGATCGGCGTCGTCAGCGACACTCACGACCGGATCGAAGCGGTGGCCGAAGCCGTGCGCCTGCTCACCGACCTGAAGGTCGAACTCATCCTGCACTGCGGCGACATTGAGACGCCGGACACCATCGAATTGTTCCGCGGAATGCCGACCCACTTCGTCTTCGGGAACTGGGACAAGGACCGGGCGAAGCTGACCGCCGCGATCAAGTCCATCGGCGGGACGGCCCACGAGTCCTTCGGCGCACTGGAACTCGCCGGCAAGCGGGTCGCGTGGGTCCACAGCCACGAACGGCACATGCTCTACCAGTTGGAGCACTGCGACTCGTTCGACTACCTCTTCTACGGGCACACGCACGTCCGCGAGCAGCACCGCACCGGCCGGACGCTGGTCGCGAACCCCGGCGCGTTGTTCCGGGCGAACCCGAAGACGTGCATCGTGCTGGACGTGGTCAGCGGCGAACTGAAGCCGGTCATCGTCCCGGTCACGACGATCCACGCCGCCCGGCCGGGCCTCGCGGACACGCCGGTCCCGGTGAACAACGAGCCCGAGTCGGGGGAGAACGCGGCCGTCACGGTCACCCCCGCCCCGCCGAAGTGATCACTTTTCCAGCGGCGTCTCCTGGTAGTACGCTTCCAGCCACTTGCCGTCCTTCTTGACCCACACGGCGGACGCGAAGTTCTTGGCCGGAACGTCCTTCCCCTTGAAGGTGCCCTTCAGCGTCAGCGAATACGTCACCAGCGCCGCGTCCGGCCCGAGCAGGCGGACGGTCATCTTCCCGGTGGCGTACTCGGACAGCTTCAGGTCCGGCAGCGTCTTCACCTGCTCGTCGGGCGTCTGCGTCCCGGCCCACGGCGTGACCGCGACGTGGTCGGCCGTCATCAGCGCCTTGATCGGTTCCGGGTGGCCCGTTTTGAAGGCGTCGTTCAGGGTGGAGATGGCTTTTTCCACGTCCTTGACCGCGTCGTTGGCGGCGGCGGATGACACGGCGACGGTGAGGGCGAACAGGGGGAGAGCGAACATTCGCATGGATGAAACTCCGGGTCGGAAAGTTTAGCCGCGACGCGGG
>CAYUHJ010000158.1:0-14673 GCA_964444365.1 uncultured Alcaligenaceae bacterium | reverse complement strand
TCTTCCTGCACTACAAGTACACCGACAGCACCGGCGAGGACGGCAACTTCCCCGCCAAGGTGCAGATGATCGAGCGGTTCGACGCGGTCATCCCCGACGTGCGGGCGCTGAACCCGGACGTGCTGATCGTCACCGGGGACCACAGCACCCCGAGCAAGATGAAGAGCCACAGCTGGCACCCCGTCCCGACGGCCCTGGTCGCGGACCTCGCCCGGCCGGACGACGTGACCAGCTTCGGCGAGATGCAGTGCCTCCGCGGCGGCCTCGGCCGGTTCGAGGCGAAGCACCTGATGCTCCTCGCGATGGCCCACGCCGGCCGGTTCGGCAAGTACGGGGCGTGACGCCCGTGAAACCGCTCATTTTCGCCGACTTCCAGAACGCCGATTCGCACGGCCGAGTGCGGCTCAATACGGCCGGGACGCTCGAAGACCTGTCGGTCGGCCGCGTGGTCCTGTCCGACGGATTGCGTGTCACGCTGTACACGGACGACGGCGACACCGCCGACGGCCTGCGCGTGGACGGAACGGTCGAGCGGAACGAGGAAGGGTGCTGGGTCGCCGTCGTGGATTGGTCCGCGGTCCGCCGAACCGACGAGACGCCGACACCGGTCGCGGTGGGTCGGGGGTAGGCCACACTCGCGCGGGCAACGAACTCACCCCAGCCACTCGGCGATTCGCTGCTGGATCTCGGTCCGCTTCTCGAAGAACAGGAAGTGGTCGCCGGCCGGGTCGCGGTGCTCGGTCACGTCGGCCCCACCAGTTCGGAGCGCGGCGATGCCCCTCTCGACGGTCGCCGGCTTCACGTTGACGTCCCGGCCCCCGAACGCGACGAACACCTTCGCCCCGGCCAGTCCCTCACCGCCGAGAACCGCCGGCTCCATCGTCGCGGACAGGAACACGAGCCCGGCGAACCGCCCCGGAAACGCCGCGGCCGCCCGGCCGACGCCGCACCCGCCCTGCGACAATCCGGCGAGTACCACCCGCCCCGCGTCGACCGGGTGGTGCGCGACCGCGTACTCGACGCACCGGTCCACTGCGGTCGGCGAGTCGGGGTGCTCCCAGTTCCCGTACCCGAAGCTCGGGCAGACGACCGCGAACCGGTGCTCGTCCGCGAAGTCCCGCCACGAATGCAGCCAGAGGACCGCGTTCCCGCCGTGCCCGTGCAGCGCGACGAGCAGCCCGAGGCGTTCCCCGTCGGCGACCGGCGGGACGTAGGCGAGGAAGTGGCCGTGGTCCGGGCTCAGCGCCTTCCCCCAGACGGCGAACGGCCACGCCGGGGGCAGCAGGCGGTATTCCGGGACATCGGCGATCTCGTCGAGCAGTTCCCGCACCCCGGCGCGAAGCTGTCGGGCGTCCGCCCGGGTCATCCGCGGGTCGCACCGGCTGACGAGCCACGCCCCGAGCCAGAGGGCGTCCTCTTCCGCGACGAGCCCGAGTTGCCAGCGGTACAGCCACGTCGGGCCGAGGAACACGGACGCGAAACCGGGGGACGCATCGGACCGGAACCGCGGGGACGTGAAGACGACGACGGCGAACGTCACGACTGCAACGACGGAAGAGAAGGCCATGCCGGCGAGTCCGCCCAGTGCCGCCGCGGTGACGAGCCACCGCGGGTAGGCCGAGGCCGGCCCCATACCCGGAAACGACTGATCGAAACCCCACAATGCGAGCCCGTACCATACGGGAATCGTGGCGAGGGGGACTGTCGCAAACCCCAGCAATCGCCCGCGGCGCGTCCGGGCCAGGACGAGCAGCAGCGGGACCGCGAGGACGCAGGCCACCCGCATCGCCGTCACCGCGGTCAAGTCGAGGACGGTCCGCCGCACGGTCGCCCCTCCCCCGGAACCGGTCTGGCCACATTCGGGAACCCGTGGCGGGTCGGCCAGTGTCGGGCGTGACGGCGGGCGGCCCGGCTTTCGGCACAAGTTTGCTCGAGCGGAATGGAGGAGTTCGGTCGGTCCGCTCGATAGTCACTCTCGGGCCGAAGGAGTCGGTCCGGAGGGAGTCCAACCATGCGTGGCGTTCTTGCCGTGTGCGCGGCCGCTCTGCTCGCCGGGGCCGCGCCGGCCCAGGAACTTCCGCCCATCAGTCCGACGCCGACGCCGGCCTCGGCTGTCGTCGACGACGTCCTGGCCGGGTCGGACTGGGTCTCCCGCCCGGCCCTCAAGAGCAACCAGAACTTCCCGGACTTCATCGGGTTCATGACGAACCCGCTGCAGGCGATCGACCCGCGGTCGCTGACGCAGATCTGGCCGGTGTTCATCAGTTCGTGGTGGAACCCGAGCGGCCCGCTGCCCGGCGGGAACGGGCAGATCTACGGGGCCGGCCTGAACCTCGCGATCACCGACCGGTTCTCGGTCGGGCTGAACCAGGGCGGGGGGGCGGTGCTGAACTTTTCGCCGGTCGCCACCCGGTTCCCGCAGCTCGACGACCGGATCAACTCGTTCCGCGGCACCCGCGTCGGCTGGGTGAACCTCGGCGGGTTCGCGCAGTACACCCTGGTCGAGGACGTCGAGGACCGGTTCCTGCTGACCGTCGGGTCGCGGCTCGAAGTGCCGACGGGGGAGTCGAGCGTGTTCCAGGGGCACGGCCAGCCGGTGCTCTCGCCGTACGTCACGGTCGGGAAGGGGTGGGGCAACTGGCACGTGCTGAACACCACCGGGTACGGGTTCTCCCTCGGCAAGGGGCGGGACACGACCAGCGCCTTCTACGGCACCGTCCACGTCGACTACAAGCTCGGCTGGTTGTACCCGCTGCTGGAACTCAACTGGGGGGCGTTCACGAAGGAGTTCACCCCGGACCTGCCGTTCGACCGGGGCCTGGCGAACTTCGGCACGGCGAACGTCACGGGGAGCTACGCCACCCTGTCGCCGGGGGTGAACGCGGTGCTCATCCCCGGCCGGCTGGAGCTCGGCGGGGCGTACACCACCAAGCTCGCCTCCGAGCGGAACGTCGACCTGAACGCGATGATCGTGAAGATGGTGATCCGGTACTGATACCAGCCCTCGTGTCCTCACCCTTCTTCCTCCCCTCTCCCCGTGGGGGAGAGGGGTTGGGGGTGAGGGGAACGGCTCACGCCCGAAGGGACATCCTCGCCCTGGGAGTGAGCGGCTTTTCTGTTGGGGTCTTCCCCTCACCCGGCCTGCGGCCACCCTCTCCCCCAAGGGGAGAGGGTCGTCACTTCTCGACCCGCTTCACCCCCGGCGGCTTCCAGGTGCCGTCGAGGATCGACGGGTCCTTCTCCCGCGGCCAGTACAGCCGCATCATCAGGACGAACTTGCCCTCCGGGGCGGGGAGCCAGTTCGCCTCCTTGTCCTTGCCGGGGGATTCCCGCTGGACGAACAGGTCGAGCGACCCGTCGGCGTTGAACTTCAAGGCGTCCCGCGGGCTGACCGTGTACTTGTTCAGCGGGTTGTCCACGAAGAAGTACGCCGCGTTGTATATGGTGATCGACCAGAACGCATCCGCCGGCGGGGTCTGGCCCTTGGGGAAGTGCAGCACGTACCTGTTCGCCCCGTCGAACGGCTTGCCGTCGGCGTCCACCTCCGCCGTGGGGTAAACCGCGTCCTGCGGCCGGTTCGCGCCGAGGCCGATCGCGGTGACGAACGCCCGCTGCAGGTAGTGGGTGCCGTACACCCCGGCCTTGGTCGTGAACACCCACCCGTTGATGTCCGAGCCGGCCGACTTGAAGTGCCCCAGAATCTTCCTCTGGGCCGTCTCGGGGATGAGCTTCGCCGCGTCGGCCGGGAGCTTGGTCGCGTCGAACTCCCGGCCGGGGACCAGGCCGATCGCGGCCAGTTTCTCCAGGATCGGGGCGTCGTCCTTGGCCGGCGGGTTGTCCTTCATCAGCTTCGCGAGGAGCGTGAAGTACGCGACGGCGTCGAGCTTGTGGACCTGATCGCGGACGGGGGTCTTCGCGTCGACGGTCGGGTCGACCTTGCCCGCCGGCGGGGTGTACGGCTTGCCGACGGCGCTGAGCGGCCGGAGGTCGTACTGGTCCATCACGGCGTGGCACGCCTTGTAGTCGTCCGGCGTGCCGGTGCAGTAGGTGCGGCCCAGGATCCAGACCAGGTTCGTCGGGGCCTTCAGTTCCTTGACCCCGTCGGGGAGCGTGCCCTTCCAGTTCGGGCCGGTGATCGCGTAGGTCTGGGCCTTCGTCCCGGTCGTCCGCTTGCCGGGCACCTCGAACACGTCCGTCCAGCCGCCGAGCATCGGCATCAGGAAGTAGCGGTCGCCCAGGTCCGGCAGGCTGAGGACGTACGGCTCGGCCGTCAGGTCCAGCCACGCGGTCGAGTACAGGGTGTCCGCGTTCGGGGCGGTGACGTCCTTGAACGCGGCGTCGGGGTAGGTTCGCATCCGGACGAACTGCCCCATCGGGGCGTGCGCCCCCTTCGGCTCGGCCACGTTGGTCATGACCCGGCGGGTGTACTCCATCGTGACGAGCGGGTAGCCGTAGACGTAGGCGTCGACGCCCGCGTCCCGCTTGGCGGGCGGGGTGTCCTGGGCCGCGGCCGGCGCGGCGAGGGCGGCCAGCAGTCCGACGGCGAGTCGACCGAGACGGCGGTGGGTTACGTTCATCCGTGGCCCCAGGGTGAAGGTCAAAACCGAGTCGTGGCGTCAGCGTATGCCGGCCGCGGACCGGCAGCAACGGGGGCGGACCGTTTGCCCGAACGGGGGTTGTCGTTTATCCTGTCATTTACTTCGCCCCGGCCGGCGGGACCGTTTCCCCGCCTCCCTCGGACCGGACCGCCGCCCCGGCCGTCGCCCCATGAACGACCTGCCCCCCCTCCGCACCGTCCGCGGCACCGGCGACCCGAAGCCGGCCGGACCCCTGCCGGCGCTGACGGTGCCGGGGAAAGCCCCGCCGGCCGCGCCCCCGACACCGGCCGCCCCGTCGGGTGCCGTCCCCGCCCCGGCCGCGCCGCCGAAGCCCGCCGCGACCGGGCCGGGGCTCGACCACCCGCGGCTCCCGAAGGCGGCCCGGGAGTTCCTCGCGGAGGTGATCGGCAGCGGCATCCTCGGCCCGGAGGTCGTGCAGGCGTTCATCACGAAGGTCGGCGACCGGCTCACCGAACTCTTCACCCGCGAACGCGCCGCCGAGGCCCTCACGAACCACGGGTTCCTCACCCGGTTCCAGCGCGACCGGGCCCTGTCCGGCCACCTGTTCGGGCTGGTCCTGGGCGGCTACCGCGTCCTCGACCGGATCAGCAGCGGCAGCGTCGGCATCGTGTTCCTCGCCGAGCACGCCGTCCTGAAGCGGCGGGTCGCGATCAAGGTGATCCCGGCGGACGACTCGGTGTCGCTCGAAATCCGCGAGCGGTTCCTCATCGAAATCCGCCTGCTCGCGGGCCTGTCCCACCCGAACGTGGTGACGGCCTACGACGCCGGCTACCTCCCCGGCCGCGACCCCACCGAGCAGGGCCTGTACTACGTCGCCCTCGACCTGCTCACCGGCGGGGACATCGAGCAGTACGCCTACGAGAAGGGGCAGCCGCCGCTCGCCCAGACGTGCGAGTGGGGCCGGCAGGCCGCCGCCGGGCTGCGGGCCGCCCACGACGCCGGGCTGATCCACCGGGACGTGAAGCCGAGCAACCTCGTGCTGACGGACACCGGCCGGGTCAAGCTCGTCGACTTCGGCCTCGCCCGCGAGTTCGCCAGCACCCGCACCGGCACCCGCACCGTCCTGGGCAGCCTCGAATTCGTCGCCCCGGAACAGCTCGCCGACCCGACCACCGCCGGCCCGCCCGCGGACGTGTACGCCCTCGGGGTCAGCCTGTTCTGGCTGCTGACGGGGCAGCTGCCGCTGCCGCAGTGCCGGACGCCGCAGGAGATGGTCCAGACGATCAAGAAGACGCCGCCGAAGCGGTTGCACGACCTCGACCCGAAGCTGCCGGCCGAACTCGACGACCTGATCGGCCGGATGCTCGCGCGGAACCCCGGCGAGCGCCCGACCGCGGGGGAGGCGGCGGAACTGCTGGCCGCGTTCGCCGGGCCGGGGGAGGTGTCGCCGGGCGTCGGCGAGGCGGCCCGGCTGCGGGACGTGGTCGAGCAACTGGAAATGGCGATGCGGGCGAAGGAGGCCGACACCGACGCGGTCCGGTTCGCCGTGCTGACCGCCCTCGCGTCCGCCGCCGCCCGCCGGCCCGGCGAGACCCCCGGCCACCAGCTGCGGGTCCGGCTGTACGTGAAACTGCTCGGCGACCGGCTGGCCCGGCTCGCGGACTGGGTCATGTTCGCCGACCCCGGCTTCGCCGAAACCGTGTCCCGCGCCGCCGCCGCCCACGATCTGGGCATGGTCGCGGTGCCGGACGAAATCCTCACCGCGACCGGCCGGCTGTCCCTGTCGGACAACCACGTCCTCGAACAGCACCCCGTGTTCGGCTCGGAGGTCGTGGACGACCTGGCCCGCGACCACGGCCCGGCGCTGCCGTTCCTCCGCGTCCTGCGGGCCGTCGTCCGCCACCACCACGAGTACTGGGACGGGACCGGCTACCCGGACAAGCTCGTCCGCGAGAACATCCCGCACGCGGCCCGGCTGACGGCCCTGGCGGACGTGTACGACGAACTCCGCCGCGGGTCCCCGGACCGCCCGCCGATGGCCCACGCGGAAACCGTCATTCAAATCCGGCAGGCCAGCGGCACCGCGTTCGACCCCGCCGTCGTGGACGCGTTCGCCGCCTGCGACGCGGAGTTCGAGCAGATCTGCGCGACCATCCCGGACCGCGAGGGCGAACTCCCGCCGGGGGCCGTCCACGAGGACGAGGGGATGCCCCCGCCGCCCGCGAAGAAGTCGGGGATCGGGTCCAAGCTGTTCGGCGGGTCGCGGCTGAACCTGCGGGGCGGGTAAGTCCCGTCGGCACACCAGCCCGAAGCGCAAGCGAGGGATCGACCGCGACCCTCGCTTGCGCTTCGGGCTGGTGTGCGGATCGGATTCGCCCGGCCCGCCCCCCCCTACGACACCCCTGCCGCACACACCTCGGCCAGCACCGCCATCCGGACGGCGAGGCCGTTCGTCACCTGGTCCAGAATCACCGAGTTCGGCCCGTCCGCCACGTCCGGGGTCAGTTCCACGCCGCGGTTGATCGGCCCCGGCGCGAGGATCAGCACGTCCGGCTTCGCCCGCTTCAGCCGCGGCCCGTTCATGCCGAAGAGTTGCGCGTACTCGCCGACGGACGGGAAGAACGCGCTGCGCTGCCGCTCGAACTGGACCCGCAGCAGGTTGATCACGTCGCACCGCGGCAGGATCGCCTCGAAGTTGTGGGCGATCTCCACGCCCCACGCCGCCACCTCGCTCGGGATCAGCGTCGTCGGCCCGCAGACGATCACCTTCGCCCCGAGTTTCGTCAGCCCGTGGATGTTCGACCGCGCCACCCGGCTGTGGAGGATGTCCCCCACGAGCGCCACCGTCAGCCCGTCGATTCGCCCGCGGGCCTGACGGATCGTGAAGATGTCGAGCAGACCTTGCGTCGGGTGCTCGTGCGCCCCGTCCCCGGCGTTGATCACCCGGACGTGCGGCCGCAGGTGCTTCGTCAGCAGCAGCGGTGCCCCTGCCGAGGCGTGCCGGACGACCACCGCGTCGATGCCCATCGCCTCGATGTTCCGGGCCGTGTCGATGAAGCTCTCGCCCTTCGCCGTGCTGGACCCGCTCGGGGAGAAGTCGACGATGTCCGCCCCGAGCCGCCGGGCGGCGAGGCTGAAGCTCAGCTTCGTGCGGGTGGACGGCTCGTAAAAGAGGTTCGCGACGACCTTTCCTTGCAGGTCGTTCCGCTTCGCGGACTCCCGGCCGACGCCGAGGAACTGCTCCGCGGACGAGAGAATCCGGGTCAAGTCGGCGGCGGTCAGTTCTTCGAGACCGAGCAGGTGGCGCATGGGGTCCGATCCGGGGCGCGGGCGGTTGGACGAACTTTACCGGCGGCCGCGAACGGCGGCCAGTGGCGGACACCAGCCCGAAGCGCGAGCGAGGGTCGGCTACACTCCCTCGCTCGCGCTTCGGGCTAGTATCAATTCTGCTACTCATTCCAATTCTGCGGCCCCGCCCCTGTCACGGGGCACGGCCAGTTCCTCGCAAACGGCGACGGTTGCGGGTACGTTGTAGGAAGGAGCGTTGCGAGCAGGCGTACCAGGAAAGGGGCCGGTCATGCGCGGGAACCTGTGGCGGGCGGCGGCGGCGGCAGTGGCACTCGGGGCCGCCGGGGAGGCGGTCGCCCAGACCGCGGCCCTCGACCGGGCCAAGGTCATCCGGCAGGTCGCGGACCAGAAGGCCGACGCCGACGTCCGCGGCGCGATCGACGACGCCGACCGCATCGCCCGGGTCAACCCCGCGAAGGCGGTTCAGGCCCTCAAGCGGGCCATCGTCGGGCTCGACGTACAGGCGGACATCTCCTCCGAGAAGCGGAACGAACTCGTCGCCAAGCTCCAGGGCAAGATCGCCGTCCTCGAAGGCAAGCCGGCCGCGAACCCGCTCGACCCGAAGATCGCACTCCAGAAGGAAGCGTCCCGCAAGCTCTTCGAGCAGTACCTCGCCGAGGCGAAGGACGTCCGGGATTCCATTTCGGACGTGGAAAAGCTCCGCAACGCGAACCGGAACGCGGACGCCATCAAGAAGATCGCGGACCTGTACGCGAAGTACCCGAACAACCCGTCCGTGATCGCGCTCGCCGGCCAGGGGGACTTCGGCGACAAGATCGCCGTGGCCAAGGGGCTGGCCAAGGAGCAGGCCGACCGCACGGTGCTCGCGTTCAACGACATGATGAAGTCCACCCTGCTGCCGAAGGGGGACATCGAGTTCCCCGCGGACTGGAAGGAGAAGACGGAACTCCGCCGGAAGCTGGAACCGAAGTTGCTCGACGAGGAGAGCGAGGCCATCCTGCGGGCGCTGGAGAAGCGCGTCGGCGACGGGCTGAAGAACGCCCCGTTCCTCGAAAGCGTGCAGACCCTGTCCAACCTCGTCGGGAAGGAAGTCTACCTGGACAAGAAGTCCCTCGAAGACGCGGGGCTGGACCTGTCCCGGCCGGTCAACATGCCGGGGAACGTGACGGCCCGGACCGCGCTGCGGGCGGTGCTGCAGGCCCAGGGGCTCACGTTCGTCATCAAGGACAAAATCATCCAGGTCGTGACGCTGGAGAAGGCGAAGGAACTGCAGGTCACCCGGGCGTACTACCTCGGCGACCTGATCCAGGCCCAGGGGGCGTTCGGCGGCGCGGTGACCTGGGGGCCGCAGATCGACTACGAGCAAACGATGCAGAACGCGAAGATCATCATCGACTCGATCACCCAGTCCGTCGACCCGCTCAGCTGGCAGGCCCGCGGCGGCACGTCCACGATCACCTTCCACTACCCGAGCATGTCGCTGATCGTCCGGGCCCCGGCGGAAGTCCACGCGAGTCTGAAGCTGAAGTGAGCCCATGCCCGAGTTCGTGGTCCGAGTGCCGCACGACACGCCGGCCGAGCCGCTGTTCCTGGCCGGCGACGGGGACCGGTTCGGGCACTGGCGGGCGGCCGGGGTGCCGCTCGAACCCGGGGGCGACGGCACCTTCCGGGTTCGGCTCGACCTTCCCGACGGGGAACCCCACCGCTTCCTCGTCACCCGCGGGCACTGGCGGCGGGCCGAGGCCGACGGCACCGGCCGGGAACGCGCCCCCCGCCGGGTCGTCCCCCGCGGGCCGGGCACCCTGGACGTCGCCGTCGCCGGGTGGGGCCGCACGTCCGTCCGCTACCACCACGGGTTCGGCTCCCGGTTCGTGACCCACCCCCGCACCCTCGCCGTCTACCTGCCCCCCGGCTACGACCTCGAACCCGCCCAGCGGTTCCCGGTGCTGTACCTGCACGACGGGCAGAACCTCTTCGACGCCTTCACCGCGTTCGCCGGCGTCCCGTGGGGCGTCGACGAGACGACCGAACGCGCGGTCCGGTCCGGGGGCGTGCGGCCGGTCGTGATCGTCGGCGTCGCGAACTCGCCGGACCGGCTGCACGAGTACGGCCCGCAGCCGGGGCCGGACGACCGCAGCCGGGACTACGCGCGGTTCCTCGTCGACGAAGTGAAGCCGTTCATCGACCGGACGTACCGGACCCTCCCGGACCCCGCCGAGACGGGCGTCGGCGGGTCGTCGATGGGCGGGCTGATCTCGCTCCACCTGTGCCGGTGGCGGCCGGACGTGTTCGGGCGGTGCGCCGCGATGTCCCCGTCGCTGTGGTGGGACGACGCCGCGTTCCTGCGGACGCTCGGGGCGGACCCGGACTGGCTGAAGACGTGCCGGATCTGGCTGGACATGGGCGGCCGCGAGGGGGCGACGGAGGCGAGCCGGCGGGGGAACGTGCGGCGGGCCCGCGCCCTGGCCCGGTTGTTCCGGCGGGCGCGGGCGGACTACCATTACTGCGAAGACCCGCACGGCGGCCACGACGAGGCCGCGTGGGGCTGGCGGTTCGACCCGATGCTGCGGTTCCTGTTACCCCCGCCACCGGACCGCGGTTACAGCTTGCCGGCTTCCTTGTAGACGACGTGCTTCCGCACAACGGGGTCGTACTTCCGCAGGGAAATCCGCTCCTTGGTGTTGTTGCGGTTCTTTTCCGTGAAGTAGCAGTGGCTACTCTCGCTGCTCTGCATCTTGATGATCGAGCGAGCTTCCTTCCCCTTGGCCATGACCGATCCCCGCCGGTGTCGGAGTGAGTAGAAGACATGATGCTATCGAGAACCGACAGGATGTCCAGACGGGCGGTCTTTAGACGGGGGTGCGCCGCTCGTTTTTGGCGACATACTGATACTGGCACAGTTTTCGCACCTGTCCCGTCAAGGTCGACAGTGACGATTCAGAAGAAATGCGACTCCCGGCAGGAACTCCCTCAAGTGGAGGAGGGCGAAGTTGGCGGGTTGCGCCAGCCAATCCTGATCCGAGACCCGTGACATACGATGTAAAACTTGCGGATTTCCGATGCTTTTCCTTGACCGAGGCGGAAAAGGCACGCTATTAAAATGTGAAGGTTCCTTCCTGTTCCCGCCACGCAGGAATTCCGGCTCGCCCATGCTGGAGGCACAATGCCCCGCAGCCGTCTCCTGCTGGACTTGTTCCAGCACGACGCTCGTCTGTCTGCCGAAGAGCAGATGTTACTCGCCGCGTGGTTCGAGCGGACCCACGCGCCGGGTGAAGACTTGCCGACCCTGCTGGTCCGGCTCGGCTACCTCACGCCGACCGCCAGCCGGACCCTCGACCTGATGATGAAGGGGTTCGTCGCGCGGGACTCGCGCACCGCGGTGCCGGACGAGGTTCTTCGCCGGATTCGCGAGGAAATCGTTCAACCGGCACTCGCCGAAGCCCGGCCGACCTCCCCGCGTCGGAGTGCGGAGCCGGCTGCCGTCCAGTCACGCGAAGACCTCCAGGCGTCGAACTGCGAGACCTCGCAAGGGAGCCGGCACGCCGTGCCGGGGTCCACGGTCGTCATCGCCCACCCCAACCTCCGGCCACCTGTAGTCGGCGACCAGCTCGGTAAGTGCCTGCTGACCGGCGTCCTCGGCCGCGGCGGGCACGGCATGGTCTTTTCTGCGCTGCATCAGACGCTGAACATTTCAGTTGCCGTCAAAGTCCTGCTCAGCGACGGCTCGCCGATCGACGACAGCGTACGCAGGCAACTGCGTCGCGAGGCGCAACTTCTTGCCCGGTTGAACCACCAGAACGTCACACGGGTGCTCGACTACGACGACACCGGCGTCCCGTTCGTGGTGATGGAGCTCGTCGAGGGGCCGAGCCTCGCGGACCTGATCGCGATGTCCGGCCGGATCGACGTGGCGCGGGCGGCGGAAATTTTCACCCACGCCGCCGAGGGGCTGCGGGCCGGCGGCGAGGTCGGCCTCGTCCACCGCGACGTGAAGCCCGGGAACATCCTGCTCGCGCGGAACGGGACGGCCAAGGTCGCCGACCTCGGCCTGGCCCTGGCGACGACCGACCAGTCCCGGCGAAGGTGGACTCCGCGGGCCTCGTCGGCACCTGTGCCTACGTCGCGCCGGAACAGGCCCGGTCCGCCCGCGAGGTCGACTTCCGGGCGGACATCTACTCCCTGGGCGCGACGTTCTACCACGCCGTCACCGGCCGGCTCCCGTTCGAGGGCCGCAGCGCCCGCGAGATGCTGCTGAAGCACGCGACGGAGCCGGTCACGCCGCCGGGCGCGGTGGCGGCCGGGGTCGTGGACGAGGCGGCGTCGGCCGTCATCGTCCGGATGATGGCGAAGGAACCGGCCGACCGGTATCCGTCCTACGACGCCCTGATCGACGACCTCCGCGGGCTGGGCCGGCGGCCGGCGGCTTCCTCGCCTGCGACCCCGACCGCGACCCTCCCCGCCGTGGCCACCGCCCCCCGCTCGGGCATCCTCGGCCGGATTTTCCAGTACCGCTCCAAGCCGGACGCCTGACCCCCGAAAGGACGCCCATGCCCGAACTCGGTTCCCTGTCGGATCGTATCCGAGCGGCGATTGCACCGGCACACGACACTGTCGAGCGAACGCCGTTCGCAGTGGCGATGGCGACCGGCCGGATCGACCGCGACACCTACGCCGCCGGGTTGCGGCCGCTGCTGGCGCTGCACGAGGGCCTGGAAGCGGCCCTCGCGGCGGCGCACGGCACGCCGGAAGTCGCGGCGGTGTACGACCCCCGCCGGATGACCCGCGCCCCGCTGCTGGCGGCGGACCTCGCCGCCCTGGGGGACGTGCCCGCCCCGCCGGCCGCCGACGCCGCCGTCGACCGGCTGACCGCGGAGTTTCCCGAGTGGGCGGCGGTCCGCCCGTGGGCACTGGTCGGGGCGCTGTACGTCACGGAAGGGTCCCGGATGGGCTCGATGCTGCTGGCCCGGAGCCTGGCCGCCGCGTTCGGCGTCCGCCCGGAACCGGGGGTCGGCCTGGACTACCACGTGTCGGGCATCGCCACCCGGCCGGCCGACTGGCAGCGGTTCAAGGCCGCTCTGAACGCGCTGCCGCTGACGCCCGCCCGGGCCGCCGACGTCCTCGGGGCCGCCGCCGTCACGATGAACGGGCTGGTCGCGATGTACGCCGCCCTGCCCGCGGGAATCGTCGAAGCCGTGCCCGCCTGATCGCACCAGGGGTCGGGCGTGGTTCGGCCGGAATCGACGTTTCGAGCTCTGGTCCCCTCCCCCTTGAGGCGGGAGGGCCAGGGCGGGGGTGGCTGGGGAACTGACCGTTCACCCCCACCCCGACCCTCCCCCTCGAAGGGGGAGGGAGCCAGATCCATCCTCGCCGGGCACAGAAGTCCATGCCGAAGACACTGACGTTTCAGCCGATCAACGAGTCGCTGGCGGTCCCGACCAACAGCGACATGCTCCAGGCCCTGCTCGCGAAGGACCTGAAGGTCCTGATGGCGTGCGGCGGGAAGGGCGTGTGCGCGACCTGCCACGTCCACGTCCGGGAGGGGATGGACCGGCTCACCCCGCCGACGACCCGCGAGGAGCGGACGCTGTCGTTCATCACCGGCGTCAACCCCCGGAGCCGGCTCGCCTGCCAGGCCCGGATCCTCGGGGACGGCGTCGTCGTCGACCTGCCCGAAGGGATGTACGTCGAGCGGGTCGAAGACATCATGAGCCTGCTCGGGACCCGGGCGGAGAAGAACCTCCTCCACCCGATCAACGGGTCCGTGCTGATCGCCAAGGGGAAGATCATCACCAAGAGCCGGCTCGAAGAACTGAAGTACCTCAGCGCCGAAGTCGCGAACCTGAAGAACAACTGACCCCCACCGAGGATCGCCCGCATGACCGTCGCCCCCGCGGCCCCGGCCGCACCCGAGAAGCCCGCGGACAAGCGCCTCGCCCTGATCTGGGGCCAGGGCGCGGACGCCCAGCAGCTGAGCCTGCTCCGGACCCCGCGGGCCGAGGCCGAGAAGTGGACCGGCACGCCGATGAACCAGATCCGCGTGGTCACCGGCCAGCAGCCGATCAAGCACAACCACTACACGGACGACCAGTTCTTCCGCCACGACCCGGCGAAGGGCGTGCTGACGAACGCCTACGGCCAGCGGGTCGTCCGGGTGACGGAAGACTTCGTCGTCGCGGTGCTGGGCGGGCTCGAAGACGAGCTCGGCGACGCCGCCGGGGAGATCATGTACAAGTGCGGGTACGAGTGGGGCATGGAGGACATGGCCTCGTACTGCCCCCGCGTCCAGGCCGAGTACGAGATCGCCCTGAACAAGATGGCGATGGGACTGCTCCTGGAAACGTGGTGGTGGCCGCTCCAGATCGAGGGCTGGGGCGGGTGGAACTACGACCTGCGGCAGGGCAAGCAGGGGCTCATCTTCGTCGACCTGTACGAGTCCGCCGTGGCCCAGTCGCTGGGGAACGTCGGGAAGGTCGTGTGCTACTTCTACGCCGGCATGTTCGCCGCCGTGTTCAGCGTCCTCGCCCGCCGGCAGCTCGCGGGGATCGAGGTGCAGTGCTACTCGATGGGCGAGGACCACTGCAAGTTCCTGATCGCCACCGAGAAGCGGGTGAACGCGGCCGCGTTCTGGCGGCAGGAGGGGGCCACGTTCAAGGACATCCAGGCCAAGCTGAACGGCACCATCGCCGGCTGACCCCCGAACCGGAGCGACCCATGAGCGACCCCTACGCCGCGTTCGACGTGCCCGAGTTCGACCGGATCGGGCACCTGATGAACGACCTGTTCCAGACCGGCGACGCCCCCGCCC
>CAYUHJ010000157.1:14241-14680 GCA_964444365.1 uncultured Alcaligenaceae bacterium | reverse complement strand
CGCGGGTGCGAGCGGGGGTGCGATGGTCAGCGGTCAGCCTTCGCCGACCCGCACGGGCTTGCCGGGCAGGTGCTTCTTGAGCAGGGATTCGAGCCGGTTGGCGACCGCCGCCGGGTTCCCGCCGCGGAAGCGGAAGGTCGTCCCGGACACGGTCGTGACCACCGGGTAGACGGCCAGGAAGTCGGGGTCGGCCGGCCCGTCGGTCGGCAGGCACAGGGACGACCACACCTTCTTGAGTTCCCCCGCGTCGACGCCGTTGACGGCGAGTTCGTACTTGCCGTTGCCGGCCGGGGTGTTCGCCGCCCGCGGTTCGAGGCCGCCGGCGGTGAACGACTCGGTCGCGAACCCGAAGTCGAACCCGGCTTCGCCGTGCTCGGTCTGGTCGAGGCCGACGACTTCGTCCTTCTTGCTGGTGCCGAAGTTGCCGAGGGTGATCGCC
>CAYUHJ010000157.1:0-14231 GCA_964444365.1 uncultured Alcaligenaceae bacterium | reverse complement strand
GGGCGAGGCTCAGGACGAAGGCAAAGACGGCCGAGAAGACGGACGCCTTGACCTGAATGATCGTCTGGGCCATCGGGCCGTTGGCCTTCGCGTCGCGAAGAACCTTGAACGCCTTCTGGTCGTCCGACAGTTCGGCCCCTTCCGCGTCGAGCTTGGCCTTGTCGTCGGCGGACAGCTTTTCGTCGAGTTCCTTGAACTTGTCGGCGAACGCCTTGCCGTTGACGGCAAAGTACCCGTCGTTCTTCGCCCCGAGTGCCACGGCACCGTTCACGGCGTTGTAGCAGAACACGCCGGTCAGGACGGCACCGACGAACCCGCCGACGCCGTGAACGCCGAAGGCGTCCAAGGAGTCGTCGTACCCGAGGATGCTCTTCAGGAAGACGGCGAGATAGCAGACGACGGCCGCAATCGCACCGATCGCGATCCCGCCCCAGATGTACACGAAGCCGGAAGCCGGAGTGACGGCCACGAGCCCCGCCACGATCCCGGACGCGAGACCCAAAGCCGTCGGCTTGCCGCGGTGGACCCACTCCACCAGCATCCACACCAAGCCCGCCGCGGCCGCCGCCGCTTGGGTGGCCGCGAACGCCGAACCGCCGAGGCCGCTACTGTTCAACCCCGAGCCGCCGTTGAAGCCGAACCATCCGAACCACAGCAACCCGGCCCCGAGGAGCGTCAGCACCATGCTGTTCGGGTGAACCACCGTCTTCGGATAGCCGTCCCGCTTGCGAAGGACGAGGCAGCACGCCAGCCCGGCGACCCCGGCGGCGATGTGAACGACGGTCCCGCCGGCGAAGTCGAGGGCTCCCATCATGCCGAGAAGCCCGATCGCCGTGGCACCCCGCTTGTCCGCTGCGACTGTGGGGTCGAAGAAGTCGAACGCCCAGACCATGTGGGCCAGCGGGCAGTAAACGAGGGTGATCCAGAGGATCATGAAGATGCAGAACGGCCAGAACCGGATCCGCTCCGCGATCGCACCGGAGATCAGCGCCGGGGTGATGATCGCGAACATGCCCTGGAACATGACGTGGACGTAGACCGGGATGTTGTACGCGGGGAGCACCTGATCGGTGGCGATGCCCTTCAAGAAGAACAGGTCCCAACTCCAGCCGATGAGTCCCCCGTTTTCCACGCCGAGGACGCTCATCTTCAACTGGGACGGGCCGAACGCGAGGCCGTACCCGACGGCGACCCAGTACACGCCGACCACCGCGAGGGCGGCCATGCTCTGCATCATGGTGGCGAGGACGTTCTTGCGGCGGACCATCCCGGCGTAGAACAACGCCAGGCCGGGCACCATGAACATCACGAACGCGCTGGAGGTCAGCAGCCAGGCGGTGTCGCCGCGCTGTTGACCGGTGACGGCTTTCCCGTCGGCGTCGGTGCCCGCTTTCTTGGCGGCCTCGATGGCGTCGGTCACGTCCTTGGGGATCGCGGCCGGCTTCGCGTCGTCCACCTTCTTCGAGGTGTCTTCTGCCATCTTCTTTGTGGTGGCCAATTCCGTGTTGGCCTTCTCAAGGGCTGCCTTGTTGTCCTTGGCGTCCTTGGCCGCGTCTTCGGCCGTCTTTTTCAGCGCCGCCATTGTCTTGACGGCGTCCTCCAGGCCCTTCTTGGCGTCCTCCAGGTCCTTCTGCGTGGCCGTCAACTTCTTGGTGAGGTCCGAGATGTCGTCCGCGCTGACCTTGTCCTTGGTGTCCTTTTTCTCCTGCGAGGCGGCGGGGCCGCCGACGCTCAAGAGCAAGGCACAGGCCGCTACAAACGGCAACATCAACCATCGTCGGGAACGTCTCATTCAGTACCCCTTGTCGCAGAGCGAGGCCGTTGGTTCCTAGAACGCGGGCAGTGGTCCGGGTGGGCAGGGTGTCCGGGACAGAGGTGCGAAAAAACGCAGGACGAATGCCAAATCGCCTCAAGTCGCATCAAGTTTCGCAAGTGCTTGCTATCTTTGTGTTTGCGACTGGCGAGCCCCATGAGGCCCGTCCGCCGCCCGCGATCGGTCTGCGCGATTTCTAGGCGTTCGATCCCGCTGATTAAGCACTGGCGGGATGACTTCACCTGCGAGCTGCCTAACCTCTAAGCGAACTCTGCCCGTCCATAGTCCGTCCGTTACAGCCCGCAAAGTCCATTCTCGAAATCTTCGCAGATGCCCATTCGGGGTTTGTGCAACGGCTTGCCGCTGTCGATGAATGGGGCGTCGCAAACGGGGCGGTGAGCCCTCGACGCAACCTTGACCGCCCGGCCCCACTCGCCACGGATTCGGCGAGTGCAGACCCGCAGGAAGTGTAACCATGTTTCCGTCCATTCTACTCGTGGCCGGCCTCGCGTCCGGCCAGGCACCTGCCGGCGGCTCTCCCCCCGCCCCCTTACCAATCCCGTCCGTGACGGCCCCGGCTGCCCCCGTGGTGCCGGTCCCGCTGCCGAAGACCAAGGACGCCCCCGGCACGGCCCGGATCGTGGCGAAGCAGGCGACCCAGCCGCCCGCGGCCGAACCGGAAGTGCCGAACGTGACGGTCCAGATTCCGGAAGCCATCAAGAGCGAGAAGGAAGAGCCGGCGGCCGAAACCCCGGCCTCCCGCTGGGCCTTCATGAGGTCCGTTCAAGGGACGTGGCTCGGCGTCCTGCTGGACGACAACAAGCTCAGCGTCTATGGTTGGACGCAGATGTCGTACAACGGTAGTACCGACACGAACACGAACTTGCCGAACGCCATGGCGGACCGGCCGAACGAGTTCCTGTTGAACCAGAACTACCTGCACATCGAGCGGACGATTGACACGTCCAAGCGGGAGCACCAGTTCGGTTTCGTGACCGAAACGCTCATCGGCTCGGACTACCGCTTCACCCTGCCGCGGGGGCTGTGGAACAACCAGCTCGTCAGCAACGACGGCCGCCCGGAACTGTACGGCATCGACGTGTTCCAGATGTACCTCCAGGCGTTCCTGCCGAACATCGGGCCCCGCGGGACCAAGGTCATCGGGGGTCGGTTCGCCACCCACGTCGGGTACGAACTGGTGCAAGCCGTCGACACGCCGTTCGTGACCCGGTCGTACATGTTCGAGTACGACCCGTTCACCCACACCGGTGTCTGGGCCACGACCCAACTGAACGACACCTGGTCCGTCGGGAACGGTCTTGCGACCGGCTCGGACAACTTCTTCGACGCCCCGACCAGCCGGGCGAACTACCTCGGCCAGTTGAAGTGGGCCCCGCCGAACGGCCGGTCGACCGCGATCCTGAACGTGGTCATCACGAACCCGAAGTTCATCGAGTCTGAAGCGTTCGCCCAGTACAACTTCTACAACCTGTTGTACACCTACAAGATTAACGAGCGGACGACTTACCTGATGGACGCCGGCTACGCCCACATGAAGGACGTGCCGAACATCGGGGCGACGGACTGGTACGGCATCGCGAACTACCTGATGTACACCTTCAATGACAAGGTGACCGGCACCCTGCGGTTCGAAGCCTTTGAAGACACCGACGGCGTGCGGACCGGGTTCCGCGGGCTGTACAGCGAAGTGACCGCCGGCTTCGCGTGGAAGCCGCTGCCGGGCCTGATCCTCCGGCCGAGCGTCCGGTGGGATTACAACGCCAACTCGGAAGCGTTCGACGGAAACCGTGCCCTGCTGACCGGGGTGATGGAAGCCATCATCCGCTGGTAAGTCGATCGTCCCCCCCGCCGCCCGCCCGGTCGAATCCCGCCCGGGCGGACGGAAATGGCTCAGCGACTCGGTGTCGCCGGCCGATTGTCCCCTTGTTCGGTTCCTGACCCAGTACGGAAACGTTCGGTCCCACTCACGGAGGAGTTTGAAATGTCGCACCTGAACCGCCGCTCGGTCCTGCAAGCCGGCCTCGCGACCGCCCCGGTCCTTCTGGCCGCCCCGCTGTTCGCCCAGGAGAAGAAGGACGGCCAGCCGCTGAACATCACCGTCACGACGGCCTCGTCCGCCCCGGACGTGTCCCTCGTCCTCGGCAAGCGGGAAGGTAACGTCACCCCGTGCCGCAAGGGCTGCCAGCACACCGGCGGCGGCAACATCGACGTGAAGCAACCGTCCGCCAACGTGATCGTCGCCACGATGACCGGCGTCGCCGTCGCCCACGGCAGCCCGGCCGGCCCGGCCACCGCGAGCCTGGACTTCACGCTCGTCCAGTCCTTCGAAGTGTCCATCGACAACCCGAAGGTCAAGGGCGCGAAGCTGATCATGGAAGCGACCGTGATCGGCTTCCTCCGGAGCCACAAGGTCGGGTGCGCCGACCAGAGCGGCTCGGCCTCGATCAGCCCGGCGGCCGGCTCGGGCCTGACGATCGAAGTCCCGTCCCACTCCGTCGCCGGCGGCCAGAGCCTGGGCGTCAACGACAAGGAAGGGCCGGTCTCCATCGTCGCCGTCGGCGGCGGGAAGTACTGCCTCACGCAGACCTTCCGCGTCTCCGCCTCGATGCCGAAGGTGATCCTGCCCTGCAAGAGCCCCTCGGCCGAGTTCGCCGACGGCGCGCTCGACCCGCTCTGGATCTCCGCGAAGGAGCCGTTCAAGGGCGCGAAGAAGGGCGAACTGGGCTTCCAGGTGACCATCACCGCGGTCGCCGAGTAATCCCGACCGGCTGAGGGAGAACCGTGGTCCGGGGGATAATGTAATCCCCCGGACCACGGCGTTTCGTCACGCCATCGGCTACTTCTTCTCCCCGGCGTCCGGGTAGCGGAGCTTCCGGTCCGGGTCGAGGAACCGGGCGAACACCGCGCCGCCGTCCTTCACTTCGATCGTCAGCTTGTGGGACCCCTTCGGCAGCACCACGTCGAACCCGGTCTGGTCCGGGGCGACACTCTTGCTGGCACCCTTGCCGGCGGCGACCTCCTTGCCGTCGAGCTTGACGGTGAAGTCGCTCGCCGAACCGACCATCAGGCGGGACTTCAACTCCTCCGGAGCAGTCACCTCGGCCTCGATCACCCCCGGCTTGCCGGCCGGGACCGCGAACCGACCCGGCGGGCCGACAGATACCTTCTCCCCGTTGACCGTCGCGTCCGTGATGAACGGGTTGGCCATGACGTACCGGATGAGGTCGCGGAAGTCCTGGGCCGACACCCCGGCCGCGAGCCCCTCGGGCATCAGCGACTTTTCCACCACCCGCACCGGCCCGTCTAGATCTTCCTTCGCGATCCGCTTCAACACGGCGTTTTCCACCTTGATGGTGATCGACTTGTCGTCCTCCGCGGCGAGGATGCCTTGCTCCACCCGGCCGTCGATGGTGCGGACGATCCGCTGGAAGTAGGGGGCCCCGATGACGCGGTTCGGGTCGATGACGTTGGCGAGCAGGTACTCGATGTCGCGGGCGGCCCCGTCGAGCGGCGGGCCGACCTCGTTCCCGCGGCCGTCGAACTTGTGGCACTTCGCGCACTGGTTCTCGAACACGAGCTTGCCGCGGGCGAACGACGCGCCGCCGGCGGACAGCGACTCGCGCGTCTTGTCGATGACCGCGTTCAGTTCCGCCGGCGTGGTGCGGGTCTTGCCCCAGTGCTTCTCGACGAGCGCGGTCAGTTCCTTGTCCTTGTAGGCCTGGATGCGAAGGATCACGTTGTCGCCGACGGCGGTGCGGTCGAGCGTCTTGTCCCCCAGCGCGAGGAGTAACGCCTTCGCCCACTCCTTGCGGCCGGCGAGGACGTTGACGACTTCGGCGCGGACTTCCGGCGGATACTCTTTCCACGCGGCGAACAGTGACACCGGGGTGTCACGGTCCGCGAAGGCCGCGAGGCCGCGAACCGCTTCGACGCGGATCGGCAGCGGGGTCGCCGACTGGCCGGCGAGTTCGCGGAAAAGTTTGGCCGCCTCCGGGGCTTTCAACTGGGCGAGTTGGCGAACGGCCTCGGCCCGTTCGGGTGCGGTTTTCTGCGCGTTTTTCAGCACGCCGAGGGCACGGGCCACCGCTTCCGGGTCGCGGAAGCTGACGGCGAGCTTGTTCGCGAGGGCGACGAGTTTCGGGTTGTCGGACTTCGCCAACTCGTCGCGGACGGCGGCCCACTCTTTCGGAGCGGTCACCGCCTGGTTGGCCAGCGCGATCGCGAGCCCTTCCAGTGCCTTCTCGCGAGAATGGGCGTCCTTCACGTCGGCGACGAACTTGACGCACAGGGCAAGGTCCGCGGGCTGCCCGGTGGCGACGAGCCGCCGCATGACCCGCGGCACGATGTGGTCGCGGACGAAGATGTTGTCCGGGGACTGCTCGGCGAGCCACGCGAGTTCCTTCTCGGCGGGGTTGTTCGCCCCGTTCTTCTTCGCGATAACCTTCTCGTAGGCGATCCACGTCAGGAACGGGATGAGCGGGTCGTTCGCGTCTTCCTTGCGGGCCATGAGGGCGCGAACAAGCGGCGCGACATCGTGCGAATCCGCGAGCCGAATCGCGGCGGATGCGAGTTCACGGTGAATAATTGGTGATGGACGTTCTGTTAGCGGGGTGAGAAGTTCAATCACACCTTTCCCACCTTGTGAATCTACGGCCAAGCGGATAGCGATTGCTAAATCACTTATGAGGTTATTGGATAGGCGTGCGTCTCCAACGGTAGCGAGTGCATCGAGTGCTCGCTTGAGCCCCTTCATCTCCTTATCTGCTGTTGCTTGGTCACTCAATTGCATTAGCCGCGTCTGGGTCGATGGGCGAAAGGAGTCCTTGTGTTTAACGATTCCCGCAACGAGATCGGGGAGGTTTGAAAGCTTCTCCATGCGCTCATTGAGCAATCGCATTGCAGTGCGAGATTGATATGGCAGATGACTCCCGGCGAGTTTGGTCAGTTCATCGACCGTCGTCGCAGTCAAATCCTCCGCCTTCTTTGGCTTCGCCCCCTTCAATTGAATGCGATACACGCGGCCGCGTTCGTAGTCCCACTCGTCGGCCTTCGCCTGGTGGCAGGGCATCTGGTCGTGCCAGTCGATGAGATAAATGTCGCCGTTGGGTCCCCACTTCAAATTGATCGGGCGGAAGTTCTTGTCGCCGCTTTGAAGGAAGTCGTCGCCGCGGGTGGCGGTGTAGGTGCTGCCGTTCGGCTTCAGGATGTTTTGCTTCAGGCTGCACCCGTGAATGCTGCCGAAAATCACGCTGTTGCGGTACTTCTCCGGAATGTGGGGGGCGTCGAGAGAGATCAGTCCCGCGTGGGCCCAGCCGCTTTCCTTGTGGAAGGTGTGGTCCGAAATTTCCTTGATCTCGCCGTAGGCATACGGGTTATAACTCGCCCCCGCTTGCCGCTTGTAGATGCCGCCGGGGACCATGTGATACAGGTGGGGAATCACACAACATGCGAGAATGAACTGCCCGTCCATGTTGCGCCAGTCCATGCCCCAGGGGTTGGACGTGCCCTCGCTGAAGATCTCGAACTTCTTCGTCTTCGGGTGGAACCGCCAGACGGCGGCGTTCATCCGCGTTTCGGGTCCGTCCAGGGGCTTGACGGTGCTCTGCGTGAAGATGCCGTGCAACCCGTACAGCCAGCCGTCCGGCCCCCATTGAAAGGTATTCAACGTCTCGTGCGTGTCCTGGCTGCCGAACCCCTTCAATAACGTCTCGAACTTACCGGGCTTGTCGTTCTTGTTCTCGATGAACCACAGGTACGGCGGGGCACCCACATACACGCCGCCATGTCCCACTTCAATCCCCGACGCCATGTCGAACGCCCCGAGCCCGGCCTTCTTTCGCTCCTCCGGAACGGGGAAGTCCTTGCCTTCCGCGAAGATCGTCCGCTTGTCGCAGACGCCGTCACCGTCGGTGTCTTCCAGGATGAGGATGCGGTCCCGCGGGGCCTTGCCCTTGGGCGTTTTGCTCGGGTACTCGTAGCACTCCACCACCCACACCCGGCCCTTCTCGTCGATCGTGAACGCGATCGGGTTGACCACGTCCGGCTCGGCGGCGAACAGCTTCACCTCGAACTCCGGGGCGACCTTGAACTTGTCGACCGTCTCCTGCGGCTTCAGGTACGGCTGGCCGGAGCCCTTGCGGTTGTCGAACCCGTGCTCGCGCTGGGCGAACACCGGGGCGGCGAGGAACACGGCCAGCAGGCCGGCGGACAGGCGGGGCATGGGGTGCCTCGTGTGGGAGGGGAAGGGGACGTTCTTGCCGAGTTACTTTACCCGGCATCAATACCGAACCCAACCCTGCAGCTCGAACCACTGCAAGATCCAGGGGCTTCGCCACGGGTTCCACGCCGGGTAGAACGCGGACATCGTCGAGAACCCGAGCAGGACCGCCGCCAGGAGCCGTCCTCGTTTCCCGAGCGAATCCCCGGCCCGCATCACGCCGAAAATCCAGAGCGGCGTCAGCCAGAAGAGCCACCGCGGGCCGCTGGTCGAGCCGCCGTAGTTGTTCGTCTTCCAGGCGTAGAACGCGAACACCACCGCCGACACCGCCAGCGTCATCGCCCCGAGCAGTCGCGGCGTCCAGAGCGGGCCGGCGCACGTCCCGCGGCCCAACACCGCATTGACATCCAGCTTGCTTTCGCGAGTCAGTTTCCACAGTCCGATCGCACCCAGGAACCACACCGGCGTCAGGCTGAACCACCCGTGGTGCCCGAGGAGCAGGTGGAACGCATAGACCAGCTTCGATTCGTCCGCGAAGTCGATCCCCTTCGCCGCCGGCGTGCCGAGCTTCGCCCAGTGGCTGCCGGGGTAGTTGTACCACGGGCCGCCGAACTCGCCGTAGGCGGGCTTCCAGGTGCCCATCGCCGCGAAGTTGCAGGCGATCAGCGCCGCGATCGGCACCGCGGCCCCCACCGCGAACAGCACCGCGTGCCGGGGCTTCACCAGCAGCATCGGCACGAACAGCCCCGCCACGAGGGCCGCCGCGGGCAGTTCCAGGGCCATCGCCAATCCCGCGAAGAACCCGCTGGTTAGCCGCGAGGCGACGCCGAGCGGGGACTGCATCAGCGGATAAATCGCAAACACCACGCAGAAGGCCGCCGGCGTGTGGTTGTTCAGCGTCCCCGCGAACGTCACCAGATACGTCCCGAAGCACGCCGTCGTGAACGCGAGCAGCTTGCCGAAGTCCGTCCTCCCGTGGGTTTCGATCAGCCTCGCCAGCAGCAGCAGGTACGCCGCGAACGGCAGCACGTTCACCGTGAGAATGATCGTACACATCACATTCCAGCGGTCGCTGACGATCGACCAGCCGAACACCTTCTTCAAGACCCAGTACTCCGCCGCGAGCAGCGTCGGCATCAGCGGCGGCTTGCTGGAATAGAACTCGCCCGTCGCCGGGTTCATCACCTTGTCGAGCGATTGGTAGTCCGGTTCGAAGATGATGCCCGCGTCCGCGTAGCCCGTCGGACGGGTGTGATTCTCCCGCTTGCCCACGACGTACGTCCCGTCGTCGACCAGCGCCCGGATCGTTGCCCACCGCGACCGGTCGTTCGACGAGAACATCGGCGTCGGCTCCGGCCGCGTCTTCGGCCACACCCGTTCCGGCACGATCGCCGGGTCGCGGCCCTCGCCGAAGCTGCCGGGCAGGGGCCTGTACCGGCTCGGCTCGAAGACGTTCTCGGCCCCGACGATCTTCGCCGTCGCAACGCCCAGCGTCGCCGCCGCCAGCAGGAGGTAGGCCGTTTTGCGGAGGTCGGCCGTCGGGTCGGGGTTCGTCATGACGCTCACCAAGGGAATCATTTGATCCTGCTTCCGGCGATTGAGTCGGTATTCCGTTTGACCCCCCGCCGGAATCGTCCTTCGGGAAGTCGATCACCACGCCCGACCCGAAGTCCGGCGGCGGGTCCTGCCAACCCCCGACCGGGCAAATGACGGTCAGCAGCCGACGGGTCATCTCCTCGTCCGACATGCCGTCGAGTTGGGTGATGTCGTAGGCCAGTTCGTCGGTTTTCCCGCTGGTTTTCGCGGGCCGGGTGCGGTGCCGGTAGAGGTTCATCCACACGCGGAAGAACCACCCGCCGGCCTCGCGGACGCCCTTGTCGTCCGCCGTGCGGAGTTGTTGCCGCATGACGAGCATCGTCTCGGCGATGCCGTCGGACAGCAGTTCCCGCCGGGCGGCGTGGTAGCACTTCGTCCATTCCGCGTGGTGGTCGGCGGCGAGTTTCCGCAGTTCCTCCTCGGTCGCGTTCAACTTGCGGGCGGTCTGCTCCCACGATTGACCGCTCGCCCGGAGCTCGGCCGCACGCACCAACAGCGGCCGCGACGGTGGGGATGGTGCGACCATGACTTCCCTCGGTTCGGATGGTCGGCCAAGTGGCCGGGATGTGTTCAGATGAACACTCCCATCCGATTCCGAGAAGTCAAATCGAAATTCCCGTGTAGCCGCGACGCGATAGCGGGCGCGGGACAGCGTCCAGTCTCGCGCTCCGCTATCGCGTCGCGGCTACACGTTGGTACGTTCCAACACGCTGTACGGGTTCTCGTCCGCCGGGCCGCGGTCGACGATCAGTTCCGCGAGCAGGCCGGCGATCAACAGTTGCGCCCCGAACAGCAAGAGTCCGACGGACACGATCGCCCCGATGGTCTGACCCGGCGGCTCGATGCCGATATCCGCGAAGAAGCGGATGAGCGTATTGACGGCCAAGACCACCAGCCCGAACCCGCCCGCGAAGAGGGGGAACAGCCCCAGCGTGCCGAGGAAGTGTTGTGGCCGGTCGCCGAAACCGGTCAGGAACTGCACGGAAATCAGGTCCAAAAAGCCCTTCACGAAGCGGCGGAAGCCGAACTTCGAGTAGCCGTACTTCCGTTTGCGGTGGTTGATGATGAGTTCGCCGGTGCGGAACCCCCGCTCCGCCGCGAGCACCGGGACGAAGCGGTGCAGTTCGCCGTACAGCCGCACTTCGCTCAGCACGGCGGACTTGTACGCCTTGAAGCCGCAGTTGTGGTCGTGCAGTTTCACGCCCGTGACCCCGCTCACGAGGGCGTTGAACACCCGGCTCGGGAAGACCTTGTGCCAGGGGTCGTGCCGGACTTTCTTCCACCCGGTCACGACATCGAAGCCGCCCTGGAGGGCTTCCAGGAATCGGGGGATCTCCGCGGGGTCGTCCTGCAGGTCCGCGTCGAGGGTGAAGACGACGTAGCCTTTCGCGTCGCGGAACCCCGCTTCGAGGGCGGCAGCCTTGCCGAAATTGCGGCGAAAGCGAATGCCGCGGACGCGCGCGTCCTTCGCGGCCAGGTCGCGGATCACGTCCCAGGTGCCGTCGGTGCTGCCGTCGTCGACGAAGATGACTTCGCACGCCTTGCCGAGTGCCGTCACCGCGCGGTCGATCTCGGCGAAGAGGATCGAGAGGCTTTCCCGTTCGTTGCACGCTGGAATCACGAGGGAAATGAGGTTCTGGTCGGGGAGCGGGGAAAGGTTATCCATGAGACTGCGATTCCTCGGCCGCCGATGTTCGTTTCTTCCTCCCCTCTCCCCTTGGGGGAGAGAGGCCGGGGGTGAGAGGAAGGCTACATCCCACCGGGGACGCTCCTTCACCGGGTGAAGTCGATTCCCCTCACCCCTAACCCCTCTCCCCCAAGGGGAGAGGGGGACCAGTCAATTGATCGGGCGTTCGTACACGCTGGCTGCAGAAGTACAAAGCACCCGCGAAAATCACTTCAAACGCCGTCCACACGAGCCGCAACGCGACGGCAATCACCGCGGCGTGGCCGGGCGTCGCGGACTGTTCGAGGATCTGCTGCAGGAGCAGTTCCCGTGCCCCCAACCCGCCCGGCGCGAACAGGACCAGGAACCCGACAACGTAAGCGAGCGCCACCGCGGCCGTGTCGCGCAGGTACTCGTCGACGGTGAGCGACCCCGGTTCCGCGGCGAGGGATTGCACCGTCAGCCAGAGGCTCAGCCCGAGGCACGCCCAGCCGATCATCGCTTGCAGCAGCCCTTGCGCGAGCAGTCGAACTGGCGGGCTCGGGAGCGGCTTCGCGTCCGGCCCCCGGTGCTTCGCCGCCACCCGCACCGCGAGCCGATTCAGCAACCCGAGCACCAGAGGGAGCCCCGCGATCCCCAGCAAGGCGACGCCCTTCCCGGACTCCCACTCCGCCCCGAGCCCCGCCCACGGCAGCAGCACCGCCCCGACCGTCGCGCCGGCGGCCATGCTCGTCAGCGTCTCGTAGGTCGCGGTGACGGCCACCACCGTCGGGGAAACGCCGGTGTGCCGCAGGAGCCCCAGGCGAAGGAAGAACACCCAGGCCTTCCCCGGCACGTACTTTCCGAACTGGCTGACGAAGTACGCCCGCACCCCGGCGAACCACGTCACGTTCGCCCCCGAGTTCCAGAGCAGTTGCACCCAGAACGTCGCCCAGAGGGTGTGAGCCAGCAGGTACAGCAACCCGGCGGGAATCAGGTACTCGACCCGGGCCGCGAGGAGCGACTCGGTTGCGCCGTCGTTGGCCAGCAGCTTCGCGAAGTACCGCCCGACGGCGGCGATCAGCACGACCGCGGCCGTCGTCTTCGCCAGCAGCCAGAGGCGCTTCCGGGTCCGCGACATGGGCTCGATTCTAGGGTCGGGAGCGACCCCCGGCGACATCAGTGCCGGAAGTGGCGGACGCCGGTGAAGACCATCGCGATGCCGTGCCGGTCGCAGGCGGCGATGCTGTCGGCGTCCTTCACGGAACCGCCCGGCTGGACGATCGCCGTCACCCCGGCGGCGGCGGCGAGTTCGACGTTGTCCGGGAACGGGAAGAACGCATCGGACGCCAGCACGCTTCCGCGCGAGCGGTCGCCGGCCTTCTTCACGGCGATGTCGACCGACACGACGCGGGACATCTGCCCGGCCCCGACGCCGACGATGTGGGTTCCGTTTGCGAGCACGATCGCGTTCGACTTCACGTGTTTGCACACGAGCCACGCGAACCAGAGGGCGTCGCGCTCGACGGCGGTCGGTTCGCGCTTCGTGACGGTCTTCCACGCGGCGAGGTCGTCAGCCCCCACGTCGCGGGTTTGAACGAGCAACCCGCCGTCGACCCGGCGATAGTCCAGCCCTTGCGGTCCGCCGGTGAGCGGGCCGGTGCGGAGCAGGCGGACGTTCTTCTTCCACTTCTTCAGCGACTCGAGCGCGGCCGGGTCGTACTCCGGGGCGATGACGCACTCGACGAAGCGTTCGCCGGACATGAGCGAGTCGGCGGTGGGGGAATCGACGGGCCGGTTGAACGCGATGATGCCGCCGAACGCGGAGAGCGGGTCGCCGTCCCAGGCGTGGGCGAACGCACCGGCGAGCGTGGATGCGGTCGCGGCCCCGCACGGGTTGTTGTGCTTGACGACCACCGCCGCCGGCTCCACGAACTCCCGGGCGAGGTTCAACGCGGAGTCGAGATCGAGGATGTTGTTGTAACTGAGTTCCTTACCGTGGAGTTGCTCGGCCCGCGAGACGCACGAATGGATTTGTGGCGGTTGATCGATGTAGAACGCCGCCCGTTGGTGAGGGTTTTCACCGTAACGCAACACTTGCTTCAGTTTGCCATGCCGCGTCGATTCCTCACCCCATTCGGTTTCGTCGTTTACTGGAAGCGGATGTTCGTTGATATGCGATACCGTGAAGTAGTCCTGAATGGCACCGTCATACAGGGTCACCATCGAGAATGCGAGGAAAGCCAAGTCTTTTCGCTGATCGCGGTTCAGGGACCCATTGCCACATTTCAATTGGTCTGAAACAAGACGATACAGTTTTGGATTAACTACCACCGCCACCGCGTCAAAATTCTTCGCCGCCGCGCGGATCATGCATGGGCCGCCGATGTCGATGTTCTCGATCGCCTCCGCCTCGGTCACGCCGGGTTTCGCGACGGTTTGCTCGAACGGGTAGAGGTTGCAGACGGCGAGGTCGATCTCCGGCAAGCCGTGCTCGGCCAGCGTGGCCATGTGCTCGGGCTTGTCCCGCTTCGCGAGCAGGCCGGCGTAGACCGCGGGGTGCAGCGTCTTCACCCGGCCGTCGAGGATTTCCGGAAAACCGGTCAACTCGGCCACGTCCTTCACCGGCAACCCGGCGTCCGCGAGGGCCTTCTTCGTCCCCCCGGTGGCGATCAGTTCGACGCCGTATTTCGTGTGCAATTCGGTGGCAAACTCGACGAGGCCGGTCTTGTCGGAGACGCTGAACAGGGCCCGGCGGATCGGACGGAGCATCGGAGAAGTTCCAGGTTTCAAGTTTCAGTGGGTGAGAAATCAACCCCTCCCCCGGCCCCTCCCCGAAGCGGAGAGGGGAGGAAGAGAAGGGGTTTGCTCCCCCTCTCCGCTTCGGGGAGGGGGTTGGGGGGAGGGGTTGAACCTTCCACCCGCATCAACCCCCACCC
>CAYUHJ010000156.1:0-14727 GCA_964444365.1 uncultured Alcaligenaceae bacterium | reverse complement strand
GCGCTGGACCACACCGAGGAAGTGTCGGGCGTCGCGGAAGGGCTGTACGTGAACTTCGTGGTGCTCGTCGTCTGGCTCGCCGACGCGGTGTGGTTCGCCGTGCGGCCGGCCAGCTACGCGGCCCGGTCCCGCTGGATCGGGTACGGGCTGCACGGGTTCCTGACCTTCATCATGTTCAACGCGGTCGTCGTCTACGCCCCGGCGGACGTACGCTGGCGGGGCGTGCTGTGGTTCGCGTTCTTGATTGCGCTGTTCGGGACATGGCTACGGAAGTAGGGTGGTGTCGAGCCGGCTTTGCGGCGAAGACCCACCGGAACAGCATCGACTCCTTGCCACTCCGGTGGGTCTTCGCGAAGCGCTCGACCCACCCTACGGGAAAGATCCACCGGATCACAGCCCCACCAGCGGCCCGTAACCGACGACCGTCGCGCGGTCGATCGGGTAGCGGTCCAGGTACTCGCGGATCGACTCCAGCGACACCGCGTCGAACCGGGCGAGCTCCTTGTCCACGTCCGCGTACTCGTTCAGGTACAGCCACGCCCCGGCGATCGACCGCATCCGGCCCATCGGCTTCTCGCTCGCCCGCACCACCCGGCTCGCGATCTTGTTCTTCGCCTGGGCCAGTTCCTCCGCGGTGATGCCGTTCTTCTGCACGTCCGCCAGCAGCTTCCGGACGATCTCCAGGTTCGAGGCGGCGTCGTCCGGGTCGCAGGAATAGGACGTGACGACGGTGCCACACCCCTGCGATTGATCCGCCCCGCACGACGCCGACTCGACCAGTCCGGGGTCGACGAGGGCCCAGTACAGCCGGCTGCCGGAGTCGTCGCCGACCGCGACCGCGAGGGTGGCGGCCGCGTGGCGGAGCGGCGATTCCGCGGCGGGGCCGGCACTCAGGATCAGAACGTGCTGCTGGGCCGTCCCGTCCTTCGTGATGGCGTGGACGCCGCCCGCCCCCGCGGTTTCGCCCGAGTCCGGCCGGCCGCCTTCGCCGGGGGTCCAGCTGCCGCACGCGCCGCCGACGAGGTCGATGAGTCGGTCCCACTCGAAGTTGCCGGCCGCGACGGCAAGGACGTTGCCGGGGGCGTAGCGTCGCTCGAAGTAGCCGTGCATCTGGTCGCGGGACAGGGCGGTGACGCTGGCCGTCGTGCCGAGGATGCTGTTCCCGAGCGGGTGGGCCGCGAAGTGAATCCGCCTGGCGTTGTCCCACGCCATCGAGCCGGGGGCGTCTTCGTACATCTTGATTTCTTCGAGAATCACCTGCTTTTCAGTGTCGAAGTCGTCTTGCCGGAGGCTGGGGCGGAGGATGTCCGCGAGGATGTCGACCGCCTTCGGCAAATACTCCGGCAGCACGGCCGCGTAATAGACGGTGTTTTCCTCGGACGTGTACGCGTTGTAGTTCGCCCCGATGCGGTCGAAGTCGAGGTTCACGTCCAGGGCCGACCGCCGCGGCGTCCCCTTGAACATCATGTGTTCGAGGAAGTGCGACACGCCCGATTCTAGCGGCGACTCATCGCGTGCCCCGGTCTTGACGAAGAACCCGACGGCCGCCGACCGCGCGGACGGGATCGTCTCGCCGATGAGTTGCAGGCCGTTGGGGAAGCGGTGGGTGTGGAAGGGCATCGTTTATACTTTCAAGAGCCGCGACCGCAAGGGAGCGGCCGCTTCAAGGGTGGAAGAACTTGGCAATCCTGTTGCGATCTCACCCGTGAACCGGCCGCTCCCTTGCGGTCGCGGCTCTTGTCGAGGGTCTCAATCATCTTGCAATTCGTTCCCGTCAGAATCGAACGTGCGCGCCGTGTCGCGGATTTCTTTCTCCAGTTCGAGTTCGCCGGGTCGAATTTTCCAATCATCACCACGAGTCTCCCACATGGCCACCAACCCCAGCAATTCCGCGGGTGAAGTTGCACTAAAGGAGGCACCCTCGCATTCGGCCTGGTAGTCGGGTTGATAGTCAAGGGATTTGGTGTCCGAACTCCCCACCCGGAGGTAATCGAGTCGAACGTGATACCCTTTCGCACGGAGGGCCATCAAGCAGGGAATCCAAGTGTTCCCAGCAATTCGGATCGAGACACCGTTGCGAGCATCGTCCATTCTTGGGCTCCGCACGTGTGGTTCATCTTACCACCCGTCCCAGGCCGCGGAATCCTCGAAATCCGCGCCAACGGCCCGGCGATTTCCCCGTTCTGCGTGGACGGAACGGAGTATGATTCCGGCTGGGAAACCCTCTCGGCGGGAGGACGGCGAGTGCCCTCATCGTCACGCAATCGTTCGACCCGACGGCGGTTGAGCAAGTCGCAGTACCCCGTCGCCGAACGCGCCCGGCCCAAGCCGACGCCCGCGGCGGAAGTCGAAACCCCGCAACCGGTTCCGATTCCCCCGCCCGACACGTTCGACCCCCTCGCGTCGGGGGACGACGTGCTGCGGAGTGCGTCTCAGGACGCGCTGCACGACGAGCCCATCGAACGGGTTGTTCTTCGCACCGGCGTTTACCGGTTGCTCGACGAGTCCACCCCGCCCGTATCGGAAGCGTCCGCCGAACTTCCGCCTGCGAACGAGTTTCGGCCGGACGACTCCACGTCGGACGACACCCTCGACGCCTTCCCGATCGACCCGCCGCCGCCGAGTGCGGACGACACCCCCGCCCCGCGGAAGGGTCGCCTCGGGATTCTCGTGTTGCCCGGCGAGCCGAGCCGGATTCTGCCAAAACCCCCGGCCGAGCCGCTGCCGTGGAACCCGACCGGGGCGGTGATCGCGCGGGAAGAGTTCACCGAAAAGGGCCGGTTTCTGCGTCGGTACGCCCCGGCCTGGGCGATCAGCGGCGTCGTGCATTCGGTGCTCGCCCTCAGTTTGATCCTGCTCACGGCCGCGATTCGAGCGGAGCAGGCTCCGCCTCCGCCGGACGATCAGCTGGCGATCGTCGTCGAAGAACCGCAAAAGACGCCGAACCTGAGCAACGAGGACATCGGCCTCGACCCGACGCTGGAAGCGGCCGTCGCGGTCGAGACCTCGCTGCCCGAGAACCCGCCGGCCCCGGAGGTCCCCGCCCCCACGCCCGATCCGGGGGCCGTGGCGCAGGCCCCGCCGATGGTCGACGTGACCCCGCCCGCCGGGCTCGGCGGCGACCCGTCGGCGTCGCCGAACCTGAACGGGGACGTGCTCGCCGGCGTCGGCCGGGACGGGCGGATCGTCGGGTTCGACATCGCCACGGCCGAGTACGCGGGTCGGTCCGCCGCCGGGAAGGCGAAGCTCGTCAAGGAAGGGGGCGGCAACGACAAGTCCGAGGCCGCCGTCGCCCGCGGGTTGGCGTGGGTCGCGAAGCAGCAGCACAAGAACGGCTCGTGGACCTTCCAGGCTGAACCCCGCCGCGGCCGCGGGCGGGACCGCGGCGAGTACGTTACCGCGGCGACCGGCATGTCGCTGTTGCCGTTCCTCGCGGCCGGCTACACGCACCGCTCCGGACCCGACGGCAAGTACCAGGGCACCGTCGGCGCGGGGCTGAACTCCCTGCTCAAGGACCAGCAAGCGGACGGCAGTTTCGCCGCCAACACCGGCAAGTGCATGTACAGCCACGCCATCGCGACGGTGGCCCTGTGCGAAGCCTACGGCATGAGCGGCGACCGCAGCGGCCTGCAGGCGGCGGCGAGGAAGGCGGTCCAGTACATCATCGACGCCCAGGACGAGGACGGCAGCTGGGGCTACATCCCGCGGACGGCCGGGGACACGTCCATCGTCGGCTGGCAGATTCAGGCCCTCCACTCGGCCCGGCTCAGTCAACTGGACGTGCCCGAAGAGGTGTTCAAGAAGGCCCGCAAGTTCCTCGACCGCGTCTCCGAGGGCTCCACGAAGGCGACCTACGGCTACCGCGCCCCCGGTGCCACCCCGACGATGACGGGCGTCGGCCTGCTCTGCCGCAACTACCTCGACAACTGGTCCGCCGACCACCCCGGCATGTCCGAGGGCGTCAAGTACCTGCTGAAATCCCCGATGAAAAAGGGGTTCGACCTGTACTTCCTGTACTACGCCACCCAGGTCGTCCACTTCCACGGCGGCGAGGCGTGGTTCAAGGAGTGGAACCCGCAGATCCGCGACATGTTGGTGAGCAAGCAAGTCGGCCCCGGCAACGCCGAGACGAGCGGCAGCTGGGACCCGGACAACGGCACCATCGGCGGGACGTGCGGCCGGCTCGGCACGACCTGCCTGAGCCTTCTCACCCTGGAGGTGTATTACCGCCACCTGCCGCTGTACAAGCGGGAAGCCGCCGAACGTCGCCCGTGACGTTCGACGGCTTCGTGTCACTTCAACTTCGACTTACCGGCGAACGACGCTCGGCGTCGGGCGGATCGAGCCGCCGAGTTCCTTCGCCCGCCGGGTCATTTCCAGCACGAAGGCCATCTCGCGGAGCATGTCTTCGGCACCGCTCGGCTTGACCGACTTCGTCAGGGGCTTCCGGGCGATCCGCGGGGTTTCGAGGGTGGCGAGGCTCATATTCGACTCCTTTCGGGTGGTTTCGACTTCGATGAGTGTTCATAAAGCAGCCGGCGTGCCAAATCCCGTCCGCACGAGCCGGGCCAATCACGAAGCGACGCAAATACTTCTGCCATCAGTGTTTCAGCCGGATGGTGGGTGTCGACGACGGCCTGAGCCGTGCGGCTGAAATTTGCAAGTCCTACCGCTTGAGAGAATCTGTACAAACGGGGCGGAAACTTCCCGGTCGGCTTTACACGCAGGGCGTGAAAGTAGGCAACTCGCTCCGCGAGTTGCGGGCTCATGTCCCCAGACTGCAACACTCGTTTTCGAGCGATAACGCGCCGTCACTCGCGGAGCGAGTGACCTACCGAATCGGCCGAACTTGAATCGTTGCGTCGCCCTGGGTCTACACGGCGTCCCCGTCGTGCCGCGATCTTCGGTAGAATGTCCCCAGCCGGGTTGGCCCGGCGTCTGCGGGGTTGTCATGGAAGCGGTGCGGTCGTGCGGGGTGCTCGTGTTCCGCCGGGAACCCGACCTCGCCTTTCTCCTCCTGACTCACGGCGACCGGTTCGATTTGCCCAAGGGGCACGTCGACCCCGGCGAGACGGACGAGGACTGCGCGCTACGCGAACTGTTCGAGGAGACCGGCATCCCCGCCGACGCGGTCGAACTGGACCCGCGGTACGCGTTCGAATCGGTGTACTACCCCCGGTACCGGCGGGTCGGCGGGCGGGTCGTGGAGAAGACCGTCCGCGTCTACCTCGGGTGGCTGCTCCGCGACGTGCCGATCGCCGTCACGGAACACGCCGGGCACGAATGGGTGGCGTGGTCCCCGCCGCACGACTTCCGCAACGGCACCATCGACGGGGCCCTTGCCGCGGCGGGGAAGGTCGTCACTGCCGGGCCGCACCCTTAACCCGCGTTTTCACCGCGTACAGCCCCTTCCCCGCCGTGATGAACAGCGTGGACAGGTCTTTCCCGCCGAAGCACACGTTCGCGGTCCAGCCCTCGGGCACGTCGATTTGCGCGATCTTCACGCCGGCCTTGTCGTAAACGGTGACGCCCTTCCCGGTGAGGTAGACGTTCCCCTCCGTGTCGAGGGTCATGCCGTCGGACCCTTGCTTGCAGAACTCCCGGCGGTTGTGGAGCGTGCCGTCCTCCTTGATGTCGTAGACGTAGGTGCGTTGTTTGCCGATGTCCGCGACGTACAGCGTCTTGCCGTCCGGCGTGCCGACGAGGCCGTTCGGCTGGCCGTAGTCGTCGTCGACACGGGTCAGTTCGCCCTTCGGCGAGAGGTAGAAGACGCCCCGTCTGTCCTGTTCTTCCGGGCCGCGGTCCCAGTACGGCCGCTTGTAGAACGGGTCCGTGAAGTACGCCCCGCCGTCCGGCCGGACCCACACGTCGTTCGGGCCGTTGAGCTTCTTCCCCTTGTAGTCCTTCGCCACGACGACATGTTCCTTCGTCGCCACGTCGATCGTCCAGAGTTCGTTCTTCTCGTCCGCACACGCCCAGAGCTTGCCGTCCTTGTCGAAGCAGAGCCCGTTCGAGCGACCGCACTTCTCCATGAAGGTGCTCAGTTTTCCATCGGTGGACCACTTGTGAATGCGGTCGTTCGGCTGGTCGGTGAAGTAGACGTTCCCCTCCGCGTCGACGGCGGGGCCTTCTGTGAATTTGAAGCCGTCGGCGAGTTTCTCGACCTTCGCGTCCGGGGCGACCGGGCTCGCGCCGACCTTGCCGCCGCCGACGAATCCTTCCGCGTGGAGCCAGTCCTCGCAGCGCTTCGTCCAGGTCGCGAACGGCTTGTCGGACTTCCGCATCCCGAAGCCGTGCCCGCCGGAGGAGTAGACGTGCAACTCGGTACCGACGCCGGCCGCCTTCAGGGCGAGGGTGTACTTCACCGTCGAGTCGAACGAGCCCTTGTCGTCGACCGCCACGACCAGGAACGACGGCGGGGTGTCCTTCGACACGCGGATTTCCGGGGCGAGTTTGTCCTTGTCCGTCTTGTCGAGCAGGCCGCCGGGGTAGATCACGACCGCGAAATCCGGCCGGGAACTGAGCTTGTCCGCGTCGTCGACGCCGTCGTAGGCGCGTTTATCGAAGTTCGTGGACACCCACGCCGTCAGGTGCCCGCCCGCGGAGAAGCCGAGGAACCCGACCTTCTCGGGGTTTACGCCCCACTCCTTCGCGTGGCTGCGGGTGAGGCTGACCGCGCGCTGGGCGTCTTGCAGTGCCCCGACCGGCGGTTCCCCCTTCGGGGCGTCGGGCCGGCGGGGGACGCGGTACTTCAGCAGCACCGCCGTCACGCCGATGTTTTGCAGCCACTCCGCGACCTGCTCGCCCTCGTGCTCCCAGGCGAGGACGTTGTACCCGCCGCCGGGGGCGACCACGATCGCGGTGCCGGTGTTCTTGTCCTTTTCGGGGCGGTAGACGGTGATCGTCGGCTTCGACACGTTCGTGAGCCGCTTGATCGGGGCCTTGTCGGTGGTTCGTGGCGGTTCGACCTTTTCCTCGCCGATGTCGACCGTCTCGCCGGGGGCCTTGCCGGGCCAGAGTTCGAGGACGGCGGGCTTGTCCGCGGCGAACGAGAGAGTGACACAGCCGACGCAACACGCGACGACGGCGAAGAGGCGGGTCATGCGGGGAACCCCGAAGAGGATGGGCGACGGGGGTATTGTCTCAGGTCGGGAGTGCCGCGGCGAGCGGCGGGGATGTTCGGGGCGGTTCCACGGCGGGCTGACGCCCCGCCGCTCGCCGGGCTAGACGCCGACGCGGAAGTTCATCACGTCGCCGTCCTGCACGACGTACTCCTTCCCTTCGAGCCGGAGTTTGCCGGCCTTCTTCGCGCCGGCCTCGCCACCGTTCGCGACGTAGTCCTCGTAGCTGATCGTTTCCGCGCGGATGAACGCCCGCTCGAAGTCCGTGTGGATGACGCCGGCGGCGGCGGGGGCCAGGGTGCCGGCGGTGATCGTCCACGCCCGCGCTTCCTTCGGCCCGGCCGTCAGGTAGGTGATGAGCCCGAGCAGCTTGTAGCCCGCGCGGATGACCCGCGCCAGGCCCGTCTCGGACAGCCCGAGGGATTCCAAAAACTCCTTCTTTTCCTCGGCCGTTTGCAGCATCGCGATCTCCGCCTCGATGCGGGCGGACACCACGACCGCCTCCGCGCCGCGGGCCTTGGCCATCTCCGCGACCCTGGCCGAGAGGGCGTTGCCGTTCGCGGCGCTCCCCTCGTCGACGTTGCAGACGTACAGCGCCGGCTTCGCCGTGAGCAGTTGCAGCGACTGCAACACCTTTCGCTCGGCCGGGTCGCGGGTTGCGACGTCGCGGGCCGGCTTGTTCGCGTTCAGCACGACCAGCACCTTTTCCATCATGGCCGCCTGCTCGGCCGCGTCCTTGTCCCCGCCCTTGGCCTTCTTCTGGGCGGACGGCAGCCGCTTCTCCAGGCTCTCCAGGTCCGCGATGAGCAGTTCCGTTTCGATGACGTCCGCGTCGCGGATGGGGTCGACCTTCCCCTCGACGTGGATAATGTCGCCGTCCTCGAAGCAGCGGAGGACGTAGAGAATCGCGTCGACCTCGCGGATGTGCGAGAGGAACTGGTTGCCGAGCCCTTCGCCCTTGCTCGCGCCGCGGACGAGGCCGGCGATGTCCACGAATTCGAGTTGCGTGGGGATGATCGCCGCGGACCCGGCGATCTCGGCGAGCTTGTCCAGCCGCGGGTCGGGGACGGCCACCCGGCCGACGTTCGGGTCGATCGTGCAGAACGGGTAGTTCGCCGCCTCCGCCTGCATCTTCGACAGGAGGGCGTTGAACAGGGTGGACTTGCCGACGTTCGGCAGACCGACGATGCCGCACCGAAACCCCATCGCACTCTCCAAACTTCTTCCGTTCCCTCCCCCTGAGAGGGGGAGAGGGCTCGGGTGGGGGTCGCTTCAGAGGGTGAGGGAAACCCCTCCCCCCAGCCCCCTCCCCGAGGCGGAGAGGGGGAGCCAACCGTCTACTCTTCCTCCCCTCTCCGGTTCGGGGAGGGGCCGGGGGAGGGGTTGTCTTGCCTTCAACCTACCGGTTCGCCGCCGCGGAGTCACCGGGTGACGGCGTCGCGTTCACGGGCAACCGCACCGTGAACTCCGCGCCGCCGCCCGTGCGGTTGCCGGCCTGGATCGTCCCCGCGTGGTCCTCGACGATCCGCTTGGAGATGACCAGCCCGAGCCCGAGCCCGGTGTCCTTGGTGCTCACGAACGGGCGGAACAGCTTCGCCCGGACGTCGGCCGCCACGCCGGGGCCGGTGTCGCGGACGGTGACCTCCGCGTGGCCGGAGTCTTCGCGGACGGCCAGGTCGAGGGTGCCGCCGGCCGGCATGGCGTCGAGGGCGTTCAGCGCCAGATTCACCAGCACCTGCCGGACCTGCCCCACGTCCGCGTTCACCACCACGGGTGCGGGCGGGGCGCGGTAGGCCAGCGTCACCCCCTGCTTGACCGCGCGGCCGCGGATGAGCTCCAGCGTTTCGGTGGCGGCCTGCCCCACGTCGACGGGTCGCTTCTCCGGGCGGGGCGGGCGGGCGAAGTCGAGGAACGTCTGGAGCGACCGCTCGACCCGGCGGATTTCCCGTTCGATGACCGCGAGGTCGTCCGCCGGCAGGCCGCCGGCCGCGTCCAACTCCCGGCCCATCTGGACGAGCATCTTGATGGACGTGAGCGGGTTGCGGATCTCGTGCGCGAGCCCGGCGGCCAGCTGCCCGACGGCGGCGAGTTGTTCCGCCCGCAGAACTTCCCGCTCGCGTTCGTGCAATTTTTCGACCACGCGCTCGACGTTCCGCACGAGGGTTTGCATCTGGGCGTCGAGGTCTTCGAGGTCGCCGGTGCCGTCGAGCTCGACGGCGGGCACGTCCCCGCCGAGCTTGCCGGCGGCGTCGCGCACGCGGATTTGCAGTTGCTGCACGGACTTCGTGATGCCGCGGGCCACGCCGTACCCCAGGAACACCCCGGCGAACGCGGCCGACCCGCCGACCCCGGCGAGCCCCCAGGCCAGCCCGCGGACGACCGCGCGGTTCTCCCCCTCGGCGACCCGGATGCGGCGGTCGTTCGCCTCCCGGAGGTCCTGGCCCCGCTTCCGGGTGCCGTCTTCGAGCAGGGCGATCGCTTCGGTCACGGCCCGGTCGTACTCCGGCCCGGCCCGCTGCGGCCGGGTCTGCCACACGGTGAGATACCGCTGGAAACTCGCGTCCAGCCGGGCCACGAGGTCGGCGTCCTGCTCCCCGGTCGTCTGCTGAGCCAGCCGCTCGATCTGCCGGGTGATCCGGTCGTTCATCGCCGTCACCCCGGACGCCCGCTCCTGGAGCAAGGCCAGCAGCGCGTCGAGGCTCTGCTCCAGGTCCACGGTGGCGCGGTACCGCTCGATGTTGTCCCCCAGGGCGTCGGCGGAGTCGACCTGTTCCCGCAGCAGGAACCCGCCCATCAGGATGCACAGCGCGAACGAGCAGACGCTGCTGGCGACGACCGGGAGCAGGAAGCGGACGTTGGAATCGGAGGGCGTCATCGGACCGGCCCGCGGAAGGAAGGGGTCGCGGGCAGTATACCGCCGCGGCGGGTCGGGCTCCGTTCCCGAACGCGGTCGGAGGCGCACACCGCGGGATTTTCGCGCCCCTCTTGGACGAACCCGCTCCCGTTGCTATCATGGCGGCTTCCGCCCCAGAAACCGTGTCGTGGGCGAATCCGTGACCCCGGAGGGTGTCCCCGTGAGTCTCTCCATTCAACCGTACTGCACTTCCTGCGGTAAGGAGGCCGTGTGGCTCTCGTAGACGTCAAACAACTCCTCGACGCCGGCGTCCACTACGGCCACCGGGCCAGTCGGTGGAACCCGAAGATGCGGCCGTACATCTACGGCAAGCGGAACCTGATCCACATCATCGACCTGCGCGAGACCGTTCGCGGCCTGCTGCGGTCGTACCGGTACCTGTCCCAGGTCGTGTCCCGCGGCCAACTCGTGCTGTTCGTCGGCACCAAGCGCCAGGCCAAGGAAATCGTCGAGCGCGAGGCCTGCCGCTGCGGCATGCCGTACGTCTCCGAGCGCTGGCTGGGCGGCACCCTCACGAACTTCAAGACTATCCGCGGCCGGCTGAACCGGCTGAAGGAACTCGAAGCGATGTGGCTGCCGGAAGGCGACAACCCCGCCCGGTACGACATGACCGCGTACATCGCGGGCATGATGACCGACGCCGGCAAGCTCGACCTCGCCCGCGCCCCCGAGACGGCGACGATCCGCCGGAACTCGAAGAAGATGATCTCGACGCTCAACCGCGAGCTGCTGAAGATCCGCCGGAACCTGCTCGGCATCCGCGACATGAACCGCCTGCCGGACGCCCTGGTGATCGTCGGCCCGAACCGCGAGCACATCGCCATCAAAGAGGCGAAGCGGATGGGCGTGACCACCGTGGCGCTGATCGACACGGACAGCGACCCGGACCCGGTCGACCTGCCGATCCCCGGCAACGACGACAGCATCCGCTCGATCGAGGTCGTACTGGCGAAGCTGGCCGACGCGATCCTGGAGGGGGCCGCGTCCCTGCCGCCGGAACAGAAGGCGATGGTCAAGCCGCGGACCCCGCCGGCCGGCCACCGCCCGACCGCCCCGGCCCCGGACGCCCCGGCGAACCCGCCGGCCCCGGCCCCGGTCCACTAAGTTGTTTGGTAGGTCGGGTCGAGTCTTCGAGGCCCGACACGGCGCTTTCCCGTCGGGCCTCGAAGACTCGACCCGACCGACCCGAACCGGAACATCGTCTGAGGGTGCCATGAGTCAGATTTCCGCCGCCGCGGTGAACGAACTCCGGAAGCGGACCGACCTGCCGTTGATGGAGTGCAAGAAGGCGCTCACCGAAGCCGGGGGCGACCTCGACAAGGCGATCGACCTGCTCAAGACCTGGAACGCGAAGGCGGCCGTCAAGCGGGAGGGGAACGAAACGGCGGAAGGCCGGATCGGGATCGCCATCGACGCCGCGGCGCAAACCGCGGGGATCGTCGAACTCCGGTGCGAGTCCGCCCCGTCCGCGAAGGCGGACCAGTTCATCGCGCTGGCGAACGACGTCGCGAAGCACGTCGCCAAGCAGGACGCCGCCGACGTGCCCGCCCTGCTCGGCCAAAAGCTGGCCGCCGGCACCGTCAAGGACCGGCTCGACGAGGTCGTCGGCCTGATCCGCGAGAAAATGGTCGTCCAGCGGTTCACCCGCCTGACCGGCGGCGTCTTCGGCCAGTACGTCCACCACGACGGCACCCTCGGCGTGCTGATCCAGTGCGTCGGCACCAAGGGGGACGACGAGGTCCTCAAGGACGTGTGCGCCCACGTCGCCGCGCTCAACCCGCTGTACACGCTCGTGTCCGACGTGCCCGCGGACGTGATCGCGAAGGAAAAAGACGTCCAGATGAAGCAGATCACGGAAGACCCGAAGAACGCCGGCAAGCCCGCGAACATCATCGAGAAGATCGCGGAAGGGAAGCTGAAGACGTGGCTGGCCGAAGGCGTGCTCACCGAGCAGCCGATGGCCAACACCGCGAAGTACCCCGGAAAGACGGTCGGCCAGGTCCTCAAGGGCCTCGGCCTGACGGCGAAGAAGGTCGTCCGCTACAAGGTCGGCGCGACCGCGGTCTAGACATCTATTTTTGACAGGATTAACAGGGTGATCAGGATCTGAGAATCCTGCCAATCCTGTTAATCCTGTCTAAACTCTGGAATCATTTGGAATCCCCATGCCTCACACGCAAAGCGCCTGGAAGCGGCTCCGGCAGAACGAGAAGCGCCGCAAGCGAAACCGCACCTGGGTGAAGTCCATCAAGAAGGAAGTCCGCGACGTGACGGACCCCCTTCTCACCGGCGACGTGGCCACCGCCACGACGGAACTCGCGACCGCCGCCAAGCGGCTCGACAAGGCCGCCGCCCACGGGATCATCCACAAGAACAAGGCCGCCCGGCTGAAGTCGCGCCTCGCCAAGCGCGTCGCCAAGGTCAAGGCCAACCCGCCGAAGCCGGTCGAAGCGAAGAAGTAAGCCGTTTCGAAACAACCGAACGCACCGGGAGTCGCTCCCGGTGCGTTCGTGCGCGCCTCGCCTCGCCATCGCCTCGAACGGAACTCAACTCCGCCGCCGCTTGTAAATCTCGCTCGCCCGGAGCAGGATCGCGTTCTCGTCCGGGGTCAGGCTCTGCTTCCCCTGCCGGGCGACCTTTTCGAGCACCTGGTCCAGCTTGGCTTCGAGCTGCTCGTCCAGCCCGCGGGACCGGGGCGGGTCCGGCGGGCCGCCGCGGGCGGAATCGCCGACGGACGCGGGGACCGGCACCTCGGACTCCTCCGGCTCGGCGTACACCCGCAGCCGCGGCTGGGACCGGCGGCCGAAGCCGCTCAGGAAAGTCGTCACCCGCATCTGGGTCTGGTAGTAGCTGACGGCGAACCCGGCCATTGCCAGGACCGCGACCGGGGCCAGCCCGCCGCCGGGGGCCATCGCGGAGATCAGGTTGAACCCCACCACCCCGACGGCGATCAGCCAGACGGGGACGGGGAGCACGAACAGCAGCATCACCCGCTGGGTCGGGAAGTGGCACGCGAACAAGACGAGCACGCAGGACACGACCGCCGACGCGCCGACGAACCCGGTGGACGCCTCGTTCACGATGCCGATGAGCAGGCAGACCCCGGACGCGAACCCGGCGGCCACCGCCAGGAACCCGCCGAACTCCCGCCGGCCGTAGATCCCCTCGACCATCGTCCCCGCCCAGTAGAGCAGGTACAGGTCGAAGATCACGCGGATGAGGTCGAACGGGTGCAGGACGTACGGCGTCACGAGCCGCCACACCTGTCCTTCGAGGATCGGCGGGACGCTGAACGCGCCCCAGGCGAGGATCGGGTTGCCGGCGTCGCGGGTGAACAGCTGGGCGACGAACGTCGCGGCCATGATCGCCATCAGGCGGACGGTCACCCACTTGCCGTCGAGGTTGGCCCACCACCCCTCGGCGTCGTCGCGGTAGTAGTCGCGGTCGTAGATCCCCATCCCCGCCCCTTGTGGTCGGCGGCCTGCGTGCGCTTCCTCCCTTGAAGTGTAGCAGCGTTCCCCGCCGGCCGGAACGGAAACCCCGCGGACGCGGCCATCGGTGAACGATCTCGCTCGACCCGGAACCGAACGAGCCGGCTGTTCGAAGGAACCGGGTCCCGCGGGTCCGGGGCTCTCGCCGGGTTCGTGGACGTGATCGCCGAGCTGCGTCGGCCGAAGCAGTCCCAGGGCGGCGGCGAGACCCGGCGAGTGCTCAGTGCCGTGGGGCGGGCACCGGGCATCCCGAGCGAGTGGGTGGTCGAGCTCAAGGACGGGAAATTCGAGCGTGTCCCCGAAGAGGACTGCACCCGGGCGAGGGCCAACGACGAGCGCGAGGAGGAACGCATCGGCGAACTGCGGACGGCGATTCAACTCATCCTCGGGCGAGAAAGTGATCTCACGGCGGACGAAATCTGGGAGCGGCTGCCCGAGGGCGAGCGGGTGAATAAGGTGCGGTTCCGAAGCGTTCTTTCGGGCGAGAGTGGAAAGCTGTGGGTCAGGACCGGGAACGGCGGAAACAAGCCGTACACTTACGCCCCGACCGTTGGGGAACCTGTTGCTGTGTGAAAACCCCCGTACCCCCCTGTGTTTGGGGTACTTTTAACAGACAGAACCCTACAAAACAGGGCGAATCCTGCTGTCTGTTAAAAACTCCCCCACCTGGGGGGTGAGCGGAAAGGTTTTCGCAACACATTCCTTTCTCGCCCGCGGTTGGAAACCCCCGCCGCGAGGGAGGTTTGTTTGTTTCGCGGATGAGCGGTTCGCGGTTGGCTCTTGGCTTTTCGCTGGCGTTCCTCCCTCGCCCAAACCGAAACCCCCGCCGCGAATCCGACCGGCGAGCCTCACTCGTGAGAGCGAAGATTTGTCGGTCGGGCCGAGCTTCGAGGCCCGACCTTGCGCTTCCCGTCGGGCCTCGAAGCTCGGCCCGACCGACAAAAGTTCACTGTTCGCGGGAATTCCTCCCTCGCCCGAACCGAAACCCCCGCCGCGTATCCCGCGAGCGGCGCGGCGTCAGCCCGCCGTGGTCGGTGGTGCGACTTCCACGGCGGACTGACGCCGCGCCGCTCGCCGGATTCGCGTAGGCGTCGGCGGCTCGGACACGAACGTCCCGTCCCTGAGCTCGATCCCCCGCTCGCTCGGGATGTCACCGCCCGACGCCGCGGTTGCGGGTCGAGCAAACTCGGCTTGTCGGAAC
>CAYUHJ010000155.1:0-14835 GCA_964444365.1 uncultured Alcaligenaceae bacterium | reverse complement strand
CCTCTCCCCAGCGGGGAGAGGGGAGACGGAATCAGAAATCCACGCGATTTCGGATGACACCTCGCTGTCACTCGGCGACGAGCAAGGCGACCGGCAGGTCGGCGAAGAGCGCGGCGGCCGGGATGAGTTGGCCGTCCGCCCGCACGCGGTCGCCGGTGAAGGCACTCACCCAGGTGCGGTTCGCGAACTCCTCCGGCACGCGGACCGCGGTGTCCGCCCAGGTCGGCTCGCCGAGGGGTGCGTCGGGGGAATCCCCCAGCAGCGTGCCGACGAGGCGCGGCACGACGACCAGAACCGCCCGCTGGCCGGCCGTTCGCACGAACCCGAACAGGTACTCGGCCTGTGGCCCGAGCGGGTCCACGGGTTCGTACCGACCCGTGCCGAACACGTCCGCCGTGTCCCGCCGCAGCCGGAGCGCCCGCGACGTGACGAACAGCTTCACCCGACCGTCGTCCTTCGCGGCAAGAATCTCGCGCGCCAGTTTCTTGGCGTCGAGCGAACCGGCGGCGTCCAGGTCCGCGAGCAGCCGCTGCCGCAGCCCGTAGTCGACGGGCCGGCGGTTGTCCGGGTCGACGAGGCTGAAGTCCCAGAGTTCCGTCCCCTGGTAGGTGTCGGGCACGCCGGGGGCGGTGCAGCGGAGGAGCGTTTGCGCGAGCGAGTTGAACAGCCCGACGGGGGTGACCCGCCCGACGAATTCCTTCAAATCCCCGAGAAACTCCGCGGACTTCTCCGGGTCCAGCACCCGCGCCACGAACTCCGCGACGGCCGCGTCGTACTCCGCGTTCGGGTTGATCCAGCTCGTGTTGACCTTCGCCTCGTGCGTCGCCTTGTTCATGTACTCCTGCACGCGCCGGGTGAACGCCGGCAGGTCGTCGTCCGGCGACCCCGCGATCGGCCACGCCCCGACCAGGGTCTGGTACAGCAGGTACTCCTCGTTCGGGTCCGGGGCCGGGGCGTCGTCCACGTCGACCTTGTGCGGCCGGTTCAACGCGGCCCACCGGGTCACGCGGCGGGACCACTCGTCGGGCCACTCGGCGAGCACGTTCGTGCGGGCGCGGACGTCCTCGCCGCGCTTCGTGTCGTGCGTGGACAGGGGCGACAGGCCGCCCGGCCACTGCTCGGCCCGGTCCCGGAAGTAGGCGTGCAACTCGGCCGGCGGCAGCCCGAACCGGGCGGGTTCGCCGCCGACTTCGTTCAGGGAGCCGAGCCGGTTGAACACGTAAAACGCCGTGTCCTCCAGCCCCTTCGCGGTGACGGGGGCGGTCACCTGCTGGAACTTCCCGGCGAACCGCCGCTGGGCGGCGCGGTACGCCTCGGACGCGGGGCCGCTGGGCAGGTCCTTCAGCAGCAGGGTGTCGCGGATGAACTCGAACACGTGCCGGCCGAGCACCGGGTTCCGCCGCCGGGCCTTCGCGACGGCCTTCAGGACGATGAGCTTGTCCGCGTCGCGGACGCCGCCGTCGGTGTAGGTACGGTACACGGGGAAGCACGCGATGACTTCGCGCAAGGCGTGCCGCAGTCCGTTCAGCGTGAAGTCGCGGGACCACCGGTCGAGCTGCGCCAGCCGGTCGAGTTCGTGGGCGAGGACGTGGAGTTCGCTGGCCAGGGACGTTTGCAGGATGAGGAACTTGTTGCGGTAGACGAGTTCCTCGAACGGCACGTCCCGGCCGGCGAACCCCCGGTAGACGTCCGTCATCGCGGATTCGTTCGCCCGCGGCACGAACAGGCCGTTGACCGCGTTCAGGAACTCGTACCCGGTCGTCCCGGCGGTCGCCCACTCGGGCGGGAGCGGCTCGTTCGGCCCGAGGATCTTTTCCACGACGACGTACAGCGGGCGGGCGGGGTTGGCGGCGAACCGCTCCTTCAGCGCGGGCTCGGCCTGCTCCCAGGTCAGGTCGGGATAGGCGGCCGGGTCCGCTTCCAGGGCCTGCTTCGCGAAGCCGAGGCGGGCCGCGGTCTGGAGCCGGTTGAGGTACTGCTTCGGGTCGAACAGGCCGTCCGGGTGGTCGATCCGGAGGCCGTCCGCTGCGCCGGTGCCGATCCACTCGAACAGCTTGCGGTGGACCGCGTGAAAGACCTCCTCCCGCTCCGTGCTGAGCGCGCCGAGGTCGTTGATGTCGAAGAACCGGCGGTAGTTGATCTCGTCGGACGCGACCCGCCAGAAGCACGGGCGGTACGCCTGGGCGTCGAGCAGCGCGTCGAGTTCTGCGAAGCTCGCGGGGTCGCCGGGGACGCCGGCGATGCGTTCGACCGTGCTGCGGATCGCGTCCCCGACACCCTCGTGCCGGGCGACGAGGTCCGCGAGCCGGCGCTTCGCGACGGCGATTTCCGCCCGCCCTTCCGCGAGCCGGGCCGGGTCCGTTTCGCCGCGGGGGGGCAGGTGCTTCACCGCGGTCAGGATGCTCTGGAGTTCCAGCACCTCCGCGGCCTCCGCCCCGAGCCGCTCGCGGGCCAGGTCCAGGGCGGGCGTCAGGAGCAGGCCGTAGGTGCGGGGGTCGATGGGGAATGCGGTGCCGGAGAAGCCCAGGGCCAGCGTGCCGTTCTCGAACGCGGGGCGGAACCGGCCGGACTCCAGGGCCCGGCCGTAGGGTTCGCCGAGGATCGGCAGCAGCACCTTGCCGTGCAGCCGTTCCCGCGGGTGGTCGTGCCAGGCGATGTCGAAGTACGCGGCGAACGGGGACGCCGGGCCGTTCTCCAGCACGTCCACCCACCACCGGTTGTCGGTCCCGACGCCCATGTGGTTCGGCACCGTGTCGAGCAGCAGCCCCATCCCGCGTTCGCGGAGGGCGGCCGAGAACGCGGCGAAGTCGGCGTCCGTCCCGACCTCCGGGTTGACGGTGTCGTGGCACGTCACGTCGTACCCGTGCGTGCTCCCCGGCCGGGCTTGCAGGATCGGGGAGGCGTAGGCCCACCCGGCCCCGAGCGCGTGCAGGTACGGCACGACGGCGGTGGCGTCCGCGAGGGTGAACTTCGCCTGGAACTGGAAGCGGTACGTCGACGCGGGGGTCCGCCGTCGCTCCGACGCGAGGCGGTCCGCGGCCGCGGCCAGTCGGTCCAGGGGTGCCGATGGGTCGGTCACGGTCGGCCTCCCGGTTACAGTGTTTTCCCGACGTTCGCCGGGGCCCCGGCCCGCTGTGCCTCCCGGCGGATGGCCTCCAGTTGGAGGGCCGTCGGCCCGGTCGCCTCGGCCAGCGGCCGGGTCCGGAAGACCGCGACCGAGCGGTCGCGCAGCTGGTACTGCGCGTCCTTGCCGAACGTCGTCGCCCCGAGCGCGTCGTCCGCAGTGTCGAACACCCGCTCCCAGGCGTGCCCCTCGTTCGTGACGGGGAGCGTGAACGGGATCGGCTCGTGGTGGGCGTTCATCAGCACGAGCAGGGTGTCGCCGACGATCGGCTCGCCCCGCTCGTCCGTCTCGCCGATCACGTCGCCGGCCAGCCGCATCCCCATGCACCGGACGAACCCGGACCAGTCCTGATCGGTCATGTCCTTGCCGGTGGGGGAGAACCACGTCACGTCCGTGACGCCCTCGCCGCGGATGGACCGGCCCTGGAAGAACTTCCGCCGCTTGAGGACGGGCTGTTCCCGCCAAAACTGCGTGACCTGCTTCACGAAGCCGAGCAGCCGTTGCTTCTCCTCGGTGAGGTCCCAGTTGAGCCAACTCAGTTCGTTGTCCTGGCAGTAGGTGTTGTTGTTGCCGTTCTGGGTGTGCCCCAGTTCGTCCCCGGCCAACAGCATCGGCACGCCCTGGGAGAGCATCAGCGTCGCGATGAAGTTCCGCTTCTGGCGCTCGCGGAGGGCGACGACGGCCGCGTCGTCGGTCGGCCCTTCCGCGCCGCAGTTCCAGGAGGCGTTGTCGTCCGCGCCGTCGCGGTTGCCCTCGTTGTTGGCCTCGTTGTGCTTGCCGTTGTAGCTCACGAGGTCGTGCAGCGAAAACCCGTCGTGGCAGGTCACGAAGTTGATGCTCGCGTACGGCTTGCGGCCGCTCCACTCGTACAGGTCGCTGGACCCGCACAGCCGGGTGGCGAACTCGCTGGCGGTGCCGCCGTCCCCCTTCCAGAACTTGCGGACGTTGTCGCGGTACTTGCCGTTCCACTCCGTCCAGCCGGGCGGGAAGTTCCCCACCTGATACCCGCCCGGCCCCACGTCCCAGGGCTCCGCGATCAGCTTCACCCGGTTCAGGATCGGGTCCTGGTGGATGATGTCGAAGAACGCGCCGAGCTTGTTCACCTCGAACAGTTCGCGGGCCAGGGTGGACGCGAGGTCGAACCGGAACCCGTCGACGTGCATCTCCGTGACCCAGTACCGCAGCGAGTCCATGATGAGTTGCAGCACCTTGGGGTGCTGCATGTTCAGCGTGTTCCCGCACCCGGTGAAGTCCATGTAGTGCCGCTGGCTCTCCGGCGAAAGCCGGTAGTAGGCGGCGTTGTCGATCCCCTTCCAGGACAGGGTCGGCCCCATCTGGTTCCCCTCGGCCGTGTGGTTGTACACCACGTCGAGGATCACCTCGATGCCGGCGGCGTGCATCGCCCGGACCATCATCTTGAACTCGTGGACCGGGCTGAGGCTGTTGTTCGCCGCGTCGTAGCTGGCCTGCGGCGCGAAGAACGACAGGGTGTTGTAGCCCCAGTAGTTGGTCAGCCCGTGTTCCAGCAGGTGCCGGTCGTTGAGGTGGTGGTGGACCGGGAGCAGTTCCACGGCGGTGACGTTGAGGTCGAGCAGGTGCTTGATGACCGCGTCGGTCGCGAGCCCGGCGTAGCTGCCCCGCAGCGGTTCCGGCACGTCCGGGTGCCGCATCGTGAACCCCTTGACGTGCATCTCGTAGATGAACGTCTTGTGCCACGGGGTCCGCGGCGGGCGGTCGTCGCCCCAGGTGAACGCGGTGTCGACGACGGCGGCCAGCGGCGCGAACGCGGCACTGTCCCGGTCGTCGAACGTGGTGTCGTCGGTGCCGATCTGGTACCCGAACAGGCTGTCGTCCCACCGCACGTCGCGGCCGATCAGCTTGGCGTAGGGGTCGAGGACGACCTTGTTCGGGTTGAACCGGTGGCCGTTCGTCGGCTCGTAGGGGCCGTGGACGCGGTACCCGTAGAGTTGACCGGGCAGGCAGTCGGGGAGGTAGCAGTGCCAGACCTGATCGGTCTGCTCGCGGATCTCGATGCGCTGGGATTCCTTCCCCGCGTCGGCGGAGTCGAACAGGCACAGTTCCACCTTCGTCGCGTGCTCGGAGAACAGGGCGAAGTTCACCCCGGCCCCGTCCCACGTGGCCCCGAGCGGGTACGGTCGGCCTGGCCAGATGCGCATGGAACCCCTCGACAGTTAGGACGCCCGGCGGTTCGACCGACCGGGCGCGATGGGAACGAAACGAACGGGTGCGGGTCCGCCCGCCGCTCAGCGACGGGTCGGGTCGTCCGTGCCCCGGAGTCGGCGCTCGAGGCGGACGAGGAGCGTCTTCCGCCGGCGGTGGGACTTCTCCCAGTCGCGGACTTCGCGCGCCTCGGCCTCGCTCATCCTGGACAGTCGATCGAGAATCTGCGGTATGGTCAGGTCCGGATACCCCTCGATCGGCGGTTCGCGGTCGCGGCGGCGGTCCGTGCGGTGGTCACTCAGGGTGTCGGTTGGCATGGTCACCTCGCTCAAATCGGGACATCGTACCGAGTTGAGGGCGGGCAAACCGTGTACCAACCGGGGCACGCCTGTGCACCCAACGAACCGTTCGTCGCAACCCGCAAGCCGTTGCCCCGCTCCGGGCGAACTCTTGCCCTTGAAAGAACCGTGCCAATCCGGCGGGCCGGGGGCGACAGCCTCCCCGGACACCGCTTTTCGGGCACCTTTCCCCGCGCAGAACTTCGCCTCCGGACCGGATGATCGGCAGGGGTGAGCGAGGAAGTGCCGATTCCCACCCGCGAATTGGGCATCCCGCTTGCACCCACCGTGTTTGCCGTTTCCCTCTTTTCCCGAGCCCCCCATGACCGTAGCCCGGAAGTATCCTGCTGGTGCCGAAGTCCTGCCGAACGGCGGCGTTCACTTCCGCGTGTGGGCACCGAGCCGCCGCCGGGTGGAAGTGATCGTCGAGTCGGGTCCGGGTGCGAACGCCGTGCTGGAAGCCGAGGACAACGGCTACTTCTCCGGCGTCAGCCCGTCCGCCGCCGACGGCACCCGTTACCGCATCCGCCTCGACGACGACCCGACCGCCTACCCGGACCCCGCCAGCCGGTTCCAGCCGGACGGCCCGCACGGCCCGTCGCAAGTCGTCGACCCGAAGCGGTTCGCGTGGACCGATTCGCAGTGGAAGGGCGTCTCGCTTCCCGGCCAGGTTCTGTACGAGATGCACGTCGGCACGTTCACGAAGGAAGGCACCTACGCGGCCGCCGCCAAGGAACTCCCCGAACTGGCCGGGTGCGGGATCACCTGCCTGGAAGTCATGCCGGTGGCCGACTTCTCGGGAACCTTCGGCTGGGGCTACGACGGCGTCAACCTGTACGCCCCGAGCCGCCTTTACGGCACGCCGGACGACTTCCGCCGGTTCGTCGACACCGCCCACGCCCACGGCATCGCGGTGATCCTCGACGTGGTGTACAACCACCTCGGGCCGGACGGGAACTACCTCAAGCCGTTCGCGGGGGCGTACTTTTCGACGAAGCACAAGACGGAGTGGGGCGAGGCGATCAACTTCGACGGCGAGGACAGCGGCCCGGTGCGCGACTTCTTCGCGGCCAACGCGGCGTACTGGGTCGACGAGTTCCACCTGGACGGCCTGCGGCTCGACGCGACGCAGAACATTTATGACGACGCCCCGCCCCGGGAGCACATCCTCACCGAGATCGGCCGGCGGGCGCGGCAGGCCGCGGGCGGCCGATCCATCATCATCGTGAACGAGAACGAGCCGCAACACTCCGAGTTGTGCCGGCCCATCGATCAGGGCGGCTACGGGCTCGACGCCCTGTGGAACGACGACTACCACCACTCCGCGATGGTCGCCCTGACGGGGCGGAACGAGGCCTACTACAGCGACTACCGGGGCACCCCGCAGGAGTTCATTTCCGCGGTGAAGTACGGGTATCTCTTTCAGGGGCAGTGGTACTCGTGGCAGGAGCGGCGGCGCGGCCGGTTGGGGTTCGACCTGCCGCCGGCCGCGTTCGTCACGTTCATTCAGAACCACGACCAGATCGCCAACTCCGGCCGCGGGCTGCGGGCGCAGTTCCTCACCAGCCCCGGCCGGTACCGGGCGATGACGGCCCTGACGCTGCTCGCGCCGGGCACCCCGATGCTCTTCCAGGGCCAGGAGTTCGCCGCCTCCGCGCCGTTCTACTACTTCGCGGACCACTCGCCGGAACTGGCGAAGCTCGTGCGGAAGGGGCGGGTCGAGTTCCTCGCCCAGTTCCGCAGCCTCGCGGACCCGGCGATGCAGACCGTGTTCGCGGACCCGGAGAGCCCGCAGACGTTCGAGGCGTGCAAGCTCGATTTCTCGGAACGGGACGCGAACGCGGCGGCGTACCGGCTCACGAAAGACCTGTTGAAGCTGCGCCGGGAGGACCCGGCGTTCCGGGCGCAGAAGCGGCGCGGGGTGGACGGGGCGGTGCTGTCGGAATCCGGGTTCGTGCTGCGGTTCTTCGCGGAGGACGGGGCCGACCGGTTGGTGCTCGTGAACTTCGGCACCGACGCGCACCTGCTCCGCGTCCCGGAACCGCTGCTCGCGCCGCCGGCCGGGGGCCGGTGGAGGGTCGCGCTGTCCACGGACGAGCCCCAGTACGGCGGCACCGGCGTCGGGCCGGTCGACACGGCGGACGAGGGCTGGCGCGTGGCGGGGGAGTCGGCGGCGGTCCTGGTCCCGGAGGCGGACGGCGTCACCGCGACGCGGCGCAGCGGCGTGAAGCGGATCATCTACTAACGCCACGGAGACACCAGCCCGAAGCGCCAGCGAGGGTGGACCAGCGTCCCTCGCTGGCGCTTCGGGCTGGTGTCGTCGATTTTCCATTCGCTGGAGCGGAGACTTCTTGTGGACGCGATCAGTGACAGCGGGTTGACACGCGCCCCGGACGCGGTGACCCTTCCGGTCCGCCGCGCGACCGGCCTGGACCTGGACCGGATGCTCGGCCGCGAGTGGCTCGTCGCGAACGGGCTGGGCGGGTACGCCTGCGGCACCCTCGCGGGGGCGGCCACCCGCCGGTACCACGGGCTGCTCGTCGCCGCGCACCCGTCCCCGCTCGGCCGGGTCATGATGCTCAACCACCTGACGGAACAGTTCCGGTTCCCGGACTACTCCACGGCCGCCGTCGGGGGGATCGAGAAGCGCGGCGGCGAACTCGACGTCCACGGCGCGGACGCGCTGACGGAGTTCCGGCTGGAGGCGGGCCTCCCCGTGTGGCGGTACGAGGCCCGGGGGTGCGTCATCGAGAAGCGGGTGTTCATGCCGCACAACCGCAACACCGTCCACGTCGCCTACCGCCTCGTCCGCGGGGACGGCCCGGTCCGGTTGAAACTGCGGCCGTCGGTCCACTTCCGCGGGCACGACGACCCCGTCAGCGTGCGGTCCCCGGAGCCGTACACGCTGACCGCGACCGACCACCGGTACGAACTGGCGTGCGGGCCGTCCCACCCGTTCCCGCCCCTCCGGCTCCACCTGCTCGGCGACGCGGCCGCCCTCACCCTCGACGGCCGGCGGTCCCCGGAGATCCTGTACCGCGTGGAAGAACACCGGGGGTACGAGGGCGTCGGCGTCCTCTGGAGCCCCGGCGTCTTTCGGGTGAACCTGACCGCCGACCGCGAGGTCGTGCTGTCGGCCTCGACGGAATCCTGGGACACGTTCCTGGCGGTGCCGCCGGACGCGGCCCTGGCGCACGAACTCGACCGCCGCCGCCGGCTGATCGCCGTCGCGGACCCCGCCGCGCGTTCCGGGTTCGGGGCGGAACTGGTGCTCGCCGCGGACCAGTTCGTCATCACGCCCGGAACCCGCGCCGCCGACACCGCCCGCGCCCACGCCGCCGGGGACGACGCGCGGACCATCGTCGCCGGCTACCACTGGTTCACCGACTGGGGCCGGGACACGATGATCGCCCTGGACGGGCTGACGCTCGTCACCGGCCGGCACCGCGAGGCGGGGTACATCCTCCGGACGTTCGCCGCCCACATCCGCGACGGGCTGATCCCGAACTACTTTCCGGACAAGGAAAGCCAGGGCGTGTACCACACGGCGGACGCCACGCTCTGGTTCTTCCAGGCGCTCCACCGCTTCACGGAAGTGACGAACGACCGCGAGACCCTGCGGAAACTGCTGCCCACGCTCCGCGACATCGTCGCCCACCACACCCGCGGCACCCGGTTCGGGATCGGCGTCGACCCGGCCGACGGCCTGCTCCGCCAGGGGGCGGAGGGCTACCAGCTCACCTGGATGGACGCCAAGTGCGGGGACTGGGTCGTCACCCCGCGCCGCGGGAAGGCCGTGGAAATCAACGCCCTGTGGTACAACGCGCTGCGGTTGATGGAACGCTGGCTGGCCGAGGAGGGGGACGCCGCCGCGGCCGCCGAGATGAAACAGGCCGCCGATCGTGCCGCGGCGTCCTTCAACACGCGGTTCTGGTGCGAGGCGGAGGAGGGCCTCTTCGACGTGGTCGACGGCGAAAGCGGGGACGACCCGTCGTGCCGGCCGAATCAACTCCTCGCGATCTCGTTGCCGCACCCGATCCTGGACCCCCTGCGGTGGCCCGCGGTCGTGGAGACGTGCCGCACCCGCCTCCTGACGCCCGTCGGGCTGCGGTCGCTCGCCCCCGGCAGCCCGGACTACAAGTCCCGGTACTTCGGCGACCTCCGCGCCCGCGACGCGGCCTACCACCAGGGGACCGTGTGGGCCTGGCTCATCGGCCCGTTCGTCGACGCGTGGCGGAAGGCGTACCCGGACCGCACCGCGGAGGTCCGCGGCCTCCTGGCCGGCTTCGAGTCCCACCTGAGCGACGCCTGCATCGGCTCGATCAGCGAGGTGTTCGACGCCGAAGACCCGTTCGCCCCGCGCGGCTGCGTCGCCCAGGCGTGGAGCGTGGCCGAGGTGCTGCGGTGCTGGGTGATGACGGTGCAAACTGACAAATAGGGGGGAATATCTCGGAGAGGATTTGAACCTCTAACCTTCGGCGCCGGAGGCCGATGCTCTATCCAGTTGAGCTACCGAGACGCTGTCTACCGACATTGTCGAATATACCGCGGGCGTCAGAATTGACAAGGCAAACCCACCTGCGGGTTCGCGCCCGAACGCGAGATTTCCCCATGCCGCGAGTCAAAAAAGCCCCCACGCCCTCCCTCTTCGACGCGGCACCCGTCGAACCGCAAGGCGAAGGGACCCCACCGGCGGACTTCCCCCCGCAGTGGGTGCCCGTGTTGAAGGACGAGTTCGCGAAGCCGTACTGGACGCCGCTGAGCGAGTTCGTCGCGGCGGAACGGGCGGCGAAACAGGTCCTCCCTCCCGAACCCGATGTCTTCAACGCCCTCGCGTTCACGTCGCCGTCCGACGTCCGCGTCGTGATCCTGGGGCAAGACCCGTACCCCACGCCGGGGCACGCACACGGGCTGTGCTTCTCCGTCCGGCCCGGCGTCGCCCTTCCCGCTTCCTTGCGGAACATCTACAAGGAACTCGCGGACGACGCGGGCGTGTCGCCGCCGAAGCACGGGAACCTCGAAGCGTGGGCGAAACAGGGCGTGCTGCTGCTGAACGCGGTGCTGACGGTGCGGGCCGGCGAGCCGAACTCGCACCAGGGGAAGGGGTGGGAGAAGTTCACGGACGCGGTGCTCGGGGACGTGAACCGACTGCCCCACCACGTCGCGTTCGTCCTGTGGGGCGGGTACGCCCAGAAGAAGGCCGCGTTGATTGATGCTTCGCGGCACACGGTCATCGCGTCGGCCCACCCCTCGCCGCTGTCCGCGAAGAACGGGTTCTTCGGCAGCAAGCCGTTCTCGAAGGTGAACGCCGCGCTGGAGCAGCACGGTCAGAAGCCGATCGAATGGCAACTCCCCGGTTAGCCGGCTGACCTCTTCCTCCCTCCCCCTGGGAGGGGGGAGGGTCGGGGTGGGGGTCGCTTGGGTGGTGAAGTCTCCACCCCCCACCCTAACCCTCCCCCCCAAGGGGGGAGGGGACCTGAAGGTTGCGACTACCCCGCCAGCGGGAACCGCACGATGAACGTCGCCCCCATCAGGGGCTCGGACGCGACCGTCAGGTCCGCCTTGTGGTGTTCGAGCACGACCGCGACGAACGACAGGCCGAGGCCCATGCCGGCGCTGTAGCCGGAGTAGAGGGCGTTGTCCCGCTTCGTGGTGAAGTGGGTCTTGAGGCAGTTCGCCCGCACCTCGTCCGTCATGCCGATGCCGTTGTCCCGCACCTCCAGCACCGCGAACTCGCCGTCCTTCCGGGCGGTGAGCGTGATCTCCCCCTTCCAGGCGGCCGCCTCGATGAGCTTCTGCTTGCGGTGGGCGGGGTCGGCGGAGCGGGCCAGTTCGCGGAGGCGGTTGCGCATCTCGAAGGTGGCGTCCCGCGCGTTGAAGACGAGGTTTTCGACCGCTTGCTGGAGGTGCGACAGGTCCGCGTTCACGGGCAACGGACCCTCGGGGGCGAACGCCGAGATGACGACCTTCCACTTGTCCCGCCCGATTTCGCCCCAGGTCTGAGCCGTGTCGCGGACGAGTTGCCCGAGGTCGAGCCGGGCGAGGTCCGCGCTGTTCGGGTCGCGGCGGATCGTGCGGAGGATCTGTTGCAGGCGTTCCGTCACCGTGCCGAGCGTGGAGCGAACCTCCTGCAACATTCCCGCTTGATCCGTCGTCATGCCGTCGGCTTCGAGGCAGCGGGACAGCAGGTCGTTCGGGCGGACGAGCAGGTTCTTGATGTTGTGCGCGTAGCTGCCCGCCATGATGCCGATGCTGGCGTACAGCTGAGACTTCATTTCGAGGGCGGACTTCTCCGCGTCGTCGGCCCGTTCGCGCAGGTCGGCGGCGACGAGCTTTTCCTCCAGAAGTTTGCGGTCGAGGTCGTCGCGGGCGCGCTCCGCCTCCTGCTGGCGGAGCCGCACTTCGAGGACTTCCCGTTCGCGGTGTTCGGCGACCATCTGGACGCGGTAGCGTTCGATGTCCCGCTGCCGTTCGCGGGCCAGGAAGCGGGTGACGCCGAGCCCGGCGAGCAACGTGGCCGCCACGAGGACCGCCCCCGCGACGAGCGAGATGCGCTGCCGTTCTTCCTCGCGGCGCTGCAGCTTGTTGAAGGCGTGCAGTTGGTACTCGCACCGGATGACCGCCCGGCGGTTGCCGTCACCGAGGGGGGTGGATTCGACCGTCCGCAGGCCGTGCTCGTTCTGCTGGCGGGGGCGGGGCAGCGGGGTGTCCCAGACGATCCGGTCGGCGGCGGTGTCCGGGCCGCCGGGGGGCGGGGCGACGGCCACCTCGACCGCGTAAATCACCGGGAAGGACGGCAGCTGCCCGAGGTACGCGCGGGTCGGCTCGGCGAGGGACTGGAGCTGTTCGCGGATCTCGTCGCGCTTCTCGGCCACGCGGTCGGCGGCGACCCGGTCCCCCGGCCCGGCGGCGACCATCTCGTCCCGCAGGCGGACGTACTCGCGGACGAGTTCCGGCAGGGACTTTCGGAACGTCCGGGCCTCTTCCACCCACTCCCGGACGGTGGCGCGGTCGGCCTCCTCGGACCACTCGGCCCGCGCGTACAGCAGGTACGCGAGCCAGCCGACGAGGACGACCCACACGATCACGCCGGGGGCGAGGCCGCCGACGTACTTCCAGGCGGCCCGCTCCGGACCGGGCGGCGGCGGGGTCATCGCGGGTCCTTCGCGGAGATCGGGGTCTGCGGCCGCCACTGGTCGATCCCGACCGACCGGACGAGGTCCCAGGTCCGGTCGCCGCGGCGACGCCACACGTCGAGCTGCGCGTTCGGGTCCGGGGCGGGGTTGGCGGCACCGGGCACGACCGTCGGCCGGACCACGACCACGTACTCGCCGGCCCCGCCGACGCGGTTGCCGTTGTCGTCGAAGAACGGCGGGCACCGGCCCCGGATGCGGTCGGCGAGCGCGTCCGCCCGGGCGACGAGGGTCGCCTCGGCCGGCGGGGTGTCCGGCCGGGTTCCGAACGCGGCTTCGACCATCACCTGGGTCATTTCCGCGAACAGCAGCACGTCCTCGGTGCTGGTCGGCGGCGCGAGTTCGTACCCGGCGGGGGCGGCCGGCGTCTTCCCCGGCTCGTCCCACGCCACCGGGTTGTGGTGGGTGAACATCACCAGCGGGAACGGCACCGCGTTCACCGGCCACGCGAACGACCCGTCCCGGAAGACGGCGTTGACCGGGATGCCGTCCCCGGTGACCGCGACGAGCCGGTGCCGCAGGTACGGGGCCGCCTCGTACAGCGTCCGCAGCAGCCGCCGGGCCGGGTTGGTCACGGTCGGCAGCACCAGGATCACCCGCTGGGACGGCATCGCCTGGAACTGTTGCAGGATCGACTCGACGACCTTCGCCTCGTACTGGTTCGGCCGGGTGAACCCGCCGACGCTGAAGGGGATGCTCCAGCTCGACGACCGGACCCGCGGCCGGGCGGTCGGGTCGTTCTCGCACCGGAGCTTTTCCCGGACCGCGTGGCCGAACTGGTAGTGCAGGTCCGTCGAGTACGGGTCGTCCTGCCAGTAGGCGCTGAACACGTTCGGCGGGTGGTCCGGCGGGGCCGACTCGCCCCCCCCGGCCCGCGGGTCGGCGGCGAGCCCGGACAGGACGGCGAGCGGGGCGAGGTCGCCGAACGCGGCCGGCCGGAAGTCCGGGCTCGCCCACACGAAGTCGAGCACCGCGTCGGCCATCTGCCGGTTCGAGAAGCAGAACCGGAACGACCGCCGGTCGTACACGTCCAGCAGCCCGTGGCTCGGCCGGAGCTGGTCCGGGGCGGCGGCGTCCGCGTCGGCGAGCAGTTCCTCGGCGGTCCCGGTCGTGATGAACAGCAGCGGCCGGTCGCCCGTCCAGTCCGTCTGCCGGTCGAGCCCCCGCGCGAGCTCGGCGGCCCGGTCGCTGGACCCGCCGCCGATCACCGCCAGCGGCGCGGGCTTCCGCCGCGCCAGCGCTTGAATCCACTGCGCCGCGTTCGCCTCGCTCGTCTGCTTGTACCACCTGATCCGCAGGGCCCCGGGCTTGCCGTCCACCGTCAGGACGAGTTCCGGCACCTCGGTCGTCCGGTCCCGGAACGCGCGGGAGTCGTCGACCTTCAGCCCCGGCACGAGCAGCCGCGCCCGGACGACGCCGGACACGAACCGCTCCCACGTCGTCCAGTTGGTCGTGGTGTGCAGGAACGCCATCTCCCGGTCCCCGTCCGGCACGGGGAGCGGTTGGGGCAGCCGCGGGGCGGTGTCGAAGAACGGCAGCCGCACCCCCGTCGCCAGCACCGCGACGGGCAGGCAGATGACCAGCACCAGCAACGGCCAGCGGAACCGGGCCACGGCGGACCTCCGGGGAGGGGACCGCCCCAGTGTACCCGACCCGGCCGGCCCGTAGAACCCGACTTGCGGGGCCGGTCCCAGCGGCGACAGACGCGAGCGGTCCGCGGCCGACCGCCCGGTTGGGGGCCGACCGCGGACCGCGGGCGGAGCGAAGCATCGCCGGTCGGCTACCCCACGTACACCCCGCCGAGGAACTCCTGCCGTTCGGCGAAGAACTCGTTGAGCAGCCGGCCGGACGGCTCGAAGAACCGGACGACCGGCAGGCTCCCGGCCGCCGAGCCGGTGATGATCTCGACGGTCCCGTCCACGTTCACGTCGAGGGACGTGACCGGGACGCCGCCGCGGAGGGTCGCGTCGCCGGCGAAGAAGTCGACCACCGGCACGAG